>DATDNF010000049.1:0-5946 GCA_036518435.1 Geobacteraceae bacterium
AAGGCCGAGAACCTGCAGCGGACAGGGTCGTTCAAGATCCGCGGCGCCTACAACAAGATCTCGCTGCTCTCGCCGGCGGAGAAGTCGGCAGGCGTCGTCGCCGCGAGCGCCGGCAACCACGGCCAGGCGGTCGCGTGGGCCGCGCGCGAGCTCGGGGTGAAGGCGACCGTCTTCATGCCGGAAAGCACTCCCCCCCAGAAGGTCTTCGCCACCAGGGATTACGGCGCGGAGGTGGTGCTGACCGGGAGGAATTTCGACGAAGCGTGTGCCGCGGCCCGCGAGGCGGAGAAGGCGAGCGGCGCCCTGTTCGTCCACCCCTTCGACGATCCGCTGGTGATGGCGGGTCAGGGGACCATCGGCCTGGAGGTCCTCGAAGAACTCCCCGACCTCGCCACCATCCTGGTCCCGATCGGCGGCGGCGGGCTGATTGCCGGGATCGCCGCGGCGATCAAGGAGACCCGCCCGCAGGTCAGGATCATCGGGGTGGAGGCGGCTGCCGCCCCTTCCATGCACTTTTCCCTGCGCAAGGGGGAGGTCGTCGAGACGCCGCTCACCGTCTCCCTGGCGGACGGCATCGCCGTGAAGAGGGTGGGGGAGAACACCTTTCCCATCGTCCGGGAGCTGGTGGACGAGGTGGTGCTGGTGGAGGAGGAGGAGATCGCCCAGGCGATCGTGGCGCTCCTGGAGCGGACCAAGCTCCTGGTCGAGGGGGCTGGGGCGGTCGGACTGGCGGCGCTTCTGAACGGAAAGGTCCCTGTTGTTGCCGGCAAGACGGTCTGCCTCCTGTCGGGGGGGAACATCGACGTCAAGACCATCGCGGTGGTGGTGGAGCGGGGGCTGCTGGCGGCGGGGCGGTATCTCAAGCTGAAGGTGGAACTGGAGGACGTCCCCGGCTCGCTGGCGCGGCTGGCGGCGGACATCGCCGCGACCAGGGCAAACATCTATCTCATCTCCCACGACCGCCGCTCCATCGCCCTTCAACTGGGGCGGACCGAGGTGCTGCTGGAGCTGGAAACCAGAGGTTACGAACATATCCAGGAAGTGATCGATTATCTGTGCGGGCGTGGGTACGAGGTGGAGGTGCTGAAGTAGCCCTAATGGCCAGCCACTCACCTGGTGCGAAGCGAGCAAGTGCAGTGTTAAGCTGAGGTCTTGCTGTGGGCCACCGGGTGATACCGCCTACTTCTCCGACAACACCTCAGCCAGCTCCGCATTGCACGCACCGATCAACACCCGGAGCCTTCTGATCTCGCTGTCGTACCTCCCCTGGAGCCGCTCGTAGAAGTTCCCCAGCTCCCGGGAGCGCTCCACCTCTTTCAGCGACCCGGCCGGCGTCACCCGTGAGCGCTTCCGGTCCAGTTCGTCCATCTTGCGGGAAAGCCGGTTGATCTCGCTCTCGAACACCCTCGCGGCCTGCTGGTACGCCGCCTCGATTGCGGCAGCGTCGCGCCGGGGGACGCGGCCGGTCACCGCAGCCAGGTCTCTCGCCGCGTCGTACTCGTCGCGCTTCAGGGACAGCCAGTCGAGCTCCCCATGCCCCTTTTCCACCAGGACCGCGTAATGCTTGAGGAGGTCCTCGTCCACCAGGGGAAGGGACAACAGCTCGTTCTGCACCACCCTGATCTCCGTCCGTAATTTTTCCGCTTTCCTCTCACGCTCCCTTCGTTCCGGGGCGGACTCCGGAGAATCGCCGGGCCTCTCCTCGATGCGGGCACGATGCTCCAGGTTGCCGAACAGGTCCTGCAGCTCTCTCCGGCGTTCTATGATCCCCGCCAGCCGCTTCTCCTCGGCATCGTAGCGCTTGACCCTTTTCTCCAACTCTCCCGCCAGGGCATCCTGCTCGTTCACCAACACGTCGTAGCGCTCTTCCCAGCGTCCGTCCCCCTGGGCGGGGCCGGCGGACACAAGCGCCAGGTCGTCCTCAAAATCCCCTGTCGATCGCGCGAGCCAGTCGTCATAATCATGGTACCAGTCGAGGAGATTCGAGAAATCCTTCTCCCTCTGGGGGGATTCGAGCAGGGTAATGGCGTCGATCTCCTTTTCCAGCGCCCGTATCTCCTCTTCCGCAAGGGAGAGAGAGCCTTTGAGGTCATCGAGCGTCCGGATGATGAAGCGCTTTTCCCGCTCCCGGCTCCTCTCCTTCTCGGTGGCATTCCCCCGCCGGGAACCTTCGGGCATGCGCTCGCGGGATGCGGAGAGTTCGCCGGCATGGCAGTTGTCGGGGTGTGCAACCAGAAGAATAAAGGCAAGTTGGAGCAGAATAAGAAATCCGGCCATGGTGTATCCTTTAAAAAAACGAAAATATTTTGCGTTATCTCTTGGAAGCCCCTTTTTGCCGGCGAAAACGTGGCTCTAAGGCCATGAATGGGGCCAATTTGGGTTATTAACTGTGGTATTTCGGGTGGTTAACTTGGTCCGACCCCAAGGAGCTAACCTTCTGCCGATTCTTGCAAGAGAAAGCGCGAAAGCCCGCGGAGAGCGGGCTTTTTTGGTTTTCCCTAAAAACCGGTGAACAGAAAATCAAGCGCGGCAACAATTTCGCTACGCTGTTCCTTGAGCGAACAGATTTTATTCCCCAAAACATGCGCGGGAACGCCAGCCAGTTCAGCGGTGGACATAATCACAGTGGTTCGCTTTATTTTGAATTGGGGGTTCAGATGTTTCGCCGCTTTGCCCATCGCAGAAGCGGTAATGAGCGGGACTACTACACGAGTTGTCAGGTTGTCGAGCAGTTCGGTCTGAACATCGAGCAAATAGGGGATTGTCTTCATTGTCCCAGGGTTCGTATTTTCATATACGTCGAACTGGGCCATCAGAAATGCCTCAAGCCGTCACTGAAAACACCGTCGGCCTCTATCCGACGATTGTAATCTTCTATGGCCTCCCGGTTCTCCTCCTGCCACTTCCGGCGCTTTTCCTCCCGGATCAACTCGGCAAGACGCAATTCCAAAGCTTGTGAAAGGTTAATATGGCGCTCTTTGGCCTGGCGGAGGAGGTCGCTGTTGATACTGAGGTTGGCAGACTTTTTGGGAGCACTCGGATCGAAAAAGTTTGTGTGCATTGCGGGCTCCTTATGCGCATTTGTTATGTGCATAATTTACCACCATCTGTGTTGGTTCACAAGTAATATTTTCTTTCAGCAGCTCTTTTTTGCCTGCGAAATGCCTACAAGGAGAAGTTTGACTTCCTCGGATTCACAATCTGGATGGGGAGGAGCAGAAGAACGGGAAACTACTATTCCCATGTCCAGCCATCGAAGAAAACCCTGCAAAATGTCAAAGATCGAGTGACCGAGACACGAAGCGAGTGAGGACGGTAAAACCGCTTGCCTGGGTAATAAATGAAGTCAACGCCACCGTCAGAGGATGGGTGGCACACTATCATTATCGTAATTGCAGCAAGGCACTTGACCCATCTAAAAAGTCATGTCGAAGAGCGGTTGCGCACCCATCTCCGCAAACGGCACAAGATCAAGGACCGGGGAACCGGGTTTGCCCGGTTCAACAACAGGGTTTATATGAAAAGTACGGATTATACAAAGTGCCGACAACAGCGGGCTGGACGAAAGCGCATGCTGTTGTAGTGAAGAACATCGGAAAGCCGTGTGCGGGAAAACTGCATGCACGGTTTGATGAGGGAGGGCAGGGTGAAACCTGCTCTCTACTCTACCCGCATTCTTATTATCTCTTAAAAGCCCCTTTTTGCCGGCAGGAACGCGGCTCTAAGGCCATGAATGGGACCAATTGGGGTTATTAACTGCGGTATTACGGGTGGTTAACCTGGTCCGACCCCGGGACTGTGTGCAAGGCCTGCCCCTCTTTTTTCCTCGTTTAAAAGCAAAGGAGAGCAGAGATGGCAATTGACATATCTTCAACTTGGCTACAGTCATTTAATGATGGTTTGAGAGTGGATCGCAGCGCCTTTTCGAGCCTTGCTATATTTTTTGTGTTTTGCTTTCCAATGTTATCCTCAAAACATATCAGCAAAATACTGCAATCTAGCACTCGCTTTAACGCAGAAATATAATTTTGAGGTGTACGTGGTTGACCACTGGATTTCAGAACCTTATTAGCAAAATGACTCATCCAGTTATCAAGTCTGGTATCGCAGTGGACCGCAAGCCGTCCAAGGAAAATTTGACTTGATGCCTTTCCAATATACTCAGGCTTGCCATGGCTATCGAAAAAAACATAAACCCCGTGAGGCGAGTCAGCTACTTCAATAAAATCCTTGAACCTCATTTCGCCGAAAATTGTACTTTTATTGCTAGCTTGAATGTCCTCAACCAGATCTGTTAGAGTCCTTTTCATATAATCGCTAACAAGGATTTTCTCGATACTCATATATGCCTGAATCCCCTTATTTTCTGGGCCAACTGGCCGCGTGAGGGTCTACACAATTGACAAATGCTCATATTTCCCCGTTTCTGTCAAATATGTAGACCTTGATATGTTTTCTGCTAGTCGGCGCTGCTGGGTCGCTTCCTCAATGGCCACCATCTCTCCTATGGTCGTGGTGGTAACAATTTTCAGCTGATCAATGTCACCGTCATGCTTGGTGCGAATACTTCAAACTGACAAACGGTTTATCATCGGCGTATGCCAGTTCATAGACATTCACCCTTTCCGGTTCAGTGCCGGCGGCATGAACGATCTCCACGAACGTTGACGGGGGAGGGTTTTCCCCGCCGCACAGAAAACCGCAATTCGCGTAGGTTGATCGAAGGGCCTTGCAGGGGGAATTCACGTATACCGGCATAAAGTCCTGAACGACCACCTCCTCGTGCGTATGCCCCAAGACGACAATTTTGCGGGATGTGTCCGCATTGACCAGGTCCCTTGCATAGCTCTTCAGATTGTCCGAAGCCATCAGACCGTCTGTTCTTTTGTAAACGTTGAGATTGAATGCGCTGGTGTCCTTGAATCTCCCGATCACCTCGCTCGCATCCATGATCGTGCCGTCCGGCATCTGGAATTGAAAAGGAGTCGTCCGCCCGACCTGATCGGCTATGCAGATCAACATTGCATCGGCAAAAGAATGTCCGGCCTCTACCAGAGCCTGGAGCTTCGCACCCAGGTCGGCAGGGGTCTTGACCCCTCCGTCCGCGGCGGCTCTCGTCATGAAATATCCGAAAGGGAGAGATTCGCAGGGCTTGCAGACCATGGAACAGAAGTTGCCGTGCTCGCCGTAAACGTTGCCTGAGCTGTAACCGTCGGGATAGCAGGTAATCTTCTTATCTTCGGCAATATCGTGGGGCAGGAAACTGTTTATTTCATCGTCGGAAACGGTGATGTCGTGATTGCCTCTTACATAATAGAAGTTACCGGTGATGTTCTCGATGCAGGTGACGAAATCCCCCGATCCATCGCTTTGTTTCCGAAACAAGGAGGGATTTGCCTCGAAAATTTGTCCCGGGGTCGGCAGGAAGTTCTCGCGGTCTTCCCGTTTGACGGGCAGCCGTTCCATGGGGACCGCGGTCGTTCTGTACATCCAGAGGTCGATCCAGTCGCCAAGTATGACCACGTTCCTGATCTGGTCTGCGTTATCCTGGATGTACCTGAGCACCGCCTTCAATTCCGGTTCGTGTGCCGACGACAGGTATAAATTGGTCGCTGCGTCCACCCCTATGTGGAGATCGCTCAAAAAAATGTCCCTCATCGTTTTCCCTCCTTTAGATTGATTTCAATGTGAGGAGAAGAGGCGGGGTTTCTTTGGTCGTGCTTTGTCCACGTTCAAGACCCCTCATTCTGCATAAACCAAGGACTAGTTAGTTCTCATCATTGGGTCGCGGGTTAATCCTTCAGTGCCTTTGCTAATTCGGCGGACTGATTTATGAATTTGTTCACATCAGACCTTGGGAGCAAGAAGTTCTCCGTTCCGATGCTCGGGTCAGAAATAATGAATTGAATTGTTGTTTCGTTGGCATAAATCAATAAGTGACTTGGG
>DATDNF010000050.1:0-66211 GCA_036518435.1 Geobacteraceae bacterium
GAGCCAGGATCAAACTCTCCAGTTGATGTTCCTATACTGAAGTTTTGATGCTCAAATTAATTGCTTGAAACCCACAATGTAAAGCTGTCTACTATTTAGTTTTCAAAGACCAAGTAACTTCTTTTTCTTCGTTGCGACAGACTTTGCACTATACCCTAACCATTCCTGCCCGTCAACAACTTTTTTTATCTTTTTTTCCGCCGCCGCCTTTTTCCCTCCCGGCGACCCTCTCCGTGTCGAAGAGATATGCGTTATAACAGACCCCTGCTCACCCGTCAATAGTTTTATTTTTAGAAATATTTAAAACTGCACTGGGTTCTTTGACCTAAACATCGTTTTCAACACTCTATATATGCGAGGAATAAGCCAAAGATCCATTACGGCTTCTCGCCCGCCACAAACCTGACACGCGCGAATCTTCTCTTTCCTACCTGGATGACATACTCTCCATTGCGCGATATCTCCAGGTTTTCATCTCCTATTTTTTCTCCGTTTACCTTAACGCCCCCTTGCTGAATCGCGCGACGCCCTTCACTATTGGATTTAACCAGGTCAGCCTGGGCCAACACCTTGCACAAGAGTACTCCTCCCGAGTCTGACACCATAGTTATCTCCGTCATCTCATCAGGAGTCTGGTTATCGCGAAACCGCTTGATAAAATTTTCTTCCGCCTGGGCTGCAGCTGTAGGACCGTGGTAACGGGTGACCATCTCACGTCCGAGCTGTTTCTTAGCCTCCATGGGGTGAACCGTCCCCTCTTTTATCTCAGACTTGAGCTTCTCCAGTCCATTAAGAGGCAAGTCACTCAACAGTTCATAGTAGCGGAGCATCAAAATGTCCGAGATGGACATGATTTTGCCGTAAATTTCGTCGGGAGGCTCATTAATACCGATGTAATTGCCGAGAGACTTGGACATCTTGTTGACACCATCAAGACCCTCAAGAAGCGGCATGGTGATGACCGTCTGCGGAGGCTGCCCCCACTCGCGTTGCAGTTCGCGCCCGACCAGCAGATTGAACGTCTGATCGGTCCCCCCAAGCTCCACATCGGCCTTGAGGGCTACCGAATCATAACCCTGAATCAAAGGGTAGAGAAATTCATGGATGCTTATGGGAAGCTGATTGGCAAAGCGGTTGTTAAAATCCTCCCGTTCCAGCATACGAGCCACTGTGTATTTGGATGCAAGTCCGATCATATCGGAAGCATTCAGCTTGTTCAGCCAGTCCGAGTTGAAAACCACCCGCGTTTTATCACGGTCGAGAATCTTGAATACCTGCTCTTTGTAAGTTTCGGCATTCTTCAGCACATCCTCCCGGGTAAGCGGCTTACGAGTTTCCGATTTTCCCGTCGGGTCGCCGATCATTCCTGTAAAATCTCCGATGAGAAAATATATTTCGTGCCCCAGTCGCTGGAACTGTCGCATTTTATGGAGAAGCACCGTGTGACCAAGGTGAAGGTCGGGTGCGGTCGGGTCGAAGCCCGCCTTGATCTTCAGAGGCACACCGGTCTTCGCCGATTTCTCCAGCTTCTCCTCCAGCTCTTTCCCCAGAAAGATATCAACCGCACCGCGTTTAATAATCTCCATTTGTTCTGCAACAGTCATGACCACATCCCCCTGACCTTCGTCGAACTAATCACAACAGACACTGATCCGTTCAATACCGACAGCCCTGCCATTCATCTCATCAACCTCGATGACAACGCCGTTCAGACGCATGTTCCCTTTTGCCACCTCAAACCTCACCGGCAGTTGGGTAAGGAACTTGGCAATCGCCTCTTCTTTCCGTATCCCGATAACCGAATCGAAGGCGCCGGTCATGCCGGCATCGGTCATATAGGCAGTGCCACCGGGAAGTATCCGTTCGTCGGCTGTCTGTACGTGGGTGTGAGTGCCGATCACGGCGCTTGCCCTCCCATCCAGGTACCACCCGAGAGCTGCCTTTTCCGACGTTGCTTCGGCATGAAAATCTACGAGGACTACTGGTGTCTCCATTTTCAGCCGGCCAATCTCCCGGTCAGCCACCCGGAACGGACACTCCAGGTTATTCATGAAGACCCGTCCCTCCAGGTTCAAGATACCAACCTTAATGTCTCCGGCGGTTGTAAACACGGCACTGCCGCGCCCGGGAGTTCCCTCCGGATAATTGGCAGGCCGAACGAGTTTCTCTTCCCGCCTGATGAAATCGAGAGAGTCCTTTTTGTCCCAAATATGGTTGCCGGAAGTCAGGACGTTGATGCCGAGCTTGAAGAGGTCGCCAGCGACCTCTTCAGTCAGGCCAAAGCCGCCGGCGGCATTCTCCCCGTTGGCAATGACCAGATCCACCATATAACGGTCGACCAGCCGGTGCAATTCCCGGGAAATAGCCTGGCGGCCTGTCTTGCCGATTATATCGCCAATGAACAGCAGCTTAACGGGCATACTCTATCGCCCTGGTCTCACGAATCACGTTCACCTTGATTTGGCCAGGGTAGGTCATCTCCGCCTCGATCTTCTTGGCCACATCCTTGGCGAGCACCACCGCACGCTCGTCGCTGACATCCTCGCTGGAAACCATGACCCTGATCTCGCGGCCCGCCTGAATGGCAAAGGAGTTGAGAACGCCGGCAAAAGAACCGGCAATTCTTTCCAGATCTTCAAGGCGCTTGACGTAGGTTTCCATCATCTCCCGCCGCGCTCCCGGCCTTGCGCCGGAAAGGGCATCAGCGGCCTGCACCAGGACGGCCAGCACGGTTTCAGGCTTCTCGTCCTCGTGATGGGCCATGATAGCGTGGACGATCTTGGGGGATTCGCCGTATTTTCGCGCCAGTTCGGCACCGATAACCGCATGGGACCCCTCGACCTCATGATCGACAGCCTTGCCGAGGTCATGGAGGAGCCCCGCCCGCTTGGCCTGCTTGACGTTGACTCCGAGTTCTGCCGCCATTATCCCGCACAGGAAGGCCACTTCCAGAGAATGCTGATAGACGTTCTGGCTGTAAGAGGTCCGGTACTTGAGCCTGCCTATGAGTTTCAACACTTCGGGATGGATGCCGTGCACCCCCAGATCGAACGCGGCCTGGTCGCCAGCCTCCTTGATGGCAAGCTCAACCTCTTCCGCAGCCTTTGTCACAACCTCCTCTATCCGCCCCGGATGAATGCGGCCGTCCGCGATGAGCTTCTCCAGGGCAATCTTGGCCACCTCGCGACGGACAGGGTTAAACCCGGAAAGTATAACCGCCTCGGGGGTATCATCGATAATCAGGTCGATGCCGGTGGCCGCTTCCAGCGCCCTGATATTACGCCCTTCACGACCGATTATGCGCCCCTTCATCTCATCGGAAGGAAGGGCAACCACTGACACCGTCCGCTCCGCAACATATTCCCCCGCATACCGCTGGATCGCCAGGGCCATTATCTCCTTGGACTTTTTGTCGGCAGTCTCCCGCGCTTCTTCCTCTATGGCCTTGATCCGCTTGGCCGCATCCAGCTTGGCCTCGCTTTCCATGGAATCCATAAGGACTTTTTTCGCCTCAGTGGAGCTCATCCCCGAAATGGTTTCCAGCCGGCCCCGCTCTTCCTCGATCAGATGGGAGAGTTTTTCCTCCTTCTGGACAAGCGCCTGTTCCTTTGCGGCAAAAGCCTGTTCCTTCTTGGAGAAATCAAGATCACGCTGGTCATAAAGGTTCATCTTCTTGTCAAGGTTTTCCTCTTTCTGCTGGAGCCTTTTTTCAAGGGCCTGGAGATCCCGGCGTTTATCCTTGGTTTCCCGTTCGAATTCCGCCTTTACCTGATAAACCACATCTTTGGCTTGGAGCGCCGCCTCCTTGGTAATGGTTTCAGCCTGGCGCTTGGCGTCTTCCACCATCTTCTCGGCAAGCTCCTCCGCCTTGGCCTGCGAGGAACCTGAAAGCTTTTTCCTCAACAGGTTCCCGACCGCAAAACCGATGCCGGCCGCAAATAAAACCAGTAGTATGGCTATTTCCACTCTCAATGTCATGTTACCTCCCTATATGGTTAATCCCGAGGGCGAATCACCCTCTTCTCGGTGATGAGCAGGTCCATCCGCACATCGTGGGGTTCATTCGTTATGTCATCCACCACCTGGAAGTCATAACAGAAGCCAACAAGCTTTCCCATCCCTTCCAAACAATGGAGCGCCTTGTCATAGTATCCCTTGCCGTATCCGATTCGCTTCCCGTCAACATCGAAGACGACGCCGGGAATCACGACAATATCGGCCCCCTGGGGTCCGTAGACCTCGCATGAGCTGGCCGGCTCAAGAATTCCGAAAGCCCCTTTCCGCAAACCACCCGGGCCGCAGACCCGGCGGAAAACCAGCCCATCGCCGCAGACGGCAGGATAGAGAACAACTTTCGAAGCAGCCAGCGCCGCGGCAAAAACCTCGGCGGTATCCACCTCATTGTATATCGGTGCGTAGAGCGCCAGCACCTTGGCCCTCGCAAACTCAGCAGAGGCGATAAATTCCTTCTGAACCATCAGGCTCGATGCCCTGACCTCTGCACCGGATAGATTCTTGCGAAGGGCAAGGATCGCCTGCCTGAGTCTTTGCTTAGGCATAATAGCTCAACTCTCGCTCGTGAAAGAGGCTGCTGGACCGATCGCACTAGAAATGCGCGCACAAAAAGAGATGGTTCTCTGGAGGGAGATCGGCGAGGATGATGCTTGACAGGCTGGTTAGGTAGGGCCGCCCTGAGTGACAGATAATAAACTAAAGCAGCAAAGCGGCGTCAGTATACCCCTTGTACGTAAATACCATGGTGGCAGGCTACCTATCAGCGAAACGGGGAGCACAACGATAAAACGCAGCCCCGCTGAGACTGGCAAAACTATCAACCTTTTACGGCCGACTTATATGATGAAGTCCCCCTGAAGAGACCAAAAACTCCAGCTACAGACAACAATCAAGCTTGCGAATCAGACCGGTTATCCTTTCCATCTCATGCCGCCGTGAAACTTCCTGCTCTTTGAGAAGGGAAAGATATGTCTCGGCTATCGTCATCAAGGTCAGGATCGCAACTACCTGCGAGTCCCCTCCGGTCATCGAAGCTGCCACTTCAGACAGCTTCCCGTTGACAAACGACTCAATCTCCTGAACCGCTTCAGGAAGGGCCGTGCTTCTGACCTGCAGATCCCTCCCCAATATCCTGATCCGGTGCGTAGAGGGCAAAGGACTACACCCCTTCCAGCTTCTCGAGAATTGCGTCGATGCGGACTTTGAACCCTCTCCGCTCTTCAAGAAGCCTGCAGTTCTCTTCATTCAACCGCACATTTTCCTGCTTCAGCGCAGCATAACCGGCCAGAAGGGCCTCCACCTTTTTCTCCAGCGCGCCGAACAATTCCGCTTCCATATAAACACCTTTTCGGATAAAAAATTTTAAGTTATAACCCCTCAAAAGTCAAGGCAATTATTGGAAAAGTGCCTCCACGAACTGGGCCGGATCGAACGCCCTGAGATCTTCAGCCGACTCTCCTACCCCTATATAGCGAACCGGTATTTTGAACTCATTGCTGATTGCCACCACTATCCCCCCTTTGGCGGTGCCGTCAAGCTTGGTTAAGGCTATCCCGGTCACCTCGGCCGCTTCCTTGAAAAGTTTGGCCTGGGATACGGCATTCTGGCCCGTGGCAGCATCCAGCACCAGGAGAGTTTCATGGGGTGCACCGGGGATCTCCCTGCCGATCACGCGGCGGATCTTCTTCATCTCTTCCATGAGGTTGACCTTGGTGTGGAGACGGCCGGCAGTATCGACCATCAGAATGTCGCATTTCCTGGCAAGGGTCGCCCGACAGGCATCGAAGGCCACCGCAGAGGGGTCTGCCCCCTCCTGATGTCGAATAACATCAGCTCCGACCCGTTCCCCCCAAATTTCCAACTGCTCGCCGGCAGCGGCACGAAATGTGTCGCCGGCTGCCAGCAGGACCTTTTTCCCCTCGGAAGCGAACCTGCATGCCAGCTTGCCGATGGTGGTGGTCTTCCCGACTCCGTTGACGCCGATGACCATGATGACAAACGGGACATGGGAACCGGTATCCAAGGGAACGCAATTCCTTGCCAGACGGGCCAGAATCTCCTCCTTGAGTGCAGCTTTAACTGCCTCGGCATCATGCAGCTCATTCCTCTTCAGGCGCTGCTCAAGGGTCCTGATCAACTCGACTGCGGTGGCGACACCAATATCGGCGGAAATCAGAATCTCTTCCAACTCCTCAAGGGTATCGGCATCAATTTTTTTCCTTCCCAGCAGGAGGGTATCGATCCGGCCCACCAGGTTATCATGGGTCTTGCTCAAGCCGTTTCTCAACCGCTCGAAAAAACCGGGCCGCCCCTCATCCTTCGTTTCGTTCGGCTGGCCTGTTTCGGGGGAGGCGGCTTCGCCCGCGCCGGTCATTTTGTCCACAAGCCCCCTGAAAAAACCTTTTTTCTCCTCAGCCATCTAGTATATCTCCTTCTCAAGCAGCTCAAGGGTTTTTCTGAAATGGTACAGGGCAATGCCGGCCACGGCGCATTTGTCAAGGGTCATCACCAGTGAATAGTCAGGACCGATACCCCCCGTCACGATCAGCTGGGAGTCGGTCGCTATCACGGTATCACTCACCCCCCCTCCCGGTAAAGCGGCATGGACTTCCTTCATCCTCCCCAGAATGATCCCCTTGTGGGCGGCAATTATCTTCAATTCGTAGTCATCGTACAGGCAATACTGCTCCACCGCTTCGCCCTCCCAGTCGGCCAAAATGGCACCGGTGGCGCAAGGAACGGTTTCGACGAGCCCTCTGAGGATGGTTTTGAACGGCACCTTCGACTCCCAATTACTCACATTTCTAATTCAATCTCACCGACACCAGTTTCGACACTCCCGGCTCCTCCATGGTCACACCGAACAGGGTATCCGCCACAGCCATTGTCGCCTTGTTATGGGTGATCATGATAAACTGGGAAAAGGCGGTCATCTCCCGTACCATTTCGTTGAACCTGCCGATATTCGCATCGTCGAGCGGTGCATCGACCTCATCCAGCAGACAGAATGGCGACGGCTTGATCAGGAAGATAGAGAATATCAGGGCAACGGCCGTCAAGGCTTTCTCTCCCCCGGAGAGGAGCGTGACGTTCTGAAGCTTTTTCCCGGGAGGCTGGACAATGATGTCGATGCCGGTTTCCAGGAGGTCCTCCTCGTTAGTCAGCTTCAGTTCGGCCCTGCCGCCACAGAAAAGGCGGGGGAAAACCTCCTGGAACTTGTCATTCACCAGGTGAAAGGTTTCCAGGAATCTCCGCCGCGTGGTTTTGTTGATCCGCTGGATCGCCTTCTGCAAAGAATGGAGCGATTCCTCCAGGTCGGTTTTCTGGCCCGACAGAAAAGTGAAACGCTCCTCCAACTCCCGGTACTCCTCGATGGCAGTCAGGTTCACTTCTCCGATTTCGTCGATGAGCCGTTGCAGCTCGGCCTGGCGCATCCGGCGATCACTTTCGTCATAACTCACATCCCGGTACGCAGGCAGAAGTTCGGCAAGGCTGAGGCGATACCTGTCCATCAGTGAGCTTTCCAGACTCTGCAGCTTCATGGCCAGTTCGGCATGCCGCAAATTTCTTTCGGCAACCCTCTGCCTCATTTCCTCGACGTGTGCGCGCACGCCCTTCAACCGCGCCTCTTCCTCATGAAGGAGCGACGCCTCACCTTCATACCTCTGCGTTATCGCGGCAAAAGATGTTTCTGATTCCACCAGCCGTTTCAGGAGCTTCTTCAAGCTTTCCTCGTTATCCGCAATCGCCCCGGCAATGAGCTGGCATTCCTGGTCGCACTTCGCCAGTTCGGCCGTATGTCCGGCAATGCGCTCCTGCAAGTCCTTGGCGAGTTCTTCTGCCCGCCTGACCGCCCTGATGTTCGACTCCCGCTTTTCCTTGAGAGCAGCGGCCCTCACTTTCATGCCGGTCACCACCTCGCGCAGTTCGTCGATCTGCCGTTTCTGTTCCGTCAAAAGCGACTGCAACCCGGCGGTTTCGGCTTCGAGAGCGGTTTTACGTTCCTCTCCTGCCGATTTTTTCAGGCCGGACCGTTCTACCTCCTTACGAAGCTCCTCCCGCTCCTCGATCAGTTGCTCGTCTTCCATTCCCTTGACGGCAAGCCGGTCCTCGACTCCCCGGCACTCCTCGACCGCTCGCTGCAGGTCCTTGTCGCAATTTACCATTTGGATCTCAGTGTCATGAAGCTGCTGCCGCAACTCGCGCAGCTCTTCCTCTGCACATGCGATCTCGCCCCTGAGCCGTTCCTTCTCCCCTTCCTTTTTCTGGACGAGGACGGATATGGAGGCCACCTCGCGGGTAAGCTCCTTGATCTCCCGCTTTTTGTGGACCAGCCCCTGGTGCGTTCCCTCCGTGGAGCCGCCGTTGATCACCCCGCCGCTGCCGACCATATCCCCCTGAAGGGTCACGAAAGTCGATCCGGGATACCGGCGGGACAGGGGAAGGGCCGCCGCAAGGTCGGCGACAACGTAGGTATCCGCCAGGAGTGCCTCGACCAGCTCGCGGTAATCGTCACGCACCGTAACCTTGTCGAGAAGCTTTTCCATAACGGTCGATGGCTGTTCCGGAGAAGTCGCCGCCAGCCCTTGCGGAACAAGACAGCACCTGCCGCCGGAACTCTCTTTCAGGTAGGAAACAGCCGCCAGCGCGTCATCGTCTCCTGAACAGATCACGTACTGGAGCTTTTCCCCCAGCACCGTTTCCAGGGCCAACTCGTAGAATTCGTCGGTCTCCAAGACATCCGCCACAACCCCAGGGAAGCGCCCCTTGAAGGGTTGTGCCAGGAAAAGGTTTCGCACCCCCTGACCATAGCCGGCAAACTGCGCTTCCAACTCCTGCAGGGAGTGAAGGCGCGACCCCTTCTTGCTCAGATCGTCGCGCAGCATCATCAGACCCCGCTCCGCGACTTCCAAAGCCTCTTTCAGCTGCTCTCCGCGGCGCCGGCAGAGGGAAAGTGCTTCGATCATCCCCTCCTTCCGTTCCGTCAGAGCGGTGAGTGTCCGCCGAAGTTCATCGCCGCGGGCGGTTGATTCCGCCAGCTTTTCCTGGAACTGCATCCTTTCCCGGTCGTTGCGCTGGAAACGTTCGTCGATCGCCTCCAGCCTCTTGGCGGCACCGGTCTGCTGATTGTTCAGGTGGGCGATCTCCGACAGGAGCGCGAAAAGCTCCCGCCGGCTCTCGTCAAGGCGCCTGGCGAGATCACGCTCCGCGCCGAGCAACGCCTCCAGGTTCTTCTCCCCGACAACGAGGGACTCCTCTTCGCCCGCCATTTCCGAGACGAACTGGCCGCGCCGCTCCTCCAAACTCTTGAGCTCCGTCTCCGCCTCCGCCAACTGCTTCCGGAGGCTTGCCAGCTCATCGGTCAAGCGCCCCTTCAGGCGCTCCAGATTCAGGAGCTCCTTTCGCTGAAACTCCAGCCGGTTCTCGGCAGTCTGGATATCGCTCTTTCCCCGGTACAGATCCTCCTGGGCCACGGAGAGGGCCTTTTCTTCCTCCATGAGGGCAATCCGCTTTTCCTCCAGCGCAAGCTCGCCGGTTTCCAGCTCTCCCGATGCCGACACGGCCTTTATGTCGAACTCGGCGCGCTCTTTGGCCACCCTTTCCCGTTCGGCATCGAGGGAAATGAAATGCGTAGCCGCGAACGCGATCTCGATATCCTTCAGTTCTTCCCGGTATGCCCTGAACCTTTCCGCCTTCTTCGCCTGGCGCTGCAGGGAGTTCAGCTGTCGCTTCAGCTCCGCAATGATATCCCCGATCCGGAGGAGGTTTTGGCGCGAAACCTCGATCTTTTTCATGGCCACTTGCTTGCGGGCCTTGAACTTGGTCACGCCTGCCGCCTCTTCGATGAGAAAACGGCGTTCCTCGGGTTTGGAAAGGAGGATCATGCCGATCCGGCCCTGCTCGATAATGGAGTAGGCCCGGGCGCCGACGCCCGTGTCCATGAAGAGTTCGGCGATGTCCATCAGCCGGCAGGGGGCCTTATTGAGGAGATATTCGCTCTCGCCGTCCCGGTAGAGCCGCCGCGTTACCTGGATCTCGCTGTAATTCAGATATTTGGCGGGTGTCCGACCGTCTTCGGAGGAAAATACCAGGGAAACCTCAGCCATCCCCAACGGCTTGCGAGACTCGCTCCCCCCAAAGATCACATCCTCCATGCTCTTGCCGCGCAGGTTCTTGGCGGACTGCTCCCCCATGACCCAGCGGATGGCATCGACGATGTTCGATTTCCCGCAGCCGTTTGGACCAACGATGCCGGTGATCCCCTGGGTGAAATCGAGCGAAGCCTTGTCCACGAACGATTTGAAACCGATTATTTCGAGTCGCTTGATTTTCATAAACCGGGGTATAGTAGCAGAGGGGAGGTTTTATTGTAAAGGCAAAGTTCCTGGTCACGTGGGGGATGCACCAAACCCCGGAGGGAGGGATATCCCCTCTCCGGGCCTGCCGGGAATCGGCAAAACCAGATGCCTCTTCAGGCAACGCTTGAGTTCCATTTACACTGACTAACAAATGTTCTATACTTGTTGCCATGAAAAAACTCGGCAAATACAGCTACCTCGTCATTACCCTGGTGATACTCGCCTTGCTAGCAGCGGGAAGCGCCTTCGTCCTGGACAAGCTTCTCCACCTCGACAGCTACAAGGGGGAGATCCTTGCCGAGCTGCAAAAGAGCCTGAAGCGCACGGTCACCTACGAAACCGGCACGTACTCCCTCGGGCTCGGACCTTCGTTCACCTTCACCAAAGTGGTAGTCCAGGAAAAAGACGGCGCCTCACCCTTCATCACCGCCGAAAAGCTTACCTTCCGGCTTGCCCTGTTGCCCCTCTTGGAAAAGAGGATCGTACTGAAGGAGATGGTACTCGAGAAGCCCGCCATCTCGCTGTCGCGCGACAAATCAGGCGTCTTCAACATCAGCGACCTTCTGAAAGAAAAAAAAGAGGAAACCCCGCTCCAGATTAAAGGATTTCGCATAAAAAAAGGGAGCGTGCGGTTCTCCGACCTTGCGGCCGCCCCGGAAGGGGTGACGGTCGCCCTTGAGGAAACGGACCTCTCCCTGAGCCAGTTGACCAGGGGGAAGAACTGCGACTTCAAGCTTTCCACCTATCTGGTCGACGCTGGAAAACGGGGAAACATCACCCTGTCCGGTTCGGCGAAACTGGCAAAACCGGAAAGCCCGTTGAGCGACACCACGATCAATGCCGCGGTGCTCGTCAAAAACCTCGACGCAGGGCGCTACTGGCCCTACTACAGCCGCTATGTGCCGTTTCATAAAGTAGTGGGCCAACTGGACGCGGATTCCACATTCAAGGGGAAGCTCACGGAATTCACCTCAAAGGGTGACATGAAGATACATGGTCTCCGTTTCGACTACCCCCAGATTTTCCACTCCGTCCTGACTCCGAAAGCGCTTCGCTTCAGCTACGAGATGGAGCTCACTCCCCGGGACGTTTCCGTGAAAGCCCTCGACCTCACCGTGGACGGCCTCAGGGTAAAAGGGAGCTGCAGTATCCGGGATATCCACTCCGGTGACCCCCGCATCGTGGCGCAGGCAACCACTTCCACCTTCCGCCTGGAGGATTTTTACCGCTATATTCCCTACGGCATCATCGTCAAGGACACCTCCGAATTCATTGAGCAGCATATCAAAGGGGGAACATACAAACTGAACGACGGGAGACTTGATGGAAGGGTCAGCCAGATCGTTCACATGGAGGCGGGGCAAAACTATAATGTGCTCGCCATTCGCGGCACGGTAGAAAAAGGCATTCTCGCCTACGGCCCCGACGTTCCGATCTTCAGCAACATCAAAGGTGAGCTGGAAATGAAGGGAAAGGACTTTCTCCTCCACCGGATGACGGGGAATTTCGGGGGCTCCCCCTTCTCCCTGGAAGGAAAGATCGCCGATTATCCCCTCGACAAGCCGGCTTCCTATCCCTTCGACATGGCCATCACCCCCGGACAGCCGGAAATCGCGTGGCTGCTCGGAAAGAATGGGGGGAAAAGACTGGTTTTTGCCGGCGATTCCAAATTGCGGCTTAAAGGTGACGGCACGACCGGCGACTATCGCTTTTCGGGAGATTGGAACCTTGCGCCGGCGTCGTACAGCTATCCGGACCTGGTCAGCAAACCGGCAGGCCGGCAGAACGTCCTCTCCTTCAATGGTTCGATAAACAGGCAGGAGGCACGGCTCACTTCGCTCCAGTACAATCTCCCCCCCCTGGCACTCTCCATCAGCGCCTTCAGCCGTTTTACCGGGAAGAACCAGCTGTCCATGGAGATACGATCGAACCAGTTCCAGATCAATGAGGTAGCCCTTCTCCTCCCTGCCATCGCCAAATACCGGCCTGCCGGGAAGGTACAAGCCTCGGTCCGGGGGGAAAGCCCGAGCGGGAACCCCGCAGACCTCCATTGGGGCGGAAACATTGCCCTGGCCGGTTTTTCCTTCAGACCGCCCGCACCGATAAAGCCTGTCAGCAACGTAACCGGCGCCATAAATTTCAGCGGCACGACCCTGGAAACCTCCCAGCTCGTCGCCAGCCTGGGGAATTCCATCATCTACTGCAAGGGTAGCCTGTCCGGCTTCAAGAACCCCACCGTGACGCTGGCTTTCTCCGCACCATCCCTGGATATGGCCGACCTGGGCCTGCGCACTCCCCAGAAAGAAGTCACGATGACGAAGGTCCAGGGGAATGTGGCTCTGAAAGACAACAACCTCCGGATAAAATCGCTCTCCGGCCAGATTGGCAACACCTTAGCCAGCATCAAGGGAACTATTGAGAACATAGACAACCCCAAGGTCGATATCACCGTCACTGCACCGCACCTGGAACTGGACGACATCATGCTCCTGACAGAACTTGAAAAACAGGGAAGTCAAGGAGAGACTCCGGGAGGGTTGTCGCTAAAGGCGACCATCCATGCCGATACGGGAAGGATAAAAGAGCTTGATTTCGAAAAACTCACCACGACCCTGATGTTCGAGAACAGAATCCTCTACCTGCAGCCCTTCGAACTCAGCCTCTTCCGCGGGCACGTCTCCGGCAGGGGACGTATCGACCTGGGCGCCAATGGCTATCCACCGCGCTATCAGCTCAGCTACAACCTGGAAAAAGTCTCCGCCGACCGATTCGTGCAGGCCTTCGGCATTGATAAACAGGAAATTACCGGAACCTTGTCCATGCAGGGGGAACTGACCGCAAAGGGAAAAAACAGCACAGATCTCAAGAAAACCGCCCTCGGCTCACTCAAGTTCCGATGCGAGAAGGGCTCACTGAGAAAGTTCTCCGTGCTCTCGAAAATCTTCTCCATTCTGAACGTCTCCCAACTCCTCAGGTTTCACCTCCCGGACATGATCTCCGGCGGAATGCCTTATAATGCCATCACCGCCACCATGTCCATCCAGGACGGCATCATCTCAAGCCAGGACTTCTTCATTGCCAGCGACGCCATGAACATCTCTGCGGTGGGAAAAATCGACCTGCCAAAGAATGAAGTGGACGCTACCATCGGCGTACAGCCTCTCCAGACGGTTGACAAGGTGGTGAACCGCCTCCCTGTCGTGGGGTGGATACTTACGGGAAACAAAAACACATTTCTCACCACCTACTTCGAAGCGAAGGGGAAGCTGGAAGACCCTTCCGTCAAGGCAATTCCGGTCAAATCCATGACCAAAGGGGTATTCAACATCTTCAAACGGGTCTTCGAGCTTCCAGCCAAGATATTTACCGATACAGGCGAGGTTTTGATCGGCAAATAGTTCGCAGGGCACTACCGTAATTTCCGACATATTTATTCTTGCGACCAGGCACATTGCAATTTTTTGAACAGTTTTTGTATTGTCAATTTCGCTAATTGTATGTTATTTTAAAAAATCGAGAAAAATTATCCAACAGGAGGATAAAGGTGAAGAAGACAACTGTGGTAATTTTGGCAGTCGTAACGCTCGCTGCGATGGGATGCAAGAAAAAAGAAGAGGCCCCGCAGGGCATGGCGCCCCAGGGAGGCATGCCCGCTTCGCAAATGCCCGCACCGGGAGCAGCGGGCGGCAATCCGCATGCAGGGCTGAAGCCCCAGGAAATCCCGCAAGGCATTGGCCACAAGGGTAAAGTTCTGGAGACCATGGATTCAGGCGGTTATACCTATGTTCAGGTGGATGAAAAAGGTCAGAAACTGTGGGTCGCCGTGATGGAAACGAAGGTCAAGGTTGGCGACACCGTTGAATTCCCCGATTCGCCGCCGATGGTAAACTTCCAGAGCAAATCCCTGAAGCGGACCTTCGACAAGATAATCTTTGCCCCCGGTCTGCGCATCGACTAATGGTTTGCCCAGCCTACGTGCAAAAAAAGCGGGACCTTTCGGTCCCGCTTTTTTATTTTTCCAGCAGCATAATCCCTTCCAAAGCGGTCCGCTCCCAGGGATCAAGGCTAAGTGCCCGTTGGTAACAGGCGCGGGCAGAGCGACAATCTCCGGCAGCGCGGGAAAGCTCACCCAATGACGAATAAGCGGGAGCGTGAGCCGGGACGAGCTGTGACAGCCTTTCGAAAGCCTTCCGGGCCGAAGGGATGGCTCCCATCCCGGCAAACAATTCTCCCGCCATCAGCCACCCCCAAGGGTTCTCCGGCTCCCGGTCGAGAATCTCCCGGTATTCCGCCTCTGCCTTGCGCCATTCCCCCTTCGACTCATACACCTCGCCGGCCATGATATTGGTCGCGGAGCAATAACCGAGGGCCTTTTTTTGCGCACGGAAATCGGCCGGGGTAAAGACACTCTTTGCCGCAACCTGTTCAAGCCTTGTCAGGAGTGATTTGGTCGAGCGGGCAACAAAGGCGTCCGAACGGGCGTAAAAGGCCTCCCGCCGGTCCGTCTCGAATACATCGCCTGCAACGGCACCAGCGGCTACCCCTTTTTCAAACAAGCGGGTGCCGGGGTAATAGACAAGCGGGGAAACCTGGCCGTCGTGACACTTTATTGCATCAAGCAGAGCCAGTGTTTTCTGCAGGTCATCCTCAGATTCTCCGGGGACGCCGGTCATCAGGTAGACGGAGAGATAAATACCGGCCCTGCGGACAGCACGGGCGGCGTTCTTTATCTGTTCCGGGATGATCCGCTTGCCCAACGCCCCGAGGATCTTCGTCGAACCCGATTCCACACCGAACTGGACGCATTCGCATCCCGCCCGCTTCATCCAGCAGAGGATCTCCTCATCCACGGCGGTGACGCGAGACTGGCAATTCCAGAGGATGTATATCTTTTCCCGGAGGAGCAGCCGGCAAAACTCCAAAACCCGCTCCCGGTCGGCGGTGAACGTATCGTCCCTGATGGAAAAGTAAATCAGCCCGTAACGGTCCCTGATGAAACGTATTTCATCCACCATTGAACGGGGTGAACGGAAGCGAAGCCCCTTCCCCCAGAACAGAGGGGATGAGCAGAAACTGCAGGAAGCGGGGCAGCCCCGGGAGGTTATGATAAATTCCGCCTGGTGGTGAGCATCGACGCCGACTGCATCATCAAAGCATGCCGCGGGAAAAGGAAGCACATCCAGATCAGCCAGCGGTGGCCGGGGTGGCGTTTTCACCACCTCTTTGCCGTTTCTGTAGGCTATGCCCCTCACTCCGTGCAGGTTTCGGTTGCCGTGGCGCGTCAGGTGCCGCACCAGTTCGCAAAAGGTCTGCTCACCCTCCCCCAGCACTACTGCATCAACTGTTGGGTTTTGTGTAAGGAGCTCATGGGAACGATGGGTAGCATGGGGACCGCCAAACACCACGAAGCAAGACGGATTCGCTTCCTTTGCCAGCTTGGCCACTCTGAGGGATTCGAACCGGTTGTGGGTGAATTGGGAAATGCCGAGGACATCGGGTTGCTCGGTGGCCATGAGCTTGGCAACGTCCTGCCAGGAATAGGGAGAAAGGTTGGCGAGCTTCGAACGGTACCCCTCTTTGTGAAGGATAGCATTGATATAGCCGAGACCGACCGGCAGGAGAGATGCATACGTGTCGCCGCTCCCTGCCGCATGAGCCTTATAGGCAAGCAGTATCTCCATTGCCGAACTCCATGGCTATTCTTTTCGCCAGAGGAATATCCGCGGGAAGAAGCTCAAAATCCGCTATATTCTCCGGCGCCACCCAGCAATGCCCGGAGACCTCGATATCCTGCACTTCCCCGGCAAGCCAGCGACAGCGGTATGCCAAAACGAGGACATCACGCTCCGGATACCTGTGGAAGATGGCATCGTAAATCCCGGCAACGGCAACCTCCACCCCCACTTCCTCCCCGATCTCCCTCACCACGCAATCCCTGGGGTCTTCGCCCGGCTCCACCTTCCCCCCGGGAAACTCCCAGAGAAGGGGGTAGGGAACATCGGCTTTGCGTCTGGTCAGGAGAATTTTCCCGTCGTGCTCGATGAGGGCCGCAGCCACTAACAGGGTTGTCATTTTCTTCCTCAAATAAAAAATCCGGCCAATGGCCGGATTTCTGATTACCGCTGCTTTGCACCGACTCAGTTTGACAGAGTGAGCCCAAGCGTATCGTTCTTCTGGGTATCATCCGGCAACTCCTCTTCGATACCGGCAATCAGGTCGTCGAATTTGAAAGTATCCGGATTGATTTTGGCGATCCTCTTGGCGCCTATAAAACGGGACCGGTAATAGGAGGTGTTCATGGGGGAAATGACCACCCGTCTGTCTCGGGAAGAAGCATGGATCATCCGGTTGTTGCCGAGATAAATCCCCACGTGGGAGGGAAAAGGCGCATAGGTGCGAAAAAAGAGCAGGTCTCCCTTCTGGAGGTCGCCGGGGGCGACTTCGTTGCCCACCTCAAACTGTTCCCGGGCGGTTCTGGGGAGAGACACCTCGAGTTCGCGGAAAACGTGCTGGACAAAGCTGGAACAATCGATGCCGTTCCTGCTGGATCCGCCGAAACGGTAGCGGGTCCCGAGAAAGCCATATGCGCTGCTTTTGAGCATTTTGATGTTATCGGCTTTAAGCTCCAGATTCTTGGACAGGTCTACCGGCTTGTTGGGATCGGGATCGGTGAGATCGGCAAGGCTCTGCTCGTAATCTTTCTCGTTGAAGAGGTCATTGTAGCGGAGCTGCATTTTTTTCGCTACTCGCGGCGTGGCATCGGCTACGTCAGGAGAATCTTTCAACACCAGCATATGTCCCGGCCGCAGCCTCTTCTTGCCCAAGGAATTCAGACGCTTCAACTCACTTGCCGGAACGCCGGTCTTCCTGGCGATCCTGGCGAGGGTATCCCCCTTTTTTACCCTGTACGTGGAAGCCGCTGCCTTTCCGCTTCCGTCAGTACCGACAGCTGAACGGGGCGGGATGACGACCACGTCACCCGGCTTTATCTGGTTGCTTACGAGGTTATTGGCCGACTTCAGATCTGCAAGAGTAACGTGGTATTTTTTAGCGAGGGAATGAAGGGTTTCGTTCTTTTTTACCCGATGGGTCTTGGCGGCAAAAACAAAGGCGGGAGAGGCAAGTATAATAAGGCATATAACGGCAATCCTTACACTAATACGCATGCTCCCTCCTCTTTGTTTTACAATCCAAAACAATCGAAACAGGTTATAAAACAAATGTCGTTTTTTGTCAACCCCAAAGCTGGATTTCAGCTACCGGCCCGTTACGACCAACTGCACCTTTACCGGTGCGCCACGGAGGAACGTTACCTGGGGGGCCGGCTGGAGGAGCCCTTTTTCCAGCACAATGCTTCGCCTGACGGCGGAAAGGTCGACCTCCTCGGTATCCGCGGATTCAAGCTGAGACAACAGGTGCGCAGGGCCCTCCGCCGTTACCGTGGCAGGATCTGCTTTCATCCTTTTGAGCCGTTCTCCGCCGGGAAGGAGTCCCTTTGTTTTCACTTTGACCAGAAGTGTCTTGCGGACTTTCTTTTCGGTGGTGACCCTGACCACGGAAGGATTTATTCCGCTTGCCACGACTCCCAAGGGAAGCTGCAGATCGTCGTTTTTAATCGTCAGATGATTGGTCCCCTCGCGGATCTTCGCCAGGTCCACATCGGCGACGACATCGAGTTGCTTCGGCGAAGGGATAAGCTTGGAGAACGTCTTCACCTGCACGTCGATTTCTTCGGGAACGCTTTTGATGAGAACCAGGTCGTTGGGGAGATTATGGAATTTTATCGGGGCAGTAACGGTGAGGATGCCTCCTTGCTTTGCCGTGATTATGAGCCAGCTGACGATAACCAGAAGCACCGTTATCAACTTCGGACGGAGGTTGCTGAATATTTTCTTCCGGAGGGAAACCCTGACGACCTCCTGGTCACGGGGGATTAACAGGGCATGGAGCTTTTCGCTGAGACGTTCCGGCGTATCGATCATTTTCATCTCGCCGGCAAGAGCCACGGTGACCGCCCCTCGCTCCTCGGAAATTATGACGACAGCCGCGTCCGACCGCTCCGACAACCCGAGGCCGGCACGATGCCTGGTACCGTAAAACTGCGGAAGCTCGGCATTGGCGGAAAGGGGGAGGTGGCATGAAGCCTGAGTGATACGGTCGTCCCGGATGACGACGGCACCGTCGTGGAGAGGGGTCCCATTCTGGAAGATAGTCGCGATAAGTTGAGCGCTTACCAGCCCATCCAGAGGTATCCCGTGCATGAGATATTCTTCGAGGGGTTCCTTGCGCTGAAAGACGATGATTGCACCGGTCCTGACCGCGGCCAGCGCGAAGATCATCCGGGAAAGCTCCATCAGATCCAGACGGGAAGCGGTTGACTGGCGGCCGAACAGGTTTCTCAGAAGACTGAATCGATAGAGGGCCTGGCGTATTTCGGTCTGGAAAATAACGATGATCAGAACGAAAAGCACTGTCCCGAGTTCCTGCAGGACCCAACTGGTCATGAACAGGTCAAGGTTCTTGGTCACGAAGTACAGGACAACCAGAAACCCGATGCCGACTACGACCTGAAGGGCCTTGGTATTCTTGAACCAACTGTACAGCTGGTACACAAGAAAACTCATGATGAGGATGTCCGCAACGTCTTGCGGACGGATATACGGGAACAAGGGAGCTCCTAAACCGGTTCCGGGCTTTTGGTTCCGAGATATTTTTCTGGCATGCTGAACGGGATTATGTTAAAAATTCATGATTGCATGGTAGCATTGCGCCGCTTCTAAGGTGTGCATTTATAACATTTTTGCCACAAAAAAGGTAGAGTAAATGTATAAACTTTCGGAAAAAGGGGAGCGGATTCAGGAGATGTTCGGCAGCATCGCCCCCCGGTACGACCTTCTCAATCGTCTGCTGAGTTTCGGCATTGATCGGCGCTGGCGCCGCTTTGCCGTGAAACAGATAACCTATACGGAAACGGGGAGCATTCTGGATGTCGCCACCGGCACCGGTGACGTGGCCCTGGAGATCGCCGCCCGGACGCCTGCGACGGTACGTATTGCCGGCGTGGACTTTTGCAGGGAGATGGTAGACCTGGGGTTACAGAAGGTAAAGGCATCCCCCTACGCCGACCGGATAACCATGGAGGTGGCGCCGTGCGAGGCGATCCCCTATCCCGGGGGGAGCTTCGACTCGGTCACCATCGCCTTCGGCATCAGGAACGTGGTAGACCGGCTGCAGGGGCTCAAGGAGATGCACAGGGTCCTGAAAACAGGGGGAAGGGTAGTGATCCTGGAGTTTTCCACCCCTCACTCCAAGCTGTTCAAATCGCTCTACTGCTTCTATTTCCTGAGGGTGCTCCCGGTGGTCGGCGGGCTCTTCTCCAAGTTCAGCGCCTACAAATACCTCCCCGATTCGGTCCTGGAGTTTCCCTCCCAGGAAGAATTCAAGGCATTGATGACCCAGGCTGGCTTCCGGAACCCCCGCCACTTCGACCTGACCGGCGGCATCGCCACCGTCTACGTGGCGGAGAAATAGCCCCGGCCCGGCTACTGCTTCTTTTCCGGCCGTTCCACCTCGGATGAAACCAGCTCCGCCGTTACCTTCCCGAGGGGAATAGTTGTTTCCATCCTCACCGGCACCTTGAACTCGTCGTCGGTAAGCCAGACCAGCAGATCGCCACTCCTTCTGAAAAACCCGTCGGTCGGCAGACCTGGACGGATCACCAGGGTATCCGCCTCCCGGAAGCCCGGGAGGGTCACCCGCTCTCTCCGCAACACCTCCACCGGCGTATCGACGCTTTGCTGTTTGTCGAAAATGTGGAGTCGCAGAGTCTTCCCCACCTCCAGCGGCCGATTCCTGAGAAAATAGAATCCGGAAATAATGTCCAGTACGTCATCATCCTCAAGGGGATGGCTCACGACCACCCCTGCCAGACGGTCGGTCCAGAGGACGCTCCTCTGCGGCAGACAGAGGGTGAACCCCGTGTCACTGCGGAACGTCCCTTCCTGCTGCCGGAAGTTGTTGACGATGAACATCCCCCCGATCAGGCGGGACTCGGCAAAATCAGACACCGGATAGACACTGGAAATAACCCCGTTGGATCGGACTGTCATCGTGATCCTGATTTCATTCTCCCTGCCGGCCGCCTCCAGAACTGCACTCCCCACCGGGATGCCGAGCAGGGAAATCTGGTAGGAGAGTCGCTCTCGGGTCGCCGACAGAAATTCCCCGGCTTTTCGTGCCGGAAATGACATTGCCCCCGTGACGGGTTGAACTACCTCATCAGAAGGCTTCTCCGCTTCATCTTCCCGGTTTATCCCCTTATCGTTTCCATCCTCGCCGCCGCTGCCGATGTCAAGCGCTGCCTCTGCCTTATCAGGTTTTACCATCATTACCGTAGCCGCGGCTCCATCGACGTGACCGGCACCTGCATTTTCCCCGGGATAGCCGGCAGCGGCAGGTTCTCTCGGCGTAATCTTCCGAACGGCAACCGGCAGCCCCCGCACAGATCCCCGTGGAGTTTCTTCCGCCTGCTTCAACTCAACAGCAACAGTTGAAGAATAGATGACGGGTGGGGTGAAATCATACCGGCCGAATCTCGCCAGGGTGTACACGGCAACCCCGTGCAGGAGCAGGGAAAGAATGGCAAATACTGGGAAGGAAACGGTTTTCCTGGGGTAGATGTTCATGATGAAAAAAAGAACTCCCCCCCTTTGCACAAGGGGGGGAGACGGCATCGCCTTTTTTGCGGTTATGTAACCGAGTTATTCGTCTGCCGGCATCAGAAAGTCAGTACATCAGCAATCGCCTGGATCTGGGCCGAGGTCAAGGTGGAAAGGAAATTCATAGCGGATACAGTAGAGATCGCCGACGTGATCTGGGCGGCGGTCCTCCCACCTGGTTTAAAACTTGAGTTTGCCAGCGTAGTACCATGAGCGTGGCAGCTCTGGTTGGCGCAGTTGACGGTATAAAGGGCCACACCGTCGAGCGCCTGGGTGGTCGCATTGACTTCGGTAGACGGGAGGCTTTCCCCTGAGGCGTTCACCGCCGTCATGATGTAGAAGTATTTGGTATTTGCGGCCAGTCCTACTCCCAGTCCATCCGAATCGAGGAAAGTTGCGGTGGTGCCGCCGGCGACTGGTATCTTAGTGCCGCTGGTCGTGGTTACCCCGGTAGCAGTCCCCCGGTAGATGTTGTACGAGGTCGCACCGGCGACGGCAGTCCAGTTGATGCGCACCGAGTTGGTGAGGCCACCGGTGGCGGCCACCCCTGTCGGCGTGGCGGGTCCGCCCGCAGGCGGCCCAGCAGTGGGAACTGCACTAACCTGACTGGACGCGTTGCTTTCCCCGGCGCTGTTCACTGCCGTGACGATGTAGAAGTAGGTGGTGCCGGCGGTCAGTGGCGTATCAATATGGGGAGAGGCGACGCCTGCGATCTGGGTCACACCGGTCCCGCCGATGGTCACTGGCGAAGTCGTAGACCTGTAGATGTTGTACGAGGTCGCCCCGGTGACGGCAGTCCAGTTGATGGTCACTTGGGTGATGCCGGCGGTGGCGGTCACGCCGGTCGGGGCGGCGGGGGCGGTCGGCGCCGCGACGGCGGGGGTTGCCGACACCTCATTGGACGGGGCGCTTTCCCCGATGCTGTTTACCGCCGTAACGATGTAGAAATAGGTGGTGCCGTTGGTCAACCCCGGCTGCACGAAGGGATCGGTGGCGTTCATGATCTTGGAGACGCCGGTGCCGCCGATGGTTACCCCCGCAGTCGTAGACCAGTAGATGTTGTACGAGGTCGCCCCGGCTACGGTGGTCCACGAGATCGTCACTTTGCTGTCGGCGGGGGTGGCGGTTACACCGGTCGGTGCGGCGGTTACGGTCGTCGGGGGAGGCGGCGCGCTGGTGCCGCCACCGCAGCCCGCAAGAATAAAGATGATGCTCGCGAAAAAGACACTGGCGAGAATTGTAACGGTTCTCTTCATCGGCGACTCCTTTCATCTTCTGTGATTTATTTACGCAGTCATCCGAGCCCCGGATCGCTCCGGGGCTCGTCATCACATGCAAGTAACAGTTAACCGGAGATTCTACTGGCCCGGCCCATACACGGTCGCCGGCCTTGTTCCGACCGGCCTGAAAGCGCCATTAATAATACCCGCGGGATCAGACCAAACGTTGGCAGTCAACGTTGCCCCTGTGATATTGGCAATGGAGTCCTGGAGCAGCTCAATGTTGTAAATGTGGTCGTGCACCGCCGCCGAGCCGTTCGGCACGTTGGCCTGGGAGGTCGCCCCAGAGGGGAGCCCTTTGACGACGAACGAAAGGTTGAAGGCCGCCTTGTAGGTCGCCGGGGTCCAGGCGGTGAAGGCGGTAGTGAAAGCCGCGCTGGTAAAGAAATAGGGATACTTCAGGTCATTGTAGAAGATCGGCGTCGTCTGCGCCGCCAACAGGGCGATCAGCTTCTGCTGCAGCGACCTGACGGCCTGGGGTATTCCCTGGGTGGCGCCGTTGGCATCGCTGGTGTAGTTGTTCGTGTCGAAGCTCGCCCGGTAGCTGCTGATGTTGGGGAACACCGTTCCGGCGAACGCGGGGATGGGGCCGAACCCGCCATGGCACGTGGAAACGTTGCAGGTGTTCACGTTGCGCACCCAGGTATGGCCGCCGGCCAGGTTGTCCGGTGTGGGATTATTCATGTGGCAGGTCGCGCAGTTGGCACCCTGGTGGGCACCGTTTGCACCGTATGACATGGTGGGGAATTCGTAGCCGTTCGCCCCCCAGAGCATGGCGGCAGTGCCGAGGTAGTGGGGGTTAAAGAAATTGCCGGTGATGGTCTTGCCCGGGGCGAGCTTTGTCTTGTAGAGGGTGAAGCCGCTCTCCCTCCCCTGGTGGCAGAAGATGCAGATGGTGCTGTTGCCGGTCGTGCCCGGCACCGCCTGCGTGTCGAGGAAGACATTGCCGAGGATCTTGACGCTTGAGGTCGAATAGTTGGTCATCACCACCGGCTTACGAGTATTCTTGGATTGCCCGGCAACATTGGCGTGCGGGTCGTGGCAGGTGATGCAGATGACCGGCTCGTCCCCCCAGATCACGCTGGCGTCCGCAGTCCCCTGGACGTTGTCCTGCCAGTCGATGGAACCCAAGCCGTTGTGGCACTTGAAGCAGACAAAGTTGTTGCCGCCCAGGTTGCCGGTTGCCTTGCTCATGTCGAACGGATAGGTCGTCGTGTGACTGCTGAGGTTCTTGAACGCCGGATTGTACGCCTGCGGGTCAGCGGAGAATTCGGCCCAGGGTGCGTCGCTCCTGGTGCCGTGGGCAGAGTTTTTCCACTGACTGTAGGTGTCCGGCTGGTGGGTCGCCCCGCCGGAATTCCTGTAGGTGCCGACGGTGTGGCACGAGGCGCAAAGCTGCTCGACGGTCAGCTCCCGCTTGCCGTTCGCATCGAGGGGGCCGCCGACCAGCGGGGTAAGAACGGTTGCGTCGCCGATACGTGTGGTTTGCCCCATGGTGGAATGGTTCCAGTAGATGATCGGCCTGATCCATGCGCCGGCAATGGCGTCGTTCGCGCCGTTGGCGTTCACCTGTACCTTGCGGAGAATCCGGTAGTCGACGCTGGTCGAGCCGTCGAGCCGCGGGCGAACGTTCGCGGTCAGCCCCACCTGGTGCGCGTCATGACAGCCGGCGCACGATACCTGCGGGGTCGGGAGGTTGTTGGGGTCGGGCTTGAGAAGATTGCCATTGGTATCGAAAACGAACCGCTGGTTGGAGTTATGGCAGACCGAGCACTCCTCGATATGCTGGCCAGAGTTGACCGGCGTGGCGATCTGCGAGAAGGTCGCGTTGGGGGTATTGTTGCCGTTGGCATGGCCGGTGCCGAGGAAGCTCTGCTTGTCCGACAACCCCGCGATCGGCGCCTGGGAGGCATTGTTTTCGCCATGGCATTGGAGGCAAACGTCCGCAAACGGCACCGGATGGGCCAGCGGCCCGACGCCCCAGTGGAACTCCCCGCCGCCGTGGCAGTCCTCGCAGTGCACCGTCATGATGCCGTTTAGGTCACCGTTATGGAGCGAATTCTGCCAGACCGCGCCGATCGTCCTGGTATCGAGATCGTTGTTCATGGTCAGGTCTTTGCCGGCGTTATGGCATTGCAGACAGTTCAGGTCTCCCAGATGGACGGCATTCACCAGGTCGGTCTGGCTGACCGCCGGCCCCCCCTCCTTATTGGACGACCCGCAGCCGCTGACCAGCAGAAGCAGCACAACAGCCGTAAACACATGTAAGCTCAACACTATCCCCTTGCGCATGGATCATTCCTCCTCTCAGCAAGATTTTAAAAACTGTCGTGGCACCTGATGCAGGTTCTGCCACCACTTTTTGACTTTAGATTTCCGGAAATCGATCCCCAGTTTCGGGGGTGGGGGTTGACCTTAAGACCGGTCCTGGCGCTGTGGCAGGTCAGGCAGACATCGCCGTCACCGTGGCAGGACTGGCACGCCTGAAGGTTGCGCCGCGCTTCCCGTGCATGGTCGGGCGCCCAGGCATGGGTCGGCAGCATGCCACCCGGATGGCAGGTCTGGCATTGGGCCGTGGTAAAACTGGCATGATTCGGACCGACGTTCGTGAGCTTGATGTCGCTGAACTGTCGCCGATGGGACAAAAACTCCAGAGAGGAACTCTGGAATTTGGAATGGCACTGGCTGCAATACTTCTGCTCGTGGCAGCGGTAGCAGCTCTGCGGGTTGTCCAGCGCCTTCAGGGGATGGATCTCCAGCCAGTCGCTGCGATGGCTCTTGGGAATGTAATCCCTTCTGTAGTTGTTGGTCGAGAGCTTCGAATCGATGCCGCCCCCCTGGTGACAGTCGAGGCAGTACGCTTGGTCATGGCATTCGGCGCAGTTCTTTTCCCCCTTGGCGGCGAGGACCCGGTGCCCCCGCACCCAGTCGGCGTCGTGATTGAGAGCGACCCCTTCGGATTTATGGCAACTGTTGCACTCGGTAATTTTCAACGATGCGTACTCTTTGTGGGACTGCTTCTGCGCAAATGCCTGCTGCGCGTACAAAGCGGATAACGCCATAAGCATGCAGTAAACAAACCATTTCTTCACAGGTCTACCCCCTTTCAAAAATCATAGTCGAAAATGAATCGCCCCTGGACATTGCTGTTGCGAGTGACGTTAATATCATCCTGAACCCGCAGTGACGCCTGCATGTTTTTCGCCAGCCGGTACTTCCCCCCCGCCCAGTACTGCTGGGCGGTCTGGCTGCCGGACGAGCTCGGGAAGAAATCGCGGCTGTAGGCATCGACGGTCAGTCCGGACGCAAGCTGGAGCTTTTTGGTGGCATCCCAGGCCACGTCGAACATGCCGCCGTCCAGATGGCCGCCAATCCCCTGCCGCCGGTCATAGGCAAGCCCTACGCTGACGGTCTCGATCGGGTGGAGCCTGCACCCCACTTCGTAGACATCCGCGGTCCCGTCGTCCCCGTAATCCTGCCTGCTGTATCCGGCGTTCACCGCTACCACATCGTTGACCGTGTAATCGGCCCGGAATACCCCCTCCTGGTAACGGTTCACGGCAAAAACGGAGAAGATGTCGGTGGTATCGAAGGTCGGATAACTCTGGTACCACTCGCCGGTCAGGATCAGGTTGGCGGTCGGGAAATACTTGACACCCGCCAGCACTTCGTTGAAGACCTCGGAGGTCAGGTCATAGCGGGCATTGGCGTACGCTTTGACGTTTTTGAACAGGAACTGCTTGAACGACCCCCCCACTATGTCGCGGGAGACGTCCCCCGCGTCCCACTTGCGAAACCAGCTCACATCCAGGTCGGTGTTCTTGAATCCGGTCAGGTAGGCCGCCAGCCCCAGGGCGTAATTTCCCTCGTGGCCGATCTCGCCGTTTACCCCGAAGGCGACGTCGCGTCCCCCCAGCACCGTGAAGCCAACCGGGCCGACGTTTTTCAGGTCCATCTGAACACCGTCGATGATGGTGGTCCCGGCCGACAGGTTGACGAACTGCCGTCCCAGTTTTGTATCGAGGACATTGTAGAGGTCGCGATACTCGCCGTAGAGGTAGTAGAGCCTGCCGTTAATCCCGTCCCCGTTGTTCAGATCCTGGCTCCCCCTGCCGTACCCTGACACGCTGAATTTGTTAGCCTTGTCGATGTTCGTCAGGGAGAAGTGCAGGTATTCCGCCAACTCGATTTGGCGGCCGTTGTTGAAATCGTTGATGAAGGAGAGAATCTGGGTGGAGCTTCTGCCGTGCAGGTCGGCGCACCAGCCATTAGTCGCGGTCAGGAAGGAAAAAGCCAGGAGAAGCCTCTTTGACCATTTGATCGTCATTAATCGGACCTCCTTTCTCAATTTAAATCATTTCAGATGACGCTCGTTGAAAAGTATAAACAATGCAAATTGATCTGCAAGGAAGGTAGTAAAAAAATATTTTATAAAGGTAGCCTTTTGTAAGGGACAGCCATCAAATTATATAGTTTTACCAATATGTTGGATCAATCTGCCAATTCAAGAGCCAAAAGGAATGAGAAAGAAGGGGTGATCCAGACCCGGCTGAGTCGGATATTCCGATTACGCTGACCAGAGTGAGCGGTTTTGTGGGAATTGAGGTCGGGGGGAGAACGAAATGTCCGTTTTCAGGAGGATATGCCAGCGAGGTTCAAGAGAAGGCCTGCGGTTATCCCGGTTCCGGCTCGGCGTGGTTGGGGCGAACCAGTAAAAGCAGAAGAAGGGCAGCCAGACAGGCAAGGAAGGCGCCGAAGCCGAACGCGGCCTCGGCACCCGCCTTTTGCCAGATCAGGCCGAAGATGAGGCTGGCGGGGAACGCGCCGGCGCCGACAGCGAAATTGTACCAGCCGAATGCCCCCCCCCGTTCGGCAGGAGGGGCAACATCGGTGAGAAGGGCCTTTTCCACCCCTTCGGTCAAGCCGTAAAAGAGCCCGTAGACGGCAAACAAAAGCCAGACGTGCAGCTCGGCGGAAGCCCGTGCGAAGCCCGCATAGGCCAGGGCATACACGCCCCAGCCGGCAACGATCACCCCGCGCCTGCCGATCCGATCCGAGAGCGCCCCGAACGGCATGGAGGAGAGCATCTTCACTACGTGGAAAAAGGCCCACAAAAGGGGAATGCGGGCCGGGCCAACCCCCAGTTGTCCCGCCCTCAGGAGGAGAAAGGCGTCCGATGAGTTGCCGAGAGTGAACACCAGCAAGACGAGCAGATAGGCCCTGAGCGGCCCCCGGGGGAACGTTCCCAGGAATTTACCATTATTTGCCCCCATCCTCTTTGCTTCGCGGACCTTCAGGATGATCAGCAGGACCGCCACCCCTCCCGGAATCGCGGACAGCCAGAAGACGGTCCGGAGGTCCGCGGCATACCAGGTGAGAAGAGCGGTGGCGATGAGAGGACCGATGATCGCACCGGCATGGTCCATGGAACGGTGAAAGCCGAACGCCTTGCCGCGCACCGAGGGGTCGACGGAGTCGGCTATCAGGGCATCCCGCGGCGATGTCCTGACCCCCTTCCCCACCCGGTCGGCAAAACGGACGAATAGGACCGTGAGGGGTGTCCGGGCCAGTGCGGTCAGCGGCCTGGCAATGGAGGAGAGCGTGTAGCCGGCGAGGACCAGCTTCTTGCGACCCTGCAAATGGTCGGAGACGATCCCGGAAACGAGTTTCAGCAGGGCGGCGGTAGATTCCGCCACCCCTTCGATCACGCCGAGAAACGCCGGCCCCCCTCCCAGCACCGAAGTCAGAAAGAGCGGGAGCAAGGGATAGATCATCTCGCTGGATATGTCGGTAAAGAGGCTGACGAGCCCGAAAATGAGGACGTTGCCGGTTATGCCTTTGAACACGAATACCTCTTACGGATTGTACTTACCCGACGCAGGCACCGCCCGTTTGAAGGCCCAGGCCTCGATCTTCTTGATCTGCTCCGCCATGGTCACTGAAAGAGGGACGGTGCGGCTGATGGCGGCCATGACGTCCTGCTGGACCATAGGCCGGCGATCCGCCAGCGCCTCGAAAGCGGAGGCCAAGACCGCCTGTTCGATCTCCGCCCCGGAAAACCCCTTGGTCGAACCGGCCAAGAGGGGAACGTCGAATGGTGTCAGGTCGGTACCCCGTCTGGCCAGATGGATACGGAAGATCTCTTCCCGTGCCTTGACATCGGGGAGCCCGACGTAGAAGATCTCGTCGAAACGCCCCTTGCGGAGCACTTCGGCAGGGAGCATCTCGATAGCGTTGGCCGTGGCGGCAACGAAGACCGGTGCCCGCTTTTCCTGCATCCAGGTAAGAAATGAGCCGAGGACCCGCGATGCGGCCCCTCCTTCCGCCTTGAACCCCTGGGAAGAGATTCCCGCCTCGATTTCGTCGATCCAGAGGACGCAGGGGGCGATCGCTTCGGCAGTAGTGAATGCCTTTCGCAGGCTCGACTCGGGGGTGCCGTAGGTCCCCTCGTAGACAGCCGCCATGTCGAGCCGGATCAGCGGTAGTCGCCATTCCGAGGCTATCGCCTTGACGAACAGGGACTTGCCGCACCCCGCAATCCCCATGACCAGCACCCCCTTCGGCATGTTTACCCCGGCAGAGATGTTTTCGATGCCGAAAGCCTTCTCGCGGCGGGTCATCCAATGCTTGAGGTTCTCCATCCCCCCCACGTTGTCGGAACTGACCTCATTGACGACGAACTCCATGATGCCGCTTTTTCTGATGATAAGCCTCTTGGTCTCAAAGAGTGCCCGGACGATCTCACCGCCTCCCGCCTCCGGGGATAGGCGCAGCGCCCTGACGCCGCGTTCGATATCGATCAGGTCGAGCCCCTGGGCAGCCATGACCAGGTTCCGCATCAGCTCGTGGTTTTCCCCGCAGCTCTTTGCCAGGAGCGGCTCCCGCCCCTGCAACTGCTCCAGAAAGGAGCGAATCTCGTCAATAGTCGGCAATCCCTGCTGGAGGATGGTCAGATCTTCCCTGAGCCCCGCCGGGATTTCCTCTGCCTGGCCGAGGATGACCAGGGCCTTTGATTTGGCACGTACGGCAAACTCTTTCAGCTTCCTGACGACGAAGGGGCCATCCTTCCAGAACCAGCAGAGGTCTTTGAACACGAACAGAAGCGGCCCCGACTGGGCAAGGGCGAAATCGAGGGCATGCAACGGCTCGACGGTATCGGGCACGGAAACCCCGCCGCGGCTCAACCCTTCGGTACAATTCCAGACGTAGGGGAGATCGACCCCCTTGAGCCGGGCAGCGGCCTGTGCCACAACCCCCTCCGTGCGCCGTTCGTTGTCGGTCACCACGTAGATGAGGCTCACCCCGGTACTGATAATTTTCACCAGACCCTGTGCACTCAGGTTTTCCATGCCACCTCCGCTGTCTGCGCCTGCTGACCAGGTTGCATCAGAAATTCAAAATCTATTTTTCAATGAACCTCTGCGTTCTCTGCGGTAAATGCTCTTCAGATCAGTTTTTCCGCTTTCAGCCTGAGCGCCTCGCCGTAAACTTCACCGCGCGCCACGCCGGTTTCCAGCGCGACGCGCTTCACCGCATCCTTCAGGGAAATATTCCCGGATGCCAGCAATTTCTGCAAAAGAACGGCGAGAGCGCCGGGATCTCTTTCTTCGTGCTCCGTCTCAGGGGCAACGATGATCACCACCTCCCCCTTTACTTTCCCCTCCCCGAATCTGTCTGCCAGTTCGGAGAGCGGGCCCCGCACGAACTCCTCGTAGATCTTGGTCAACTCCCTGGCGACAACCGCCTCACGGTCCCCCAGGATCTCCGCCATATCCGCCAGGGCCGCCACAAGCCGGTTCGGCGATTCGTAAAAGATCAGCACGCCGCATTCATTCTTGAGGAGGGCAAGCCGCTCCCGCCTCTTTCCCTGGCGATTCGGCAAAAAGCCTTCAAAGGTAAAGCGGTTGGTCGGCAGGCCGGATGCAGCAAGGGCGGCAATTGCCGCCGACGGACCGGGAATCGGCACCACCTGCACACCAGCGGCTGCCGCATCCCGTACCAGCTGATAGCCCGGATCGGAGATGCAGGGAGTGCCGGCGTCGGAAATGAGGGCCACGGACAGGCCTTCCGTCAGCTTTTCCAGGAGGTAATTCCCCTTGAATTCCTTATTGTGGTCGAAATATGAGGTGAGCGGCCCGGAGATGCCGAAATGGGAGAGGAGTTTGCGTGAATGGCGCGTATCCTCGGCGGCGATCAGGTCCACCTCCTTGAGGGTCCGTATCGCCCGGAAGGTGATGTCCTCCAGGTTGCCGATGGGAGTGGCGACGATGTAGAGAGTGCCTGTCTTCATAGATCCAGTGACAAGTGACAAGTGACAAGTGACGGGTAGTATTCGGCTCGTCACTCGTTACTCGTCACTAGAAGTCATTTCCCCCAGTCCCTGGAGTAGCGGAAATCCCGGTCTATGGTCCGGTTCGAAACCTTGGCGATCACCGGCAGGCGCCGCTTGAAATGGGAATTCTGCACCTTGCAGTAGATCAGGTCGATGAACGCCGGGTCAAAGCCGCGCGTCACCAGTTCGTCGCGGTTGCAGCGCAGGTCCACCATCCGGTAGAGAAGCTCGTCCACCTCCCGGTAAGTGAAGCCGAGTTCCTGTTCGTCGGTCTGGCCTGCCCAGAGATCGGCTGAGGGTTTCTTGTCGATGATGACCCGCGGCACCCCCATCTCCTCGGAAAGCTGCCAGACCTGGCTTTTGTAGATGTCGCCGATCGGATTCAGCGCGCTTGCCATGTCGCCGTGCAGAGTGCCGTATCCCAGGAGGAGCTCGGTCTTGTTGCTGGTCCCGAGCACCAGGGCGGAATGGGCCGCCGAGTGGTCGTAGAGGATGGTCATCCGCTCCCTGGCCATCTTGTTTCCCCGCCGCATGTTGTCGGCATCGGGAAACAGCTCGAAATAAGCGTCCACCATGGCGGTGATCTCGATCACCTCGTGATTGATCCCGAGCTCCCCGGCAAGCAGGCGGGCGTGGGCCTCGCTCTCCGGGTTGCTGGTCCGGTACGGCATGATGCAGGCGTGGACATTGTCCGGCCCCAGCGCCTCGGCCGCCAGGCAGGCTACCAGCGCCGAGTCGATGCCGCCCGACAGGCCGAGCACTGCCCGCGAAAGACCGACTTTCGTCACCTCTTCCCGGATGAACCCGACCAGTATTTTCCGCAACAATGGTGCATTAACCGTGAGGCTCGACATCAGCAGTCCCTCTCCTTCTCGATCCGCCGCAGCTCCTTCATGGTGACGAAGAGGTTCTCGTCGCGCATCATGGGAGAAAAGATCCGTTCGCGCCTGAGCGCCCCCTCCTCCAACTGCGCCAGCACTAAATCCTCCTCCAGCATCCGCCCGCGGACGGCGACGTTACCCGAAGGGTCAACCGATTCCGATCCTCCCCAAAAGTTCACCCCGTCTTCGTAACCGACCCGGTTACAGTAGAGGACCCGGCAATTGAGGAACATGGCGGTGGTGGCGGTCAGCTTCTGCCACGCAACGGTGGAACCGAGGCTCTCTTCGGTGGTGACCCCCCGGCCGGGACTGCTGGAGAGGCAGATGAGGGTAGTGGCGCCATCCATGGCAAGGATGTAGGAGGACGACAGGTGCCACATGTCCTCGCACACCAGCATCCCGACCCGGCCGAACCGCGTGTCGAAGGCACGGAAGCGGTCGCCGCGGGCGAGATAGCGCTGCTCGTCGAACATGCCGTAGGTGGGGAGATAGACCTTGCGGTGGAGGTGCCGGACGGCACCCTCCTCCAGGTAGAGGGCGGAATTGTAAAAAAGGTAGTCGGCGGAGACCTCCACGAACCCCACGGCAATGGAAATGTGGCGGGAAAGCTCAACGAGTCTCCCGATCTCCGGGGAATCGAGGGAAAGCGCCACCTCCGGCACAAGATCCTTGAGGAAGTAGCCGGTGAGGGCCAGCTCGGGGAAAACGACCAGATGGGACTTCTCCCTGATCCCCCGCTCGACGGCGGCTTCGATTATGCCGAGATTGTCGGCTACGCATCCCAGCTTCGGCTTCACCTGCGCCAGGGCGACGGTATAATCCATGGTTCTCTCCGGGAAAGTTTTGCAACAAAATTAGCACAAGGAGATGGGCTTTGCAAACAGGTAAATCCGCGTTCAGCCCCAAAGGGAAGAAAAAAGAACGGGCAGGAGGCTCCGGTTTCTTAGTAGGCGAGTTCGAAGGCATCCCTGATATGTTCGATCTCGGGGACCTCGTGCTCCCGGAGGAGGATGGCGATCACGTCGAAGCGGGCGCTCGCCTCGTGGAGCCGGTTCTTGGCCAGCCAAATGAGGGCCGCCTTGGATATCTGGCGCTGCTTGAACGGCGTGACGGATGCCTGCGGCGGACCGAATGACAAGGTCCTGCGGGCCTTCACCTCGACAAAGACGAGCGTTTTGCCATCCCGTGCGATGATGTCCACCTCGCCTGCCTTGCAGCGGAAGTTCCTCTCCACGATGACAAACTTCTGCCCCCGCAGATAAGCCGCGGCAATCGACTCACCCCGCTCGCCAACGGTTATGTTGTCGTTATGGGGCTCATCGCCTTTCACCATTCGCCGTTCACCGTTGTAACATGCTCCTTGACGCCGCGGAAGGTCTTCCGGTGGATCTCGCACGGGCCGAGCCGGGCAATGGCGGCCATGTGGGACTCGCAGCCGTACCCTTTGTGCCCCGCCAGGCCATAGCCGGGGAAGCTGTTGCCAAACTCCATCATGAGCCGGTCACGGGTTACCTTGGCAACGATAGAGGCGGCGGCAATGGAGATGCTGGCACCATCCCCATGCTTGATGGTCCATTGGCGGATGGGGAGCGGAACCTTGGATATCCCGTCGACCAGGAGCAGGTCGGGGGAAGGGGAAAGCTTCAGGACCGCTTCCTTCATCGCCTCCAGGGTGGCCTTCAGGATATTGATCCGGTCGATCAGTATATGGTCACCGTAGCCGATGCCGACCGCCAGGGCACGCTCCATGATTACGTCGTACAACTGGTCCCTCTTGGCGGGGGAGAGTTTTTTCGAATCATCGACCCCCGGTATGAGCTGCCCTTCCGGCAGGATGACGGCAGCGGCCACAACCGGGCCGGCCAACGCCCCGCGTCCGGCCTCGTCAATACCTGCTACCCGGCAGTATCCCTGACAACGGCCCCGCTCCTCGTACTCCCGCATGGTCTGCTGCCGCTCTTCGCCGAAGAGGTCCACGATGCCACTCCTCCGAATCAAAAAACGTAAAACAAGAAAGTCTGTTAATTACCCACCCAGAAATCAGGTCACAAAGAGAAAATGCACTGCAATCGATTTTTGGGTGCCTGGCCGTAAAAAGCTTTTTACCTAAAAAAAAGCCCCGGAAAATCCGAGGCTTTTTTTGTTTTTAAACGGCAGCAACGTATTTTCTTTCCTTGATCCTCGACGCCTTGCCGCGCAGCTTACGCAGGTAGTAAAGCTTGGCGCGCCGCACGTGGCCGCGGGTCACCACCTCGATCGCTTCCAGCGAGGGGGAGTGGAGCGGGAACACCCTCTCGACGCCGACGCCGTTGGAGATCTTGCGCACGGTGAAAGACTCGCGGATGCCGCCGTTCTGCCGGCTGATCACCACTCCCTGGAAAGCCTGGATACGGCTCTTATCCCCTTCCACGATCTTTACCTGCACCTTGACGGTGTCACCCGGTTTGAACGGGACAATGTTCTTCTTCATCTGCTCCAATTCGATAAGATCAATCTTGTTCATCGTTTCTTCCTCCCTTTATGTTCAGCCGAAGCCTGAATTAAGTTCAAGTTTCTTGGTTCAAAGTTCTCTTGTTCATAGTATGCAAGCAAAGACCGTTACCGCTGTCCCAGGAGCCGGTCGAGAATGATGGCCGCCGCCGACCTGACCGACAGGTGGTTGTAGTCGCCCGGCCCCTTGATCGGCTCCAGGACAAGGTCGGCCCGGGCAAAAACCTCTTCCGTCAATCCCCATCCGGTGCCGAACAGCAGCAGATAGGGCTGGCCGGGATCGCTGAGCAGGTGCGCCAGCTCCGCGCAGGTGACGCTGCCGGGACGCCCTTGCGCTCCTGTCACCACTACCTTGGCCTGCCTGCCGAACTCCTGCTCCAGTTCGGAGAGAGCTTCCTCCAGCGAAGCCATGACCCTGATCAGTTCCAGTGCCGCCCGTCGCTTCGGGTTGTATGTCGCCCCCCATCCTTCCACCCAGTGGCGGCCGATCCGCTGCGCCAGTTCCCGTTGCTCGGCAACCGGTGTTACCACGTAGTAGCGGAACAGGCCGAAGGTCCTGGCCGACCGCGCGATGTCGTGGAGGTCAAGGTTGGTGATCGCGGTGGCGACCACCTGCCGGTTCTTGTCATAGACCGGATAATGCAGAAGGGCGATGCTTACATTGGCGCCGGCCCGGCTAATGTCGGTCACGTTCTGTCCGCCTCCGCCAGCTCCCGCAGATACTTGTCGTCTTCTTCGGTCAGCCGCGCCGCTGCCAGAAGATCGGGGCGCTTGAGCCACGTCCTCTGCAGGGCCATGCGCCGCCGCCACCGGGCGATTTCCTGGTGGTTGCCCGACAGGAGCACATCCGGCACCCCGAGGCCGCGGAATTCGGCAGGCCTCGTGTACTGGGGATACTCCAGAAGCCCGTCGGAAAAGGAATCGCCGGCCGCCGAATCCCCGCACCCGAGAACACCCGGGATGAGACGTGATACGGCATCAACCAGCACCATCGCGGCAATCTCACCGCCGGTCAGGACAAAGTCCCCGATGGAAATCTCGTCGTCGACGAACAGCTCCCTCACCCGCTCGTCCACCCCTTCATAGCGGCCGCAGATGACGAGGAGTTCCTCCTCCAGGGCGAGCTCTCCGGCCAGCTCCTGGTTGAACGGCCTACCCTGGGGGGTTGTCAGGATGACCCGTGCCTTCTGCCGGTCCTCTCGGACCTTCCCGATGCAGGCGGCGAGCGGCTCCGGTTTCATCACCATGCCGGCCCCGCCCCCATAGGGATAGTCGTCCGCGGTCCTGTGGCGATCGAAGGCGTAATCCCGAATGTTGTGGAGGCGGATCTCGATCAGGCCGTCCTCGACGGCGCGCTTGATGATGCTCTCCGCAAAGGGGCCGTCGAACATGCCGGGAAACAGGGTAAGGATATCGAATTTCATAGATCGAGCAGCCCTTCGAGAGGGCTCACCTTCATGACCCCATCGTCCAGGTTGATCTCCAGGACGACATCTTCCAGCGCAGGGATGAGATATTCGCGATCACTCCCCGTTACCACGTAGACATCGTTGCTCCCCGTGGCAATGATGTCGGTCAGGGTGCCGAGTTCCTCACCCCCGTCGGTTACTACCCGCAGCCCCACGAGATCGCGCCAGTAATACTCGCCCTTGGGAAGCTCGGGCAACTGCTCCCGCTTGATGTACAGTTCGCGCCCCACGAGGTGGAGCACCTGGTTCACATTGTCGTACTTTTTCAGCGTGAGCAGAAACTTCTTCCCGTGCTGCGCCGTGGCAGCCACGTCAAAGGTAACCATCTCACGGTCCGGCCCTTTTATGATAACGCGGTCAAGGGAGGCAATGCTCGAAAACTCTCCGGAAAAGAGATAAATTCGCAGTTGCCCCCTGACCCCGTGGGTCGCCATGACTTTTCCCAGCAGGACCAGCTCGTCGCTCAGCGGCATTACTCGACTATCTTGAGGACGGCCTTCTTGTTATCCTTGGTGGAAACTGCATTGAGCAGGGTCCGGATGGCCTTGGCGGTCCGCCCTTCCTTGCCGATGATCCTCCCCATGTCCTCTTTCGCCACGGTCAGCTTGATGACGGTGGTGTCTTCTTCCATTTCCTCGGTTGCCCTCACCTGGGTGGGATCGTCAACGAGTGCCTTAGCGATGGTTTCGACGAGCTGTTTCATGGTGGTATCCTCTGTACATGTGGAATGTCCGGCGGACCGGGAAAAAACAGAACGCTACGCAGCCTTTGAAACAAATTTCTCCCAGATGCCGGCCTTCTTGAGGATCTGCTTGACGGTGTCGGTAGGCTGGACGCCTTTGCCTAACCATTCAAGGGCCTTGCTCTCTTCGAGCTTGACGGCGGCAGGATTCTGGTTCGGATCATACGTCCCGACGTTCTCGATGAAGCGGCCATCCCTTTTGCAGCGCTCATCAGCGATGACGATCTGATAAAAGGGTTTCTTTTTCGCACCGGCGCGAGCCAGTCTCATTTTTACAGCCATGGTTTTCCTCCTGGTGTTATCACGGCCTCGGGCCGTTGCTATGAATTCATTTCCTTGTAGGGGCAAACCTTGTGTTTGCCCTTCATTTTGGGCGATCGCGAGAATCGCTCCTGCAAAAATCTAAAAAGGGAACATCCCCTTCCCCATTCCCTTCAGGAGCCCCTTCGGCCCAAGCTTCTGGAGCTGTTTCATCATCCTTTGCGCCTCGGTGAAACGCTTCAGGAGCTGGTTCACTTCCTGCACCGTGGTGCCGCTCCCCTTGGCGATGCGCAGGCGGCGGCTGCCGTTGATGATGGCATGGTCCGCCCGCTCCCGGGGTGTCATGGAACTGATGATCGCCTCGATCCGCTTCATCTCTTTCTCGGAAGGCTGGGCACCCTGCATCTGCTTCATCATTTTGCCCATGCCGGGGATCATCCCCATGATCGATTCGAGCGACCCCATCTTCTTGATCTGCTGGAGCTGGTTGCGGAAATCCTCCAGGTCGAACTGGCTCTTCTTCAGCTTCTGTTGAAGCTTAGCCGCTTCTTTTTCGTCGAAGACCGACTGAGCCTTCTCGACAAGGGTCAGAACGTCTCCCATGCCGAGGATGCGCGACACGAGACGATCTGCATGGAACACCTCGATGGCGTCCAGCTTTTCACCGAGCCCCACGAACTTGACCGGTTTGCCGGTGACCGCCTTGATGGAGAGAGCCGCCCCCCCTTTGGCGTCGCCGTCCAGCTTGGTCAGCACCACCCCGGTAATGTCGAGCCGCTCGTCGAACCCACCCGCGACGTTGACCGCCTCCTGGCCGGTCATGGCATCCGCCACGAAGAGGATCTCGCGGGGAGCGACCTCCTCCTTGATCCGCACCAGCTCGGTCATCAGGTAGTCGTCGATCTGGAGGCGACCCGCCGTATCGAAGAGCACCGTGTCGAAACCGGACAGGGCCGCGTATTTCAGGGCATCCCGACATATATCAACCGGGTCCTGGTCCGCCCGCGAATCGTAGACCTCGATGGAAAGCTGGCGCCCCAGGGTCTTGAGCTGCTCGATGGCCGCCGGCCGGTAGACGTCGGCGGGGACGAGGAGCGGCCTGCGCCGCTGTCCCCGGAGAAGCCGGGCAAGCTTGCCGCAGGTAGTGGTCTTCCCCGACCCCTGGAGGCCGACCATCATGATGGCGACCGGGGGCTTGGCTGCCAGATTGAGACTGTTGTCCTCCCCTCCCCCCATCAGGGCGACCAGCTCGTCATGGACGATCCGGATCACCTGCTGCCCGGGAGAGAGGCTCTGGAGCACCTGGGAGCCGACTGCCCGCTCCCGTACCTTTTCCACGAAATCCTTGACGACCCTGAAGTTGACGTCCGCCTCAAGGAGGACCAGCCGCACTTCGCGCAGGGCGTCCTTGATATTCTCCTCGGTCATCACCCCCTGGCCGCGGAGCTTCTTGAAAACAATATCAAGCTTGTCAGAAAGACTATCGAACATTAAACTCTTACGTAATTCCGCTTTATTAGCCGAACGGAACGTTTTGTCGAAAAAAGCGCGCAATTATCCCGGCCGTAAAGGAGTAACTATAGGGGAGGGCACCTGTTTTTGTCAAGACAAAAAACAACGGCTTTTCCTGTTGCCCAGGCAAGCAGGCTCTGGTACAGTTCGGCAAGTTCACGAAAGAGAAGGATTGCATCATGATGGAGACAATCGGCCTTATAGCCGCCATGCCGGAGGAAATCCGGCCCCTCCTCAGGCGCGTCGGCCCGGTCAAACGGGAAAGACGCGGAGGCTTCACCATTTATCGTTTCACCGGCGGAGGAAAGGAGATCATCCTGATCGAATCGGGGATCGGCGCCGAGCGGGCCGCCCGGGCAACCAGGGCGCTGATCGACGCGGCGGCACCGGGCATCATCCTCAATATCGGCTTTGGCGGGGCGGTCCTGCCGGGCCCATCCGTCGGCGACATCGTGGCGGCGGACCGCCTCCTTTTCTTCAGAGAGCGGCTCTTCAGCGAGCAACTGGGGCTGGCGCCGGCGCTTTCGCCGGGACTGACCACTGCGCTCGAACGAATCTGCGCGGGGAAAGGCTTTCGCAGCCACCGAGGAACCTTCGTCACCACCGGGGAGATCATCGGCAAGCGTATGCTCGCCGGGCTCCTCCCGGCCGGGACGATTAATCCGGTGCTGGAAATGGAGAGCGCCGCCGTGGCGCGGATCGCCCATGGGCGAGACATCTCCTTCGCGGCCATCCGGGCGATCAGCGACGGGGCAGATGAAGAGCTCGGCTTCTCCATAGGGGATTTCACCGACAAGGAGATGCGCATCCGCACCTGGAAGGTACTCTGGACCCTGTCCAAGAAACCGGGAATACTCCCGCAGCTCCTGCGGCTGGGAATGAATTCCCGCCGGGCGGGTGAGAACCTGGCACTGGCGGTCCTGGCCGTTATTGACGGTCTCCGTTCCTGACCGCCCCTGCAGTCGCTTCGCCCGTCACGGTATCTACAGAAGCCTAACCTCTTCCCGCCGACGACCGGGGGAAATCCCGCAGGTGCTCGGCAAGCTCATCCCCGCGGTAACGGTTCGTGCGGCGGATGACGCCGACGGTAACGATGGCGATCGGCAGGATGAAAATGAACCCTCCCGTAACGGCCATCAGCGTCTCCCCTATGAAAAGTGTCACGGCAATATTGAACACCAGTACCGACAGGTATAACGCCGGACCGAGCAACGACCTGAACGGAAGACACCGGCTACACTTGTGCCCTCCGCTCCCCCTTCCCACCACTGCATCTATCCTTTGCAGCGCAAAGACCATCGCCACCCCTACCAGCCACCAGCCGACATAATTGGAGATGGGCACGCCGAAATGGCAGCCGGCCTCATTGTAGCCGTAAATCTGGCCGAGGAACCAGCGCCTCCCCTGGAGGGCAACCGGGTCGATGACGATGTCGAGGAAGACCTGGAACAGCGAGCCGAGGAAGAGGACGGACCAGGACCCACGGATGGTGCGGGTTTCCAGGGTCACAAGGTCCCAACGCCACGCCTTGACCGGCGAAACCACCAGGAGCGCCGTGGCATAGCTACAGTAGGCGAGAAAGACGTAGGAGAGAGAATCAAAAAAGGGAACGCCGGCAATCCAGAGCTCCCGATCCTTCGTGGCATCGAGATAATAATACCAGCCGTAGGGAAAGCCGGTGTTGATGGAGCACACCTCGGAGACAAAGGAGATCAGGTACCCGACCACCGTGAACCATATGGTGGTACGCCAGCCGAGGTGGAGCCCTGCCGCAACCAGGTAAACCACCAGGAAGGCAAACACGTAGGGGCGCATGGTGACGGTGCCGACGGCTATCTGTAAAGCGTGTTCCATCTCCATCCTTCCTCTCACGTAAAAATGGCGCGGTTCACGCGCCATAGCAATTATGACAACTATTACGAAACGCGATTTTTTCGCAAGGTCAAGGCGCTTGAGGGATGACGCGGAGGCGTAGCAGCGCTACGCCGCACAAGGAATCCCGAAAAGCAACGCAGAGATTGCGGAAAAGGCGCGTTTCGTCAGAAAAGGGTGCCGATGATGCTCCCCAGGACCGAGATCGGCCCGCTGTCTCCGAGCCCTTCCATCGCCTTTTCGGTCTTCTTCAGTGTTGCGGTGGCATCGCGGTACAGCTTGTCCTCGTTGATCAGCTTGCCGATCGTCCCCTGTCCTTCGTTGACCTTCCTGGTGATCTCCTTGATGTTGTGGGAGGCGTCGCGCACTTCGTTGTAGAGCGACTCGTCGTTCACCAGTTTACCCATGGTCCCCTCACCCTTGTTGATCTTCCGGGCGATCTCCTTGACATCCTTCATACCGTCGTTGAGGTTGGTGACCGCGTTTTTCGCCTCGACGTAGAGGGCGTCGTCGTTGACCAGCTTGCCGATCGTCCCTTCGCCCTTCTCGATCTTGCCCGCTATGGTCTTGAGGCTTGCCGTGGCATCGGTGGCGTTATGGTAGAGCTCCTTATCGTTCAGGAGCATGGCCAGCGACCCTTCGCCCCGGTCGAACTTGGCGGTGATACTGTCGAGGTTCTTGATGGTCCCCCTGATGCCGGCGCGATTCTCACTCAGGATCGAGGATATTTGCCCGAAAACCACCTTCTGGTTGTTGGTCAGGCTGGTGATAAGCTCCTTGGCATCCTTGGTCAGGTCGCTCACGTTATCCACTATGATGTCGATGTTGGCGACATCCCGCCCCTTGACCGTACTCCCCGGCGGGAGGAGCGGCGCATCCGGAGAGCCGAACGAGATGCCGAGGAACTGCCCCCCCAAGAGATTGGTGAGGCGCAGGCTGGCAACGCTATCGGTCTTGATATGCGTCCCCGGCTTTACGTTGAAATCGATCCGGATCTTGCCATCGATTAAGGTTATCTTCTCTATCTTTCCCACATCGACCCCGGCCAGACGAACCGGGTCCCCCACCTTGAGCCCGGTGACGCTGGTCAGATAGGTATTGTAGGTGGCTTTCTGCTCAAAGGGGTTCCATTTCTCCCCCACTTCCAGCATGATGCCAAAAATGACCATTCCCACCAGGAAGAAAAACCCGACCTTTTTTTCGAGTGAAACCGCCATATCGCGAATGCCTCCTTTACGGCATTATCGGCCCGCCGCACCTGTGGAGCGTACAGTTCGGGCCGGATCAGATTACATGAGAATCCGGGTCAGGAAATAATCCGCAACCAGGATCAGCATGAAGGAAAGAACAACCGACCTGGTGGTGGAACGGCCGATTCCCCTGGCGCCGCCGCTGGTTTTGAACCCCACGTAGCACGCCACGAGGGCGATGATGCCGCCGAACGCAAAGGACTTGATCAGCCCGTTCCCGATCTCCCGCAGCTTCAGGGCATCTCTCATGCTGTCGTAGTAGGTGGTATACGAAACGAAAATCTTCGGATGGAGGTTGCTGATGATGGCTCCCCCCACGATCCCGATGCAGTCGGAGTAAACGACCAGCGCCGGCACGCAGATCAGGCAGGCGATCAGCCGCGGCATGGCCAGGTAACGGACCGGGTTGATGTCGAGGGTCTTCAGGGCATCGATTTCCTCGTAGACCGTCATGACGCCGAGTTCGGCCGCCATCGCCGAACCGGCCCGGCCCGCCACCAGAAAGCTGGTCATGACCGGCCCCAGCTCGCGCACCATGGAATGGCCGACGATCGCGCCGATGATGTTCTGCCCCCCGTATTTCTGCAGCTCAACCCCGGTCTGCAGCGCCAGGACCATCCCGACGAAGAATCCCATCACCGAAGCGACCGGCAGGGTCTCGTAGCCGATGATGGCCATCTGGACGAAAATGCTCTGGAGATTGCGGGGGGCCTCGCGAAAAAAATAAACCGTCTGGCCGAGCAGGACAAGCATCTCCCCCATAATCTGGTCAAAGGTGATCAGCCTGCTGCCGATTTTTTCCAGGAATCCCTTCACGGTTTGCTCCCTGCATTCATGCCGGTCACGACTTTAGACCCGTGGCCCGGTTCTCCCCAGTAAAAGCCGAAGGGGAGCCAGAAAAAGCTCAGGTTTTTCCTCCCCGCGTCACTGCGGTAGCGGACCAGCCCCTTGAGCAGCTTGACATCGGCCGTCGTCGTTTCGGAACGGTAGGCGATGAGGGGGAAGAACTCATAGGCCAGGTCTTTCCCCCGCCGTTCATGCCAGTAGAGGTTCCAGAGAAAGGAAGCGGCGGAATCTCCGTTGTCGTCCCACTTCTGCTGGTAGAGACGCCAGAAGGGTGCCCAGCTCCTCTCGATCCCCTCCCGATCCAGGACCGATTCCACGGGCGCCGGCACGGAAAGGGACTTTACCCCCCGGGGATCACGCTTGTACAGAAACAACGGCCAAAAGGCGGTCCGGCGTCTTGACGCGCCATCCTTCGGCCAGCTCTCCCGGTTGTCCGAGTAAAGGAAGTAGAGGAGCCTGTCCCGCTCCTGGCGGAATTCCGCCGAGTTGAGCTCCTCGTGCTTGGAGATCGGCCACATGATCCAGCGCTTCCTGCTTGCCGGCCGCTCATCCCGGGAGTAAAAGGGGAGGTAGCTGTCCATGGTGCGCTTCTCCCCCCGGATCGTCCGGACAAAGGGCCAGAAATAATCCCATTCCTCCTGCTTCCCGTCTGCTTCGGTCTTGTGGCCGAAAAAGGGCCAGAGGTAGTAACGGGAAGTACTTTTCGGCGAATCGGTCGCCGCATACAAAGGGAGGAGGTAGAACGTGCTGGTAGGGTTGTCTGTATCGAGCCCGCTCTGCTCCCGCATGTAGATTGGCCATACCGCAAAGCGCTTGCTGTACACCCCTTCCTTGGCGGCCTGGCCGTACAGGGGCCAGACCTGGAATCCGCTCTCCCGCTCCCCGCTGGTAAAGGAAAAGATCGGATAAAGGTAGTTGCGGTTGGTGGTCCCCTTCTTCACGGTCCTGCCGTACAGCGGAAACATGACGTAATGGTACTCGTCCCGCCAGAACCGCTCGTACATGTCCCCATAGAACGGGAACACGGAGGTGTACGGGCCGTATTTGTCAGATTTGCCGCTGATGTAGAAGGGGAACAGCATGGTCCCCTTCTCCCGCTTCTCCTCCTCGTTCCTGCGGTACGTGTTGTTCTGGTACAGGTAGAGCACCTGTACCGTCGAGACTTCGGGGGAGTTTTCCGACGACGCGAGGGGATAGAGATACTCGGTCGTGGACCACTTCGCCTTGTGATTGGCCGTCTCGTAAAACAGCGGCCGCAGAGCGATATCCCGGTCATCTTTCTGCCGCTGGAACTTGAACAACGGCCCCAGAACAGCCAGGTTGCTGTATCCCTCCCGGGGGCTTTCGCGGTAATCCACCAAAGGCCAGAGAGTGAAAATTGCCCCCTCTTCTTTCTGTGCCGTCCCGTCTTCGGCAAACAGTGGCGAAACCGTCAAGATCGCCAAAATCAGGGAAATAACGAACGCTTTGCCGGGCATAAACCTCCGAACATCCATTGCCAGGAAAAATGCAATCAACGATATTATCCCCATGAATCAGCCATAGTCAATAGAAACATGCCTTTTCCCCGCACCACGGCAGCGAAAAAGAAAGGCCCGCCACTGATTGCGGGCCTTTGCACGGTTGACGCCAGTTCAACAATTCTCTGCTCAGTACCTCTGATCGGCGTAGTCAACCCACCCGCCGGCGAGGACCAGGGCCTTGTCAAAGGGGGAGATGTCGAAGGTGAAGGTTTCCTCCTCGCCACCGCTCTTCACCGTTATCGCCTGCCGCTCCACATCCACCCCAATGGTTACGTCCGGACTATCCGCGTAACGGAACAGGGAGTCGATCTTTTCCGTGGGGAGTTCGATCGCCGCCATGCCGCAGTTGAACATGTTCTGGCGGAAGATGCGGGCAAAGGACTCGGCAATGACCGTGGTGATGTCGTTCACCTCGAACACCCATGGGGCGTGCTCCCGAGATGAACCGCAACCGAAATTGGCACGCGACACGATGACCCGGGCCGCCTTTGTTTTCTCCCCCCTCGGTTCGAAACCGGGGAGCTTCAGGTCTTCCAGTATGTACGGCCGCAGATCGGCCTTGGTGATTTCCGTCAGATACTTGGCGGGGATGATTTCGTCGGTATTGATGTCCGACCGGTCGAGAAAGAGGACCGGGCCTCCGAATGTTTTCATATATGGGCTCCTTGGATAGTAATTTTATGCAGGGGCGGCGCTTGCTCCGCCCGGTCTGGGCGCGGCAAGCAGCGCCCCTACAGGTATTTTCTCGGGTCGGCCATCACCCCTTCGATCGCAGTCGCCGCACTGGTGGCGGGAGACATGAGGTGCACCATCCCCCCCTTCCCCATCCGTCCCATGAAATTGCGGTTGGTGGTGGAAGCGCAGACCTCCCCTTCCGCCAGCACGCCGTTGCTCATGCCGAGGCAGGCCCCGCAGGTCGGATTGGTGACACAGAAGCCGGCTTCCATAAATATATCGATCAGCCCCTCCTGCAGGGCATCGCGGTAGATCTTCGGAGTCGCCGGAGAGAGTATCCCCCGCACGGTGGGGGCGATCTTCTTCCCTTTCAGGATCTGGGCCGCCACCCGCAGGTCCTCCAAGCGCCCGTTGGTGCAGGAACCGAGGTAGACCTGATCCACCGGGGTCCCGACCATTTCCGAAATCGGTTTCACCAGGTCCGGCTTGTAGCCGTAGGTAACCGTCGGCTCAAGCAGGGACACATCGATGTCGACCACCCGGTCATAGACCGCATCATCGTCCGAGCGCCACTGGCTGAACGCGGCCAGAGCAGCTTCTTTGGAAGGATAGTCGTTCTGGATGAAGGGCCAGAGATAGTCGACGGTAACCGCGTCGGGCATACAGATACCGGAAGTCCCTCCCGCCTCGATCGCCATGTTGCACAGGGTCATGCGCGATTCCATGGTCATGGCATCCACCGCCGCTCCGCGGAATTCGATCACCCGGTCAGTTGCGCCGTTTACCCCAAGCAGGCCGATCACATGGAGAATCACGTCCTTGGCATAGACCCCCTTGGGCAGGGTGCCGTCAAGATTGACCCTGATGGTTTTCGGCTCGCGGAACGCGCAGACCCCCTTCAGAATCCCCACCTCCAGATCGGTAGTCCCCACCCCTGCGGCAAAGGCGCCGAACGCGCCGTGGGTACAGGTATGGGAATCCCCCATGATCACCGTGTAGCCGGGGCGGATGAACCCCTTTTCCGGGAACAGGGCGTGGCAGACGCCGTTGAACCCCACATCGAAGAAATCCCGGATATTGTGGCGCCGTGCCCAGTCCCGCAGTATCTTCGCCTGGGTGGCGGTTTTCGAGTCCTTGCTGGGGGTCACGTGGTCGATGACCGCCTTGATCTTGGTCGGGTCGAACACCCGGTCCTTTCCCCGCGCCATGAGGTCGGCGATGGCAATGGGAGTGGTAATCTCGTGGCACATCACCACGTCGAGCCGCAGCACCCTGGTTCCCGGAAACGGCTCATCCACCAGATGACTGGCGAATATCTTCTCAGCTGTCGTTTTTCCCATCAGATAATTCCTTTCACCCGTAACGTTAATCGGTTTAATGGCGTAATTTAAACTGAATTGCCCTAACAAATCAATTTAATATTTTTTTCGCCACCCCTAACTCATTGCCTCCCCACCCTGCACATGCTATACTCCCTGCCAATTCAGAAGGAGAGCCCCCATGGAACTGAGCTTTGCCCGGAAAAACGGCGAAATCGACCGGATCATCGACGGCCTGCTCCAGAGAGCCGACAACATACACCACCCCGACCTCGTGCGGGAAATGATCATCTCGGTGCTGAAAGTCGGCCAGGAGACCGATTACCTCGCAGACCTCAAGATGCTCAACAACACCATGAAGGAGATGCGCTACACCAGCAAGGTATTCGCGCCCTACCGGCAAAAGAAAAAAATCACCATTTTCGGCTCCGCAAGGACCGACCCGAACGAACCTATCTACCAGAAGTGCGTCAGGTTCAGCAAGCTTCTGACGGAACTGGGCTACATGATCATCACCGGCGGCGGCCCCGGCATCATGCAGGCGGGCAACGAAGGTGCGGGAAGCGAAAACTCCTTCGCAGTGAACATCCGGCTTCCCTTCGAACAAGCCCCCAACCGGGTCATGCTGAAAAACCCGCGCCTCATCACCTATAAGTATTTTTTCACCCGCAAGGTGGCCTTCGTCAAGGAGAGCGATGCAATCGCGGTATTCCCCGGCGGGTTCGGCACCCTGGACGAGGCAATGGAAGTCTTCACCCTCATCCAGACCGGCAAAACCTCCCCCAAGCCCCTGGTGCTCATCGATGACGAGAGCGGCTACTGGGACAGATGGTTCGAATTCATCAAGGCCGCCATGCTGGGGCGCGGGTACATCTCGGCCGAGGACTTTGCCATCTTCACCGTCACCCGTGACATCGAGGAGGGGATTCGTGTTATCGAGGAGTTCTACCGCAACTATCATTCCCTCCGGTTCGTGGAGGGGAAGCTCGTCATCCGGCTCAACAAGGAGCTGTCCGACGCCGAAATCAAAGAACTGGAGAGCGAATTCCCCGAGGTGCTGCATCCCGGCAGCAGTATCATGCGCACCCCCCCCCTGCCGGAAGAGACCGACGAACCGGACCTGCTCCATCTCCCGCGCCTGGCGCTGCAATTCGATCACCAGCACTACGGGCTTCTGATCGCCTTTATCAGGAGAATAAACAATTTCTAGCCATCAGAAAAACACGTTTCTCGAACAAAACATCAAATAGTCCTTGACAGCATGATTACGCCATGCTAATTTTTAAACTAATATTTGCAGTAAGCTTCGGAAGCTTTGCAGCACTTGAAAACTGACCGTTCCTTGCGGACGGGGGGTTTTCCTGCCTCAAGACTCCGGCCACTGCAGCAATCACACGTAGTTCCGGCGACAGAACCGGAGGCAACAAAGGAGGTAGGAAGATGGCCCAGGGTAAGGTAAAATGGTTCAACGACGCAAAAGGATTTGGTTTCATCGAGCAGGAAAACGGTGAAGACGTATTCGTACACTTCTCCGCCATCCAGTCGGAAGGCTTCAAATCCCTCGCCGAAGGCGATGCCGTCACGTTCGACGTAGTCAACGGCCCGAAAGGGCTCCAGGCCGCCAACGTCAGGAAAATCTAGTCGACAACGGGACAGGTTCTCCAAACAAAAAGACCGCCGGCAATTGCCGGCGGTCTTTTTGTTTTTCCGGCCCATTCGCCCCTACAGGTGCTCCATCACCCTTTCCTTCTTGAAGTTGAGCCGGTTCAAGGCGTGGATGTAAGCCTTTGCCGAAGCCTCGATGATGTCCGTGGAAGAACCGCGGCCGATAACCGTTCGCTCACCCTCGCCGATTCTTACCGTGACTTCACCCAAAGCATCGGTGCCGCCGGTAATCGAGCCGACGTTGTACTGCATGAGCTTTGCCTTCGTTTTCGTCAGCTTCTTGATCGCCTTCAGGGCGGCATCAACCGGGCCATCACCCAGTTCCGCCGTTCGCACCGAAATCCCGTCGATTTCCATCTGGACAGTGGCCGTCGCAACGGCAAAGGAGCCGCAGGTTACGGTTATGTGGGAGAGCTTGAATTTCTCTTCGGACTTCAGAAGCTCTTCATCGGCCACAATAGCATCCAGGTCCTCGTCGAACACCTCCTTCTTCAAGTCAGCCAGGGCCTTGAACCGTTCGAAGGCCTTGTTCAGCACCTCATCAGCCAGGTCATACCCCAGTTCCTCCAGCTTCTTCTTGAAGGCATGGCGGCCGGAGTGTTTTCCCAGCACGAGGACATTGGTCTTCAGCCCCACCGATTCCGGGGTCATGATCTCGTAGGTGCTCTTTTCCATCAGCACCCCATGCTGGTGAATCCCCGCCTCGTGGGCAAAGGCGTTGGCTCCCACGATCGCCTTGTTCGGCTGGACCACGATGCCGGTGACCGTGGTCAGCAGACGGCTGGCCGGCGTCAGGTGTTCGGTCGCCACGTTGCACTTAAACGGAAGGATGTCGCGCCGCGTTTTCAGGGTCATGACGAACTCCTCCAGAGAGCAGTTGCCGGCCCGCTCGCCGATGCCGTTGATGGTGCACTCCACCTGCCCCGCCCCGGCCTGGACCGCGGCGATAGAGTTGGCGACCGAAAGGCCCAGATCGTTGTGGCAATGCACGGAGATGATCGCCTGCTCTATGTTGGCAACATTTTCCTTCAGATAGGTGATGATATTGAAGTACTCGACGGGGATGGTGTAACCGACCGTGTCGGGGATGTTGACGGTAGTCGCGCCGGCATCGATGACAGCCGCCACCACTTCCGCCATGAACTTAAGGTCGGTGCGCACCGCATCCTCGCAGGAAAACTCCACGTTCGGGGTGTAGGACTTGGCCCTCTTGACCGCCTTGACCGCCGCAGCGAGGACCTCTTTTGGGGTCATCTTGAGCTTGTACTTCATATGGATGTCGGAGGTGGCGATAAAGGTATGGATACGCCCCTTCTCCCCGGCATACTGCAACGCCTCCCAGCCACGATCGATGTCCTTGGAACTGGCACGGCACAGGCCGGCGATCTCCGGTCCCTTGATTGTCTGGGCGATTTTTTTTACCGCCTCGAAATCCCCTTCTGAGGCGATGGGGAAGCCCGCCTCGATAACATCCACGTTGAGTTTCTGCAATTGCCGGGCAATCCGCAGCTTCTCGTCGATGTTCATGCTGGCGCCGGGTGATTGCTCGCCGTCCCTCAGGGTCGTGTCGAAAATCTTGATGGTCTTGAGCGTGTTCTTCTGTGCAGCCATAATTGTTGCCTCCTTTTTTTATTTAAATCACTGACGTGCTGTCCGTTATCGCCCAGGATAGGAACGGGTTTTCCTGATGGGGATACTTACCAAAAACTACAGGGGCATTGTCATCGCAGACAATAAAAAAGCCTCCACCCCATTGCAAGGGGCGAAGGCTTTTATGCTCCGCGGTACCACCCTCATTCATCCAAGCCCCGCTTCATCATTTGCCTTAAACCTGCGTTGGCTGCGGCGTCGGCTCCTCGACGTACCAAACGGTACGCCTCAGTCGCCTCCTCCTTGCCGCCTTGGTCTAAGACAAAACAAACCGGGATTGGACCTTCGTTCGCCCTTTACGCGGGCACCACGTCTCCAGCTACTGAATCAGGTCTGGTTGAGCGTTCAGCACTTCTTGTTCGCGGGAGAGGCTCCGAGGCGAGTTCACCGGCTCCACTTACTGGTTCGCACCATCCACCAGCTCTCTGAAAAGCGAGCACCTGCTACTACTCCTCTTCACTGCCTTTAAAATTTTCCTCATATTAAATACGGATCGCTTCAAATGTCAAGCAATTTTCTTTGGAATTACAATAAGTTTCGAGACATCAAATAGAGTTTGCCGCGCCCAAAATCCGTGACAGCTCAGGAATGCCTTTTCCCGGGGGGAAGGTGCGCCTCATGCCCCTTGTGCACCGCCTTTTCCAGCCGCCTCCTGCGGGGCCAGGTCATGATGAAGCCGATCGGCCCCGAGGCAAGGTAACAGACGAACAGGACAAAGAGCATCACCACCGGTTCCGCGGCAATGATGATCAACAGGAGTATGGCAAGAACCAGGAAGGCGAATGGCTGTCGCTTGATGACTCCCGGGTCCTTGAACGAGTAGTACTTTATGCTGGAAACCATGAGAAAGGCGAGGGAGTAGATAAGGACAAGGATCGCGACCCTCTTGTAGGAGCTTTCCCAGTTCATGTGGTAAAAGAGAAGGACTGTCGCAGAGACCATGCTGGCCGCAGCGGGAATGGGAAGGCCGACGAAGCGCTTACTTTCGACGGTATTGACCTGCACGTTGAAGCGGGCAAGCCTGAGAGCCCCGCAGACCACGAACAGGAAAGCGGCCAGCCAGCCGAGCCGGCCGAACGGCTTGAGCGCCCAGGAGTACATGAGAAGGCCCGGCGTCACTCCGAAGGCAACCAGGTCCGCCAGGGAGTCGTACTCCACCCCGAACTTGCTCGATGTCCCCGTGAGCCGCGCCACCTTTCCGTCGAGACCGTCGAAAATGGATGAAACCAGCACCCAGATCGCCGCGGTCCGGTAGTCGCCGCCCATGGTTGCCACCATACTGTAGAAGCCGGCAAACAGGCTCCCGGTGGTGAAGAGGTTGGGGAGGATGTATATCCCTTTCCTCATGTTCTCGGACATATCGATCTTTTCGCCGGTCACGGCACGTACCCCAAAATAGTTTCACCTGCCACGGTCTTGTCCCCCATGGCCACCCGCAGGTCCGTCCCTTTCGGCAGATAGACGTCGAGCCGGGAACCGAACCGTATCAGCCCGTACCGCTCCCCACGGGTCAAGGTATCACCCTTCTCGGGATAGCAGACGATCCGCCGCGCAACGAGGCCGGCCACCTGGACCACCACGAGGCGCGCCCCATCCGCGGTTTCCAGCACCAGACCGCTCTGCTCGTTCTCGAACGTGGCTCGGTCATCCCGCACATCGAGGAATTTTCCCTTCCGGTAGAAGGTGTCGGCCACCCGGCCGGTAATCGGCACCCGGTTGATATGGACGTTGAAGACCGACATGAAGATGCTGATCTTCAGCATGTCCGCAGCCAAGTGCTCCTCGCGGGCCTCGCCGAGGTAAATGACGACGCCGTCGGCAGGGGCCAGCACCGACCGCTCGTCCCCGGGAATGAGCCGCTGCGGATTCCTGAAAAAAAAGGCGATGAACAGTGTCGCGCAGAGCCCGACGACGGCGAGCAGCTTCCATGTGAGGAGGGCGAGCACGACGGTGATGAAGGCGGCTCCCGCAAGGAAGGGGTACCCCTCCGCCGCTATGGGGGTGTTCCGGTTACGCATCACGATACCTCTGGCCGACTGAGCCCTTCACTGCGAGCCGCCTGTTTTCCGTGCGGGCAAACGTCGGGATGACTTCTCAATAGTACCTGCAAAAAGGCCGGGCTTCAAGGGGCATCCGCCACTGTGGCAGCTCTCCCAAGCCCGGCCCTTGACTGCATGGTAACAGGGAGCTAGTTCTTGGTCTTGTCCACGATTTTGGACTTGCCGATCCAGGCCATCATGGAACGAAGCCCAGCCCCCACACTCTCGATCTGATGTGCGTCCCCCTTACGGCGCAGGGCGTTGAAGACCGGCTTGTTGGCCTTGTTCTCCAGCATCCATTCCCTGGCGAACTCCCCGTCCTGGATCTCGGTCAGGATCTTCTTCATCTCCTTCTTGGTCTCGTCGGTGATGACACGGGGACCGCGGGTCAGGTCGCCGTATTCGGCGGTGTTGGAGACGGAGTAGCGCATGTTGGCGATGCCGCCCTCATAAATCAGGTCGACGATCAGCTTGGTCTCATGAAGGCATTCGAAATAGGCCATCTCCGGGGCATAGCCCGCCTCCACGAGGGTCTCGAAGCCCGCCTGGATCAGGGCCGATATCCCGCCGCACAGGACCGCCTGCTCGCCGAACAGGTCGGTTTCGGTCTCCTCCTTGAAGGAGGTTTCGATGATGCCGGCCCTCCCGCCGCCGTTGGCGGAGGCATAGGCGAGCGCCACTTCCTTCGCGTTGCCGGCCGGATCGTGATGCACAGCGATCAGGGAAGGGACGCCGCCCCCCTTGGTGTACTCGTGGCGCACCAGGTGCCCCGGTCCCTTGGGAGCGATCATGATGACGTTCACGTCGTGCCGTGGGACGATCTGGCCGAAATGGATGTTGAAGCCGTGGCTGAAGGCGAGGTAAGCCCCCTGCTTGAGGAACGGGCCGATCTCCTCCCGGTAGACATCCCCCTGGATCTCGTCCGGGAGAAGGATCATGACCAGGTCGGCCGCTTTCACCGCCTCTGCGGTGGGAAGAACGGTGAGCCCCGCCTCGGTCGCCTTCTTGACCGATGCGGAATCGGCCTTCAGCCCCACGATCACGTCGATCCCCGAGTCCTTCAGGTTATTGGCATGGGCATGCCCCTGCGAACCGTAGCCGATGATGGCCACTTTCTTTCCCTTGAGCAGCCCGATGTTGCAATCCTTGTCGTAATAGATCTTCATACCTTCCTCCTGGTTTGATTTTGTCGTTCAGTTTTTATTTCCTGCGGGAACGTCGATTTTTCGTCCTGGCAAGGAAGACGAGCGGCGACGCGGAGGCGTGGCAGCGCCACGCCGCACAAGGAGCCGTGAAGTCTGACACAGCCAGGGCGGAAAAGCGGCGTTCCCTATCCTTTCCAGCCTTTGGCGCCTCTCCCTATGGCCACCGGCCCCGTCCTGACCAGCTCCTTCAGCCCGAGCGGCCGGACGAGCTCCAGAATGGCGTCTACCTTGGCCGGCGCGCCGGTCACCTCGATGGTGTACGACTTGGGGGTGACGTCAATGATCTTTGCCCGGAAAATGTCCACGATCCGCAGCACTTCCGCCCGGCTCTGGTCCTCGGCGTTCACCTTGATCAGGGCCATCTCCCGCTCTATGGCGCTCTCGTCGGTGAAGTCGATCACCTTGATCACGTCGATCAGCTTGTTCAGCTGCTTGGTGATCTGCTCCAGTATCTGCTCGTCGCCGCGGGTGACAATGGTCATCCGGGAGAGGGTCTCCTCGTTGGTGGGGGCCACCGACAGGGAATCGATATTGAAGCCGCGCCCGGAAAAGAGGGCAGACACCCGGGAGAGCACCCCGAATTCGTTTTCCACCATTACCGTGATAGTGTGCCTCATGGCAAACCTCCTACGCATTCAATACCATTTCATTGAGTGACGCCCCGGCGGGGACCATCGGCAGCACCTTCTCTTCCCGGGCGATCTTGAATTCCATGATGACAGGACCGGGGGTCTTGAACCCTTGCTTTATGACCGCCTCCACCTCGTCCGGTTTGGTGGCCTGAAATCCCTTGGCGCCGTAAGCCTCGGCCAGCTTGACGAAGTCGATGGGAAGCTCCATGCAGGTCTGGGAATAGCGTTTGTCGAAGAAGAGCTCCTGCCACTGCCGCACCATCCCGAGGAAGTTGTTGTTCAGGATGCAGATCTTCACCGGCAGACGATTCTGCACGAGGGTCGCCAGCTCCTGCGAGTTCATCTGGAAACCGCCGTCGCCGCAGACGACGATCACCTGGCGTTGCGGGAAAGCTGCCTGCGCCCCCATGGCGGCCGGCAGGCCGTACCCCATGGTGCCGAGCCCTCCGGAGGAGAGGAGAGTGCGCGGCTGGGTGAACTGGAAGAACTGGGCGGTCCACATCTGGTGCTGGCCTACGTCGGTGGCGATGATCGCATCGACGTCGGAAAGCTCCCTGAGCTTCTCGATCACGTACTGCGGCTTGATGACGCCAGCCGCCTGCTTATACGTCAGGGGATGCTTCGCTTTCCACTCCTCGATCTCCTGTAGCCACGGCAGGGCGGCTTGCCGGAAATCGGCCACCTTGTCCCCCTGCTCCTCCACGGCCTTCAGCATCCGCGCCAGGACATCCTTCACGTCGCCGACGATCGGGAGGTCGACCCGCACATTCTTCCTGATGGAAGTCGGGTCGACGTCGAGGTGGATGATCTTTGCGTGGGGAGCAAACGTGGCGATCTTGCCGGTCACCCGGTCGTCGAAGCGGGCGCCGACCGCCACCAGGCAATCACAGTTGGTCACCGCCATGTTGGCGTAATAGGTGCCGTGCATGCCGAGCAGACCCAGCGACAAAGGATCGTCTTCCGGAAACGAGCCGAGCCCCATCAGGGTGGTGGTCACCGGTGCGCCGAGCCTTCTCGCCAGCTCGGTAAGCTCGGCGGCCGCATTCCCCAGGACGACCCCGCCACCCACGTAGATCACCGGCTTCTTCGCCGCCAGCATCATGGCGACCGCCTTTTCCACCTGCCGCGGATGCCCCTCGATGGTCGGCTTGTACCCGCGGATATCCACCGTGTCGGGGTACTTGAACTCGGTGGAGGCAATCTGCACGTCCTTGGGGAGGTCGATCAGCACCGGGCCCGGCCGGCCGCTGCGGGCGATGTAAAAGGCCTTCTTGACGATGGCCGCCAACTCCCTCACGTCCTTCACCAGGAAGTTGTGCTTGGTGCAGGGGCGGGTGATCCCGATGATGTCCACCTCCTGGAAGGCGTCGTTGCCGATCAGGGCGGTGGGCACCTGGCCGGTAATGATCACCATCGGGATGGAGTCCATGTAGGCGGTGGCGATGCCGGTGACCGTATTGGTTGCGCCGGGGCCGGAGGTGGCGATGGCAACCCCCACCTTCCCCGTGGCCCGGGCATAGCCGTCCGCGGCATGCACCCCTGCCTGCTCGTGGCGGGGAAGGATGTGCCTGATCTCCTTGAAGGAGAAGAGCTCGTCATAGAGGTTGATGACCGTTCCGCCCGGATAGCCGAAGACCGTGTCCACCCCCTCCAACTTGAGACATTCCAGCAGGATGCGCGCGCCGTTCATTTTCATAGAAGACCCTCCCAAATGGGGAATCAAAAAAAATCGTCGTAGGGGCGCTGCTTGCAGCGCCCTCAACAAAGCAGGGCGCGGCAAGCAGCGCCCCTGCAAAGACATTACTCCGCCGTGGTCACCGCCCCGGTATAGGCCGACGTAACAACTTTCGCGTAGCGTGCCAGCCAGCCGCTCTTGATCTTCGGCTCCGGCGCCTGCCACCGGCTGCGGCGCTCCGCGAGGGTCTGTTCGTCAACCAGGATCTCCAGCCGGCGGGCAGGAATATCGAGACGAATCCGGTCCCCCTCCTCCACCAGTGCGATCGGCCCACCTTCGGCGGCCTCCGGCGAGATGTGGCCGATGCAGGGACCGCGGGTCCCCCCCGAAAAACGGCCATCGGTGATGAGCGCCACGCTGTCCCCAAGACCGAGCCCCATGAGCGCTGCGGTCGGGGCCAGCATCTCGCGCATCCCCGGCCCCCCTTTCGGCCCTTCGTAGCGAATCACCACAACGTCGCCGCCCTTGATCTCCCCACCCATCAGGGCCGCCATCGCCCCCTCCTCGGAGTCGAAGCAGCGGGCCGTCCCCTCGAACTGCATCATGGGAGCGGAAACGCCCGACTGCTTCACCACTGCCCCCTTGGGGGCGAGGTTGCCGAACAGGACGGCAATTCCCCCCTCCTTCTTGACCGGGTTGGAGAGCGGGCGGATCACCTCCTCGTCCACCTGCTCCACGGTCGAGGCGAGCTGAAGCGTCGAGAGCCCCATCACCGTAGGATTGTCCTTGATCTTGTCTCCCAGCTGCCTGAAGACCCCGAGCACACCGCCGGCAGCGTCCAGGTCCTCCATGAAATACTCACCGGCCGGATTCATGGAGGAGATTTGCGGCGTCTCCCGGGAGAGGACGTCGAAGGTCTCCAGCGGCAGATCCACTCCCGCCTCGCGGGCAATGGCCAGGAGGTGGAGCACCGTATTGGACGACCCACCCAGGGCAAGGTCGACCCGGATCGCGTTCTCGAAGGCCGCACGAGTCAGGATCTGGCGCGGGGTGACGTTGTTGTTCACCAGTTCCACGATCTTCTCGCCGGAGGCGAAGGCGATCCGCCGCTTCAACGCCGAAACCGCCAGGGCTGTGCCGCAGCGGGGAAGACTCATCCCCATCGTCTCGGTGAGGATAGCCATGGTGTTGGCGGTAAAGAGCCCCTGGCACGACCCCATGCCGGGGCAGGCGTTGTCCTCGCAGACCTTGAGCTGCTTGTCGTCGATCACCCCCGCCTTGTAGCGGGCCATCGCCTCGAAGGTATCGGTCACGAAGGAGAACTTCCGCCCCGCCTCGCCGCGGCCGGAGAGCATCGGCCCGGCGGTCACCACGATGCACGGGATGTCGAGCCGCGCCGCGGCCATAAGCATGCCGGGGGTGATCTTGTCGCAGTTGGTGAGGAGCACCAAGCCGTCCAGCCGGTGCGCCTCGGCCACCGACTCGACCATGTCGGCGATCAGCTCGCGGGTGGGGAGGGAATAGTGCATCCCCTTGTGCCCCATGGCAATGCCGTCGCAGACCCCGGGAATGCCGAAGAAAAAGGCGTAGCCCCCGCCCGAGTGGATTCCCTTCTCGATGAACCTCTCCAGGTCGCGCATCCCCACGTGGCCGGGGATCAGGTCGGTAAAGCTGGTCGCCACGCCGATGAACGGTTTTTCAAAGGCGCTCTCCGGCACGCCGGTCCCCTTGATGAGCGCCCGGTGCGGCGTCCTTTCCAGCCCTTTTTTTATCATGTCACTGCGCATAGCCGATCCTCTTTAGGTTACTGCAACGGAAAGGACAAAGGCCGATCCGCTGAAAAGTAAAGTATGAAAATAATATATTAAGGGAGCGCTGTCAATATGAATAGAATGACGTTATGACCGTCAGCCGTTTTCGCGGTTCATCCGGGCCAGCTCCGCCTCGGAAGGCCTGATGTAGACGGGGGCGAGGAGGGCGGAGGAGAGCGCCTCGCCCCGGGCAAAGGCCCGCATCGCCAGGAGTGCGCCGGCCGAAGCGCGGGGGAGGTTGGCGACGCGAGGGGCGAAGAGCGCCTTATCGCCGAGACGGTCGACGATCAGTTCGCGGTACCTGACCGCCCCGTCGCCCACGAAAATGACCGGCCCTTCGAGCGACTCCAGAAACCGGGCCGGAGGGAGCACCCGGTCTTTCATGAGAGGGTCGGGAAAGTCGCGGCACGCGTACAGGCCGGTGTAGACCTCATTTTTCCGCGCGTCGAACATCGGGCAGACCGGATGCCCCCCCCACGGGATATTCATGGCGAGCATGGCCAGCGAGGAGAAACCCGCCACCGGCTTTCCCGTGGCCATCGCCAGCCCTTTTACGGTGGCGATCCCGACCCGCAGGCCGGTGAAAGATCCCGGGCCAACGGCGACGCCGAAGCCGTCCAGGTCCTCCGCGGCAAGGCCAGCCCTCCGCAGCACGTCGTCAATGCAGTCGAGGAGGCTTGCGGTCAGGGTCTTCCCCTGCCCCACCAGGTACTCTGCGACCAGTTCCTCACCGAGGGTGAGTGCCACGCTGCAGGAGGTGGTGGAGGTATCGATGGTCAGAAGCTTCACGTTACGCATGTCCGAGGAAATAGCCAGCTACGCCGTTGACATATTTGACGATTTTGTCCCAGTACCGGACGATGTCATTGTAAAAGGCAAAGACCATGAGGCTTAAGAGAAGGAAAAGGCCGACCTTCTGCAGGAACTCCCGAATTTCGGGGCGGATCGGGCGGCGGAAGCAAAGTTCCCAGAAATTGAAGAAAAGGTGTCCGCCATCCAGAATCGGGATGGGCAAGAGATTCAAAACCCCCAGATTGATGCTTAACAGCGCCATAAACGCCAGAAAGCTCGTAAAGCCGGCGGATGCATATTCCCCCGCGGAAACGGCGATCATGATCGGCCCGCCGACGCTTTCCCTGCTGATAGCCCCCTGGAAAATCTTGATTATCGAGAGGAGAGTGAGCTTGATGACGTTCCAGGTCTGGGTACTCCCCTTGACGAACGCCTCTGCCGGCCCGAACCGGTCGACGACCGTCTCCTTTGACGACGCGACCCCGATGACCGGCGAAGTGACGTTCTCCCCGAGGAGGTTCTTGCCGGTCCGGGTCTCCGGAACAACGGTAAAGGAAAGGGGCGTTGTACCCCGCATCGCCTGAATGACAAGCCGGGCGCCCTTGCTCTCCACGATCATCCTGGCAAAGTCGTCCCAGCGTGAGACCGTTTTGCCGTTCACCGCCGTGATCAGGTCGCCTGCCTTTATCCCGGCACGCGCAGCCGGTTTTCCCGGGACCACTTCCCCGATCCTGGTGGTTGTCGACGGCACCCCCACCATGAATACGGTGATGAAGATGAGGCAGGCAAAGAAGAGGTTGAACAGCGGGCCGGCAGCCACGATGACGATCCGCTGCAGGGGGGGCTTTTCCGCAAAGGAGCGGGCCCTGTCGTCGGGAGAAAGCTCTCCCTCGTCGTTCTCGCCCACCATCTTTACGTAACCGCCGAGGGGAAAGGACGAGATCAGGTACTCGGTCTCGCCGATCTTTTTGCCGACCAGCTTCGGGCCGAAACCGAGGGAGAACTTCTCCACGCCGACCCTGAAGAGCTTGGCGAAAATGAAGTGTCCCAATTCGTGGACGAAGATCAGCACTCCGAGTACGACAATGGCGGACAATAGAGTCAACATTACTGGCGTGCCCCTTGTTTGAGTGCGGAATTCGGAGTGCGGAGCGTGGAACGATAAACCTTCAGCATCTTGAATTTATTCCGCATTCCGCGTTCCGCACTCCGTATTGGAAAGGATTTCCCTGGTAGTTTCCCGCCCCCAGCGGTCGGCGCAGAGGACATCCTCAATGGTGGCGAAGGAATGGGGGTGGTGCAGATCCATGACCCGACCGATGAGCGCGGCAATCTCCGAAAACCCTATTCTGCCGGCAAGGAAAGCTTCCACAGCCACCTCGTTGGCGGCGTTCATCACCGCCGGCATGCTCTCACCGCTCTCCAGCGCCCGGTAGGCAAGCTTGAGCGCCGGAAAGCGGACGTGATCGGGATTGAAGAAGCTGAGCCCGGACAACTCCGTCAGGTCGAGGGGCTTCACCCCGGTCGGGACCCGCTCGGGAAAGGTGAGGGCATAGGCGATCGGCGCCTTCATGTCCGGGACGCCAAGCTGCGCCATGACGCAACCATCAACGTACTCGACCATGGAGTGGATGATGCTCTGGGGATGTATGTTGACGGCGATCCTCTCCGCAGGGATGTCGAACAGCCAGCGCGCCTCGATCACCTCAAGCCCCTTGTTCATCATGGTGGCCGAATCGATGCTGATCTTTTTCCCCATGCTCCAGTTGGGGTGGTTGAGGGCATCGGCCACGGAAACCCGGGCGAGCTTTTCCTGCGGCCAGTTGAGGAATGGTCCCCCCGATGCGGTCAGGATGATCCGTTTCACGTCCGCCCCCCTGTGCCCCTGGAGCGACTGGAAAACGGCGCTGTGCTCGCTGTCCACCGGGTAGAGCTTCACCCCCTGCTCAGCCGCCATCTCCATGATCAGGCGGCCGGCGGTCACCAGGGTCTCCTTGTTGGCCAAGGCCACGTCTTTCCCCGCCTTGATGGCCGCAGCGGTCGGGACAAGCCCCGCCGCCCCGACGATGGCCGCCACCACCATGTCGATCTCGCCGACAGTGGCAGCGGCGATCAGTCCCGTGACCCCACAGAGGATCTCCGGCCTTTTGGCTGGGAGCATGTCCGCCAGCTCCCGCGCCAGTTCATCGTTTGCAACAGCCACCAGCCGCGGGGAAAATTCCTCGACCTGCCTCTTCAACAGCTCCAGGTTGCTCCCCGCAGTGAGCGCCACCACCTCGAACCGGTCCCGGTGAGCGGCGACGATCTCCAGGGTGCTTACCCCGATGGAACCGGTGGAGCCAAGTATGCCGAGCTTTTTCATATCGCCCTCAATTAATGATTATTTTCTCTGTAGGGGCGCTGCCTGCCGCGCCCGGATTTTGCCGAATGTTTCAACAGGGCGCGGCAAGCGTCGCCCCTACAGGGTCATCGGCGCATAAAAATGAACATGGCGTAGTAGAAGGCCGCCGGAGCCGCGAACAGGATGCTGTCGAGCCGGTCCAGGATGCCGCCGTGACCGGGGATGATGGACCCCGAATCCTTTACCCCGAAGCTTCGCTTCAGAAGCGACTCGAACAGGTCGCCGAGCTGGCCGAGGACGCCGAGCAACAGCGCCGTCATCACCGCATCCGGCACGGTGAGCTCCGGGAAAAAGGTAAATTTGGCGATGAGTGCGCCGACAACGCTCCCGGCCAGTCCCCCTGCGGCCCCCTCCATGCTCTTGTTGGGGCTCACGATCGGATAGAGCTTCCGCCGGCCGAAGCTCGATCCCGTGTAATAGGCGCCGGTGTCCCCCGCCATGACGATGACGATCAGGAGGAAGACCCACTGGACACCGTGCGGAAGGCCCCTGAGGAGCACCAGGTGGCCGAGCAGCAGCGGCACGTAGAGAAAGCCCATCAGGAAAAGGGCGGCTTCGCCGGCCGATTGCCGGATATCCCTGATCGTGAAGAGAAAGTGAAGACACGAAAGGAGAACCAGAAGGGTAAGAGCAAACTGGAAGGGCACCTTGTCGGAGTACAGGAAGGCGAGCGGCAGGAGCGCCCCAGCCAGCGAAGCGGCGAGCCCCTCGCGTTTTCCTTCGGGAAGCGCCATCCGGTAAAACTCGGTGAGCCCCAAAAAGGACAGGAGCAGGACAAAGCCGGTGAAGAGGAAAACTCCCCCTTTGAGGATCAGCAGGATGAGGAGCGGCAGTGCAACTGCCGCTGTTTGCACTCTCTTGTTAATGATTAACTCCTGTCAGATGATGTGCCGGTGCTTTGCCTGCGGACGGATACAGGGAACGATCCCGGCCTCCACGTCAGTTCCCCTTTTGCAGCTGATCGCTCGTGCGCCCGAAGCGTCTCTCCCGGCTCTGAAAGTCGTACAGGGCCTTGTGCAGCTCGCCCGTATCGAAGTCGGGCCAGTTGATCTCGGTGAAATAGAGCTCGGTATAGGCAAGCTGCCAGAGGAGGAAGTTGCTGATCCGCATCTCGCCGCTGGTGCGGACCAGGAAGTCCGGCTCCGGCATCTCTGCGGTAAAGAGATATTTATCGAAGGTCGCCTCATCGATCGCAGCAGCGGTCATCTTCCCCGCCGCCAAGTCGGCGGCCAGAAGCGACGCTGCGCGGATAATCTCCTGGCGTCCCCCATAGGAGAGGGCCAGGGTCAGGATCATGCCGGTATTTCCGGCGGTCCTGGCCATGGCCGCATCCACCTCCCGGTTCACGTCGGGAGGAAGGTCGTCCCTGTTGCCGATGACGTTGAAGCGGATGTTGTTCTGCATCATCCGGGAGGTTTCCATCTTGACGTACCGTTTCAGGAGCGACATGAGGGCGCGCACCTCGGTCTTGGGGCGGAGCCAGTTTTCCGAGGAAAAGGCAAACAGCGTCAGATAACGGATGCCGAGCCGGGAACACTCCTCGACCACCGCCCTGACCGTCTCCACCCCCTTCCGGTGGCCGACGATCCTCCGCAGCATCCGCTCCTTCGCCCACCGGCCGTTGCCGTCCATGATGATAGCCAGATGACGGGGGAGCTTGTCGGGTTGTATCGTGCGCATGTAGACCCTAGAAACAAAAAATCCCCTTTATTACAGGGGTTGCAGGCGATTTAAGCACAAATCATCCATCCGCGCAAGCAAAAAATAGGATGATGGGCAGGGACGCGGCGCACCGTGCCCTGCCCGAAAACACCGTTACACCTCCATCACCTCTTTTTCCTTGTGGGAGAGGACTTCGTCGATCTTGACCACGTGACTGTTGGTGACATCCTGGACCTCTTTTTCCGCCCGCTTCAGGTCGTCCTCGGTGATCTTCTTGTCTTTCTCCTGCCGTTTCAGCTCGTCGATGCTGTCGCGGCGTATGTTCCTGACGGCGACTTTCGCATCCTCGGCCATTTTCCTGAGTTGCTTGACGATCTCCTTGCGCCGCTCCTCGGTGAGGGGAGGGAGGTTCAGGCGGATCAACCTCCCGTCGTTGGAGGGGGTGAGCCCCAGGTTCGCATTCATGATCGCTTTTTCGATGGCCGGGATCTGTTTCGCCTCCCACGGCTGCAGGGTGATGGTCCGCGGTTCGGGTACGGCAAGGGTCGCCAGCTGATTGATCGGGGTGGGGGTGCCGTAATAGTCGACCTTGATCTCGTCGAGCAGGCCGGTTGACGCCCTGCCGGTGCGGACCTTCTGGTATTCCTTGCGGAGCGCGTCGACCGTCTTGTCCATGTGGGCGCTCATATTGTTAATGACATCCTTGGTCATTTTACTCTCCTTTCACGATGGTGCCGATTTCCTCGCCGTAAACCACCTTTTTCACGTTGCCATCGGTGGTGACATCGAACACGATGATCGGGAGGCTGTTATCCATGCAAAGCGAAGTAGCGGTGGCATCCATCACCTGGAGCCCCTTTTTCAGGACATCGATGTAGGTGAGCCGGGGGAACTTGACGGCACTCGGGTCTTTCTTGGGATCGGCGGAATAGACGCCGTCCACCTTGGTCCCCTTCAGGATCACATCGGCGCCGATCTCCATGGCCCGCAGGCTCGCGGCCGTATCGGTGGTAAAATAGGGGTTGCCGGTGCCCGCCCCGAAAATCACCACCCGCCCCTTCTCCAGGTGCCTGATGGCGCGCCGGCGGATGTAGGGCTCGGCCACTTCCTGCATGGCGATGGCCGACTGCACCCGCGTGTCGACCCCGATCTTCTCCAGCGCATCCTGCATGGCAAGCGAGTTGATCATGGTGGCGAGCATCCCCATATAGTCGGCGCTCGCCCGGTCCATCCCCTTTGACGAAGCGGCCAGGCCGCGGAAGATGTTCCCCCCGCCGATGACCAGGGAAAGCTGGACCCCGCAGGCAACCACTTCCTTCACTTCATTGGCGATGGTCGTGATGGTCAGGGGATCGATTCCGTACCCCTGCTCGCCCGCCAGGGCCTCGCCGGAAAGTTTTAATAGTACCCTTTTGTAGAACGGCTCGCCCATGATTTATCCCGTACTTTTATGTCCCTTGGTAATTTTTTCACAAAAAAGGCCGGCCATTTGCATGGCCGGCCCCAGTCACCGTTAGACGCCGGCCGCTGCCGCGACCTCCGCGGCGAAGTCGCTTTCTTTCTTGGCCAGCCCTTCCCCCAGAACAAACCGGGCGAAACGGCGGACCGACATGTTCTCGCCGATGGCGGCGATCGTCTCGTTCAGGTAGGTCTGGACCGTCTTGTCCGGGTCCTTGACGTAGGGCTGCTCCAGGAGGCAGATGTCGGCGTAATACTTGTTGACCTGCCCCTCGATGATCTTCTCGATGATATTCTCCGGCTTGCCGGTCTCCCGCGCCTTGGCCCGATAAATCTCCTTCTCCCGCTCGACCACGTCGGCCGGAACTTCCTCGCGACGCACGTACTGGGGAGAAGCGGCGGCGATGTGCATGGCGACGTCCTTCACAAAGGCCTGGAAATTCTCGTTCTTCGCCACGAAATCGGTCTCGCAGTTTACCTCGACGAGAACCCCGATCTTCCCTCCGGCGTGGATGTAGGAGCCGACCAGGCCTTCGGTGGCTGCACGGCCGGACTTCTTGGATGCAGCAGCAAGCCCCTTTTTGCGCAGATAGTCGACGGCCTTCTCCTGGTCCCCGCCGGTTTCCGTAAGGGCCTTCTTGCAGTCCATGAGGCCTGCGCCGGTGACCTTCCGCAGTTCGTTTACCTGTGCAGCTGTAATGCTCACGATGATCCTCCCGATAACGGCCCCGCCGCAGGGGGGGCCGGATTGGTTGTATGACGGCAACCCAACCCGTGGCGGGTGCCCAAAATAGCCTAAGCCTCTGCCGGCTCTTCGACCTCTGCTCCCACTGCCGCTTCGGCGGCCTCGGCAGCATACTCCTCACCCTCGGACTCGGTCTGGAGCCGGGTATCCCTGGCCTGGGCTCCTTCGATCACCGCGTCGGCGACCTTGCTGGTCAGGAGCCTGATGGCGCGGATGGCGTCATCGTTACCGGGTATGATGTAGTCTATGTTGTCCGGGTCGCAGTTGGTGTCGACAATGGCCACCACCGGAATACCGAGCTTTTTCGCCTCCTGAACGGCGATTTCCTCGTTCTTCGGATCAATGACGAACAGCGCGCCGGGGAGCTTGTGCATTCCCTTGATCCCCCCCAGGGTCTTCTCCAGCTTCACCCGCTCCTTGTCGAGCTGAAGCGCTTCCTTCTTGGTGTAGGCCGAGATGGTGCCGTCGGCGATCATGGCATCGAGGCGCTTCAGACGGTCGATGCTCTGCTTCACGGTGGCGAAGTTGGTCAACATCCCCCCCAGCCAGCGCTGATTCACGTAGAACATGCCGCAGCGGCCCGCCTCTTCGGCAACCGAATCCTGGGCCTGCTTCTTGGTGCCGACGAACAGCACGGTTTCGCCGCTCTTCGCCGCCTCGACCACGAAATTGTAGGCCCCCTTGAACATACGGACGGTCTTCTGCAGATCGATGATGTAGATGCCGTTGCGCGCACCGAAGATGTACGGTTTCATCTTCGGGTTCCATCTCTTGGTCTGGTGGCCGAAATGGACACCGGCTTCCAGCAGTTCCTTCATGGTGATGCTCGACATGATCTCTTCTCCTTTTCGGTTGCGCCTCCGCCCCCCGATCTTCACCCGGAATCCGCGCCTGTCGCGGACACCACCGGGGCAAAAAGGGAGCGTGCGAATTTACGAACAGCAAACCCATATATCATACGACCGGCCGTTTGGCAAGGATATTTTCCTGATCTTCTGCGCCGTTGTGATAAACTGCAACAAGAAGGGGGCGCGCCCGCACTTTACTTCCCCCCCCATCTCATGTATCATGCCACGGCCATGAAAAAGACCCTCTTCTTCTACATCTGCCGGGAGATCGCCGTCCCGTTTCTCCTCGGCATGGCGACTTTCACCTCGGTGCTGCTGATGGGGCGTTTCCTCCAACTGGCCGACCTGGTGGTGGCAAAGGGGGCGCTGTTTTCCGATATCCTCCGGATGATCGTCTACCTCCTCCCCTTCTTTTCCATGGTCACCATCCCAATGTCCTTTCTCCTCGCACTGCTGCTCGCCTTCGGCAGGCTTTCGGCGGACAGTGAGATCACCGCCATGAAATCCGGCGGGATAGGGCTTTACAGCCTTCTGCCGCCGGTCTTGAGCTGCGCCCTGGCAGCCTACCTGATCACCACCTTTATAACCGTCTTTGCTCTCCCCTGGGGGAACACCTCGTTCAAGAAGCTCCTGGTCACCATCATCGAGACCCGGGCCACCCTGAACCTGAAGGAGCGGGTCTTCAACGACGATTTCCCGGGGCTGGTCCTCTACGTGGACCGGTACAGCAGCGACAGGGACAGCATGTCCGGCATCCTCATCCAGGACGAGAGAAACCCCAAAGAGCCATCCACCATCTTCGCCGAACAGGGGATTATCGAGCGAACACCGGGAACGAAGTCGCTCAGGCTTTCCCTGAAAAACGGCGGCATCCACCGCAGCATCGACACCACGGGGTACCGGCTCCTGGAGTTCAAGGACTACGAGCTCACCATCAACCTTGCCCAATCCACCAAGGAGATGACCAAGAACGAACTGGACATGACCTTTGCGGAGTTGCGGGAAAGCCTGCACACCCACCTGACCGACGACAAGGAGCGGCGCGACATGCTGATCGAGTTCCACCGCCGCTTCGCGCTCCCCTTCGCCTGCTTCGTCTTCGCCCTGGTGGGAGTCCCTCTCGGCATCCAGAACCAGCGCTCCGGCAAGGCCGCCGGCTTCTCCATCAGCATCGGGGTCATCCTGGTCTACTACGTCGTCCTCTCCCTCGGGAAAACCCTGGCGCAGAAGGGGATCATCTATCCGGCCGTCGCTGTCTGGGTGCCCGACATCGCCTTCCTCCTCCTCGGCATCTACCTCTTCAGAATGACCGCATCTGAGCGGACAATCCCGCTCATCGACCTCGTCCGGGAGCTCTTGGCATGGGCACGCGGCAGGAAAAGCCGCGGAGAGGAGGGGCAATGAGCGTCATCAGCCGGTATATCGTCTCCACCTACCTGAGGATCATCGGGCTCTGCGCGGGCTGCTTCATCGCCATCTACCTGGTCATCGATTTCCTGGAAAAAATCGCCCGGTTCACCCGCGCCGGCGGGAAGCCGCTCTACATCTTGCTCTTCTTTCTCTGCAAGGTCCCGGAAATCGCCAACCAGATTACTCCGCTGGCAGTACTGATGGCAACGCTCCTGACCCTCGGAATGCTGTCGCGCCACAGCGAAATCACAGCCATGCGCGGCTGCGGGATAAGCATCGCCCGGATCACCGCGCCGATCCTGGTCACTGCCTTCGCCATCAGCCTTTTTTCCTTTGTCCTCGCCGAGATCGTGATCCCCGCAAGCTTCGCCCGGATGAAGTACATCCAGAACGTGCTGATCGAGAAGAAGAGCCCCAACACGTTCTTCCGCCAGCAGAACATCTGGTATCGCCAGGAGAACACCCTTCTCCAGGCACGGACCTTCAATCCGGCCGACCAGACATTGAAGGGGATCACCATCTGGCAGATGGGCCCCACCATGACGCCGGTGCAGCGTATCGAGGCGGGTACGGCAGTCTTCACGCACACGGGGTGGCTGCTGAAGAATGTGGTGATCTGGGCGATCAGCGGCGGGAACGTGGCTGCCACCGTGAGGAAAGCAGAGCTCCCGGTGC
>DATDNF010000051.1:0-78717 GCA_036518435.1 Geobacteraceae bacterium
TTCAAAAGGGCGCAGCAAGCGGCGCCCCTACATCTTGATCATCTCGTCCACGATCACCCGCGCCGCGTCGAGCCGCGCCAGTCCCCGGGCATTCTCCCCGGCGCTTTCGATCTGCTCCGGGTGCTCGACCAGTTCCGCGATCATCTGCGCAAGCCGCTCCCCGGAAAGCTCCTGCTCCAGGAGCATGAATCCCGCCCCCTTTTTCAGGAGCGCTTCCGCGTTACGCCGCTGGTGGTCGTCCACCGCATGGGGGTAGGGGATGAAAATGCACGCCTTTCCGCACGCGGTCACCTCGGCGATGGTGGTGGCCCCGGCCCGGCAGACCACCAGCGTGGCGTCGCGATAGGCGCCGGCCATGTCGTCGATGAACGGCACCACCGCCGCCTCGATCCCTTCCCGCTGGTACGCCTCCCGCACGGAGGCGCAGTCGTTCTCACCGGTCTGGTGGGTGATGGCGAGCCGTTGCCGAAAACGGGAGAGAAACGGAAGAGCCGCCGTCACCGCCTGGTTGACGCTGTGGGCGCCGGCACTCCCGCCGAAGATCAGGAGGCGAAAGAGACCACCCTCACCCTGGCCCTCTCCCTGAGGGAGAGGGAAGTTTGGAGATGGGCACTCCCCTTTGTCAAAGGGGGGCTGGGGGGGATTTCCCGCCGCGGCCAGGATCTCTTTCCGTACCGGGTTGCCAGTGAGAAGCGCCTTCCCCTTGGGGAAGAACTTTTGCGACTCGTCCAGCGAGATGAAGACCTCCTCGGCGACATGGGCCAGGATCTTGTTGGTCATGCCGGGGATGGCGTTCTGCTCGTGGATGAAGCGGCGGATCTGCATCCCCCGGGCGGCCAGCACCACCGGGCCGGAGGCGTAGCCCCCCACCCCGAGCACCAGGTCCGGACGGAACGCCTTCAGTATCCGGCGCGACTGGGAGTAGCCGTACAGGAGCATCGACAGTCCCTTCAGCTGGGAGAGCCCCCCCTTGCCCCGCAGCCCCGCAGCCGCGATGAATTCCACCCGGAAACCGAGCCGGGGGAGGACCCGCGCCTCGATCCCCCGCTCGGTGCCGACGAACAGCACCTCGTTTCCCTTGTCCCGGGAGAGGAACTCCTCGGCCACCGCGATGCCGGGGAACAGGTGGCCGCCGGTCCCTCCGCCGGCAATGACCAATCTCACGGTTCACCCCCCATCCGTGACGACACGTTCAGCAGCACCCCCACCGCGAACAGGGTGATGATCAGGGAACTCCCGCCGTAGCTGATGAAGGGGAGCGCCAGCCCCTTGGTCGGCAGGAGCCCGGTCACCACCCCCATGTTGACGAACGCCTCGATCCCGAGGAGCACCACGATCCCGAAGGCGAGAAAACGGCCGAAGTCGTCCTGGGCGTAGAGCGCCACCCGCATCCCGCGCTGCACCAGGAGAAAAAACATGGCGCCGATCACCAGCACCCCGATCAGCCCCAGCTCCTCGCCGACCACCGACAGGATGAAGTCGGTATGCGCCTCCGGGAGGTAGAAGAGCTTTTGCTTCCCCTCGCCGAGTCCCTGGCCGATCACGCCGCCGTTGCCGAAGGCGAGCCACGACTGGATGATCTGGAAGCCGCTGTCTGTCGGGTCCTGCCACGGGTCGAGAAACGCCTTGATCCGCCGCATCCGGTACGATTCGGTCAGCACCAGGTAGCAGACGAACGGGAGCGCCAGCACCGCCATCCCGAGGATGTAGCGGGGGCGGGTGCCGGCGGCGAACAGCATCAGGATGGCGACCGAGACGAGCGTGAGCGCCGCCCCCATGTCGCGCTGCTTGAGAAGCAGCCCCAGCAACACCGCCAGGAGCACCATGTAGGGAAGAAAGCCGGTGGAGAAGAACCGCACCTTCTCCTGCTTCTTGTCCAGCGAGTAGGCCATGTAGAAGATCAGGGCGATCTTGGCGAGCTCCGACGGCTGGAAGTTGAAGCCGGGGAGCCTGATCCAGCGGGAAGCCCCCTTGGCGGCACCGCCGATCCCCGGGACGAACACCAGCACCAGGAGCACCATGCAGCCGAGCAGGAGCGGCGCCGCGTACTTGCGCCACTTTTCGTAGTCGATCGCCATGGCGACCCCCATGCCGGTGAAGCCCAAGAGGGCATAAATCCCCTGCCGCTTCAGGAAGTAGAAGCCGTCGTGGAATTTCTTGACCGCCATGATCGACGAGGCGGAATAGACCATCACCACGCCGAAGCAGGTGAGGGCCACCGCCATCAGGAGGATCACCAGGTCGTATCCCTCCAGACGCTTTACCACGTCTCCTCCTTGAGCGCCCGGACCAGCGCCTTGTAGCGCTCGGCCCGCTCCTCGTAGTCGCGGAACATGTCGAAGCTGGAACAGGCGGGGGAAAAGAGGACTACCCCGCCGGGCCGGGTCAGTTCATGGGCAAGCTCGACCGCCTCCTCCAGGGAGCCGGCCAGGCGGGTATCGGTGAGCGATCCCAGTTCCCGGGCGATCCGCTCCCGTGCCTCGCCGATCAGCACCATGTGCCGCACCCGGGAGCCGACCAGCTCCGCGAGCGGCGCATACGAGCCCCCCTTGTCCTTGCCGCCGGCAATGAGGGTGATGTTGTCGAAGCTCGCCAGGGCCTTTTCCACGCTCCCCACGTTGGTCGCCTTGCTGTCCTCGTACCACGGAACCCCGCTGACGGTCCGGACCAGCTCCATCCGGTGGGGAAGGCCGCGAAAGGCGGCGACCGCCTCCTGGCAGGCCTCGGCCGCGCACCCCATGAGGAGGCCTGCAGCGAGGGCCGCCATGATATTTTCCGTGTTGTGGACCCCCTGCAGGTGATAGTGCGTGGTATCGAAACGCTCCTCGCGCCCTTCCCAGCGGAAGGTGATCACCCCGCCGCGGCAGAAGATCCCCCGGTCGAGCTCCCGCTTCTGGCTCATGGGTACCACCCGCGCCGCAACCTTATCAACGTAGCCTGCCACGATCGGATCGTCCACGTTGAGCAGCGCGAAGTCCCCGGCGGTCTGGTTCTCGAAGATCCGCGCCTTGGCGTCGATGTACTCCTGGAAGCTGGCGTAGCGGTCCAGGTGGTCCTCGGTGATGTTGAGCAGGACCGCCACCCGCGGCCGGAACCGCTCGATCCCTTCCAGCTGGAAGGAGGAGAGCTCCACTACCACCCGCTCCACCTGCTCGCCGGAATCGACCAGGTCGATCAGCGGGTTGCCGATGTTGCCGCCGACAAAGGTAGCGAAGCCGCTCGCGCGGAAGATTTCGCCGGTCAGGGTGGTGGTGGTGGTCTTGCCGTTGGTGCCGGTGATGGCGATGAGCGGGGCGGCGATGAACGCAGCGGCCAGCTCGATCTCGCTCACTACCTTTCGCTTCTGGGCGCGGGCCAGCATGAGCGGCTTGATGTCCATCGGCACGCCGGGGCTCACCACGATCAGGTCGGCCATCAGGAAGGTGTGCTTGTCGTGCCCCCCCAGCTGGTAGTTGATCGGGAGCCCTTCAAGCCGCGCCTGCTCGGCGGCGAGCGCGTCGTGATCCTTCATGTCGGTGACGGTCACCTGCGCCCCCCGCTCCGCGAGGAAGCGGGCCACCGCCACGCCGGTGCGGGCAAGGCCGACGACCACAATTTTCTTGTTCGTGAGTTCCATGCGTCTTTTCTGTTCCGTAGGGGCGGGGTTTCCCCGCCCTGGGCGCGGCAACCGCGCCCCTACATTTTGTTCGTTACCGCAACTTCAAGGTCGAGATCGCCACCAGCGCCAGGATGATCGTGATGATCCAGAACCGGACGATGATCTTCGGCTCCGCCACCCCCTTCAGCTCGAAGTGGTGGTGGATCGGGGCCATCCGGAAAATCCGCTTTCCCCGGTATTTGTAGGAGCCGACCTGGAAGATGACCGACAGCGCCTCCACCACGAAGACGCCGCCGACGATCACCAGGAGAATCTCCTGCTTCGTGATCACCGCCAGGGTGCCGAGCGCCCCCCCAAGCGGCAGTGAGCCCACATCCCCCATGAACACCTCGGCAGGATAGGAGTTGTACCAGAGAAAGCCGAGCCCCGCCCCCACCATGGCGCCGCACAGCACGGCGAGCTCGCCGCTCCCGGGAACGTAGGGGATCTGCAGGTAGGCGGAGAGCTTCGCGTTGCCGGCGATGTAGGTGAACAGCAGGTAGGTGCCGGCGTTGAGCGCCACCGGGCCGATCGCCAGGCCGTCCAGCCCGTCGGTCAGGTTGACCGCGTTGCTCGCGCCGACGATCACCAGCATGACAAACGGAATGTAGGCAAACCCCAGGTCCGGGTGGAGGTTCTTGAAGAACGGGAAATAGAGCTCGCTGGAAAACCCGGGCAGGCTGTAGAGGAAGGCCCCCACCGCTCCCCCGAGGAGGAGCTGCCAGAACATCTTCTGCCGGGGGGAAAGCCCCTTCGGGTTCTTCTCCACCACCTTCTTGTAGTCGTCGACGAAACCGATCAGCCCGTAGCCGACGATGATGAACAGGGTCGTCCAGACGTAGAGGTTGGCGAGGTCTGCCCAAAGGAGCGTCGGCACCACGATCGCGGTCAGGATCAGCACCCCCCCCATGGTCGGGGTCCCCTGCTTCTTCAGGTGCGATTCGGGGCCGTCGGTCCTGATCACTTGGCGCGCCTGGAGCGACTCCAGCTTGCGGATGATCCAGGGGCCGACGATGAACGAGACGACCAGCGCGGTGATCATCGCGTAGATGGTCCTGAAGGTCAGGTATTTGAAGACGTTGAACAGCTTGATGCTGGACGCCAATGGATAAAAAAGATGGTACAGCATCAGGCCACCGCCCCCTTCGCCCGGTGCGGGTCGAACGCGCGCCGGACACCCTCGGCGACAAGCTCCATCCGCATCCCCCGCGAACCTTTCACCAGTACGTACTCCCCGTTCCCCAGACCATCCGCGAGATCGGCCACGATCTCCCCATGATCCTTCGCCACGATTACCTCGGCAGCTGACATGCCGCCATCAACGGCCCCGGCGGCAACGGTTTCCGCCATCTCCCCCAGGAGATAGAGCCGGTCCGCGCACGACGCGGCAAGCCTGCCGATCTCCCGGTGGGCGTCGGCGCTACCGGGTCCGAGTTCCAGCATCTCTCCCAGCACCGCCACCGCCCGGCACTCCTCCTTGAGCCCGGCCAGGGTCCGGAGCGCCGCTGCCATGGAAGCGGGGTTGGCATTGTAGCTGTCGTCGATCAGCACCACCCCGTCCAGTTCCTCCAGATTGAAGCGCTTGTCGTACGGGGTGAATGCCGCAAGCCCCGCGCCGACGGTCTGCGGGTCGATGCCCAGGGCCGTCGCCGCCGCTGCTGCCGCCAGGGCGTTAACCACGTTGTGCAGGCCGAAGGCCCGCATGGTGACCGGCACCATGCCGGCAGGGGTACGGAGGGTGAACCTCACCCCGCGCTTCCCCGCGCTGCTGATCTCCGTGGCGCTCACCTCAGCGCCGTGCAGGCCGAAGCCGAGCCTCTGCACCCCGGCCGGCGACGGGCGGGCGGCAATCAGGGGATCATCGGCGTTATAGACCGCCCACCCCCCCGGTGAAAGCCGCTGGAACAACTCCCCCTTGGCCCGCGCCACCGCCTCCACGCTCCCCATGCTCGCCAGGTGGGCGGGAAAGGCGTTGGTGATCACCCCAACCCCCGGCCGCGCGATCTCGGCGAGCCGGTCGATCTCTCCGGGCTCGCTCATCCCCATCTCCAGCACCGCCCAGCGGTGCGCGGAGGTCAACTGCAGCAGCATCCGCGGCAGGCCGATCAGGTTGTTCAGGTTGCCGGCGGTCTTGAGCCCCGGTCCGGTCTGGCCGAGGATGGCGGCCAGCATCTCCTTGGTGGTGGTCTTGCCGTTACTCCCGGTCACCCCGGCCAGGGGAAGGGTGAAGCGGCCGCGGTGAAAGGAGGCAAGGTCCCCCAGCCCCCTCATGGTGTCGGCCACGGCGATGCAGGTGGCTCCGGCGGGAAGTTGGTTCTGGCCGGCCCACTCCCTGACGGCGAGGAATACCCGCACCCCGCGGGCCAGGGCGGACCCGATGTAGTCGTGGCCATCGAAGCGGTCGCCGCGCAGGGGGACGAACAGCTCTTCGGCAGCAACCGTGCGGGAATCGGTGGAGACGCCGCTCACCTCCCCGGCGCCGCTGCCAATGATCTCCCCCCCGGTGGCCCGGGCTATTTCCGCGATGGTGAACATGCTGACCTTACCTGCCGTTCGTAGGGGCGACGCATGCGTCGCCCATTGAATCTGAACCTGCGTATCAAACCAGGGCGAGGCATGCCTCGCCCCTACAGATCTATCATGCTGCCCCGAGTTCCCGGAAGGCCGCGGCCCCCTCCTCCCGGTCGTCGAAGTGGTGCTTCACGGTACCGATGATCTGGTAGTCCTCGTGACCCTTCCCCGCCAGCAGGACGATGTCGCCCGGCCGGGCGACCCGGGCCGCCAGACGGATCGCGTCGCGCCGGGACGCCACCATGACGAACCCCTTTTCGGCAAAACCCGTCGAGAGCTCTTCCGGCCGGTACTCCAGAACGCCAAGCGGCACGATTCCCTCCCTGATCCGGGCCATGATGGCCACGGGATCTTCGGTGCGGGGGTTGTCGGAGGTGACGATCGCCAGGTCGCTCAGCTCGGCGGCGATTCTCCCCATGATCGGGCGTTTTCCCGGATCGCGGTCTCCGCCGCAGCCGAAGACGGTGACGATCCGGGCGGTGGCGATCTCTCGCAGGGTCCTGAGCACGTTCTCCAGGGCATCGCCGGTATGAGCGTAATCGACCAGCAGGGCGATCCCCCGGCCAGTGTCGACCCGCTCCAGCCGTCCCGGCACCTGCTTGTGCCCCTCGATGCCGCGCCGGATCGCGTCCAACGGCAGCTCCAGGGCCACCCCGGCGGCAGCCGCAGCCAGGATGTTGTACAGGTTGAAGCGGCCGAGCATGGGGGAATGAAACGGCGCCCGTCCCGTCGGGGTCGCGAGCACGCCGCTGATCCCCTCCACCGAAAACTTCACCTCCTCGGCAGTCACCTCCGCCCCCGCGCCGAGGCCGTAGCGGATCACCGGGCAGGCAGCAGCAGCGGCAACCGTCTCCCCGTAGGGGTCGTCGCAGTTGACCGCGGCACGGCGGCGCGGCTTGGCCGCGTCAGGAGCGAGGAGCTCGGCAAAGAGACGGAGCTTGCTCGCCAGGTACGCTTCCATGCTGAGGTGGTAATCCAGGTGGTCGCGGGTCAGGTTGGTGAAGACCCCCACATCGAACCGGCAGCCGTCCACCCTCTTCTGTTCCAGAGCGTGCGATGAGACCTCCATCACTATCGCTTCGGCCCCGGCATCCGCCAGTTCCCTGAGGTTCATCTGCAGGTCGACCGACTCGGGGGTGGTGTGAGGGGCGGGGATCACCCGTTCGCGAAACCGGTAGCTGACGGTGCCGAGCACCGCGCACGGCCTGTCCGCCTCCTCCAGGATCGCCTCGATCATGTAGGACGTGGTGGTCTTGCCGTTGGTGCCGGTAATCCCGACCAGGGGAAGCCGGGCGGTCGGGTCGCCGTAAAAGACCGCGGCCATGCGGGACATGGCAAGCCGGGCGTCCGGCACGATCACCCGGGCAACGCCGGGCGGAACAAAGCTCTCGTCCTCCGCAACCACCGCCGCAGCACCGGACTTGACCGCGCTTTCGATGAAGCGGTGACCGTCGACCGCGACCCCCTTTAAAGCGAAAAAGAGACCGCCGGGCACTACCTGACGGGAGTCATAGTAGAGGCCCTGGATCTCCAATTCGGGATCTCCCGTAACCTTCAGCGGAACAACGGTTTTGAGCAAGGTTGCGAGTCGCATTTGACCTCAAAGAAGCGAAAATGTCAAAGATTTTTCCCCCGATTTGCGCCAGGCTTTACGCGGCGGGGGCAAACCGGACCCAAACGTGGTCTGCAGGCCCGATCCGGTGGCCGGGTAGCGGGTTTTGCTCTACAGCCTTGCCGCTTCCGATCAGCCGCACGTTCAGCCCACGTTTTTCCATGGTTCGCATCACCTGGCGAATGCTCTGGCCGCGGAAATCGGCCATGACCGCCCCTCCCCCCCCTTCGTCGAAACTCCCCTCGGCAGCCGCGGCGACCGGATCGACCGGCGCCGGCACCTCCTTCACCTGGAGCACTTCCTTCCGGACCTTCTCTGCCTTGTTGGGCGGGACATGAAGGTAACAGAGGGTCTGCTGGGCGATCGCCTTGAAGGCGGGCGCGGCAACCACCCCGCCGTAGGGGCTGGTCTTCGGCTCGTCGATCACCACCAGGATGGTCAGCTTAGGGTCGTCGGCGGGAATGAACCCGATAAACGAGGCGGTCCGCTTGTCCGTCGAGTACCCATGGGTGATCGGGTCGACCTTCTGGGCAGTGCCGGTTTTGCCGGCCACCCGGTACCCCTCCACCGCCGCGTTCATGCCGGTCCCCCCCTCGGTCGTCACCCCTTCCATCATCCTGGTCACGGTCCGGGCGGTCTCCGGCGAGATGACACGCTGGCGCGCCTGGGGGGCGAACTGCTGCAGGACGGTGCCGTTCTCGTCGGTGATCCGTTCCACCAGAAACGGCTTCACCAGGGTGCCGCCGTTGGCCACCGCCGAAAAGGCCGCCGCCAGTTGGACCGCGGTGGCCGAAACCCCCTGGCCGAAGGAGATGGTGGCGAGGTCCACGGCAAACCACTGGCTGCGGTCCCGCATGTAGCCGCTCGCCTCCCCCGGGAGGTCGATGCCGCTGCGCGCGCCGAAGCCGAACCCCCGCAGGTAGCTGTAGAGCCGTTCCTGGCCCATGCGGGCACCGATCTTGGCCGCGCCGATGTTGCTCGAATACTTCAGCACGTCGGCCACGCTGAGCCGCCCGTAGTGGTGGGTGTCGTGTATGGTCCTGCCACCGATGGAGTAGCTCCCCCCTTCGCAGTTGAAGCCGTCGTTGGGGGAAATCACCTTCTCCTCGATCGCCCCGGAGATCAGGAAGACCTTGAAGGTGGAGCCCGGTTCGAAGCTGTCGGCAACGCTCCTGTTCCGCAGCACGGCCTGCGGGTACTTGAAGTAGGAGTTGGGGTTGAAGAAGGGGTAGTTGGCCATTGCCAGCACACGGCCGGTCTGGGGTTCCATCACCAGGGCGATCCCCCCCTTGGCCCGGCTCTTCTCCACCGCATCGGCCAGTTCCTTCTCCGCGATGTACTGGATGTTTTTGTCCAGCGTGAGAACGACGTTCTGCCCCTTGGAGGCCTTCTTGATCACCGTTCCCTTCTGGGCAATGTCCCGCCCCAGCGCGTCCCGCTCGGTCACCAGGTAGCCGGTGCTCCCGAGGATGGTGGAGTCGTATTTCAGCTCGATCCCGTCGAGCCCCTCGGGGTCGACGCCGGTGAAGCCGATCACGGACCCCGCCATCTCCGAATTCGGGTAGAACCGCTTGCTTTCCTTGACGAAACCGATCCCGTCGAGGTCCAGATCCCTGATCCGCTGCGCCACATCCGGCGGTATACGGCGCGCCAGCCAGGCAAAGCCCTTGTTGCCGGCGAGCTTTTTCGCCAACTCTTCCTTCGTCATGCCGAGGAGAGGGGCCAGCTTTGCCGCCGCGTCGGGGATGTTCTCGATGTTGCGGGGCTCCGCATAGCAGGAGTCCATCTCCACTGAGACGGCGAGCGGGGCGTTGTTCCGGTCGTAGATGGCACCGCGCGCCGGGGTGAGGGGGACGATCTTCTGGTGCTGCTTCTCGGCCAGCTTGACCAGCTCGTCCCTCTTGACAACCTGGAGATAGAAAGCCCTGGCGGAGGTAATGACGAAAAAAAAGGCAAACAGGCCGCCGATCAGCCGAATCCGCCACCTCGCCCAATTCCCCCGCCCCCGCCGCTCTTTCATTTGACGATGACCATCTGCTGCTCCGTGGGGAGAGCCATTCCGAGCTCTCCCCGGGCCAGCGCCTCTATCCGCGCCGGCGTCTTCAGCGATGCGACTTCCAGCTTGAGCCGGTTCTGCTCCTGCTCCTGCTCCTTGATCTGACGGGTGATCTCGGCGATCTGCAGGTTCATGTCGATCACCTTGACCCGCGACCAGACATGAAAAATGGAGACCAGCGTCAGGAGCACCATCACCACCATGAGATAGGGGAACAGGTCCGTCCGCCGCCCGAGCATGACGTCTATTTTTCTGATGCGCGGCGCGGCAACCTTGCCGTAGCTGACCTTTGCGTTCGCCATGACAACCTCCTAACAACCGTTCAAAGTTCGTAGTTCGAGGTTCAACGTCGAACGTAGACCTTCGAACCGGTTACAGCTTTTCCACCGCCCGGAGCTTCGCGCTGCGCGCCCGGGGGTTCTCCTTCAATTCCTCTTCCCCCGCGGCAACCGGCTTGCCGGTCAGCACCCTGACCTGCGGAGTGGCACCGCACACGCAACGCGGAAAATCCCGCGGGCAGGTACACCCCTGGGCAAGATTGCGGAAGGTATTCTTGACAAGCCGGTCCTCCAGGGAGTGGAATGAGATGACCACCCCCCGTCCGCCCTTGTTCAGGAGCCGGAGCGCCGCGGTCACTCCCCGCTCCAGGCTCCCCAGTTCGTCGTTCACCGCAATGCGCAGCGCCTGGAAGGTCCTGGTTGCCGGGTGGAGCCGCTCTTCCCATGCCCCCCGGGGGATCGCCCCCTTGATCAGATCGACGAGCTGCAGGGTTGTTTCGATCGGCGCCTCTGCCCGTGCTTTTACGATGAAGAGGGCGATCCGCTTCGCCCAGCGCTCCTCGCCGTACTCCCGGATGATCCGCGCCAGCTCCCCCTCGGGGAGCTCGTTCACCAGCTCCGCGGCGGTCGCGCCGCTCGTCGTGTCCATCCGCATGTCGAGGGGGGCGTCCTGCTGGAAGCTGAACCCCCGCTCCCCGGTATCGAGCTGGTGGGAGGATACCCCCAGATCGAGAAGAAAGCCGTCGAGCCCCGCGATGCCGAGCTCCGCAAGGAGCGCGTCGAGCTCGGCGAAATTCCGGTGAAAGAGCCTCACCCGCCCGCCAAACGGGGCAAGCCTCGCCCGGGCCGCCGCCAGTGCCTGCTCGTCCCGGTCGAGGCCGATCAGGATGCCGTCCGGGGCAGTTGCCTCCAGAACCATGGCCGCGTGCCCACCCCCGCCGAGGGTCCCGTCCAGGTAGATCCCGCCCGGACGCGGGGCGAGGTAGCGGAGCACCTCCGCCGGCAGCACCGACATGTGCCGAAAATCCGCCACCTAGAGCCCCAGTTCGGCCAGGGCCTGGGTATTGGCGGGGAAGTCCCTCTCGGCCTGACTGATCACCCGTTCCCACTCCACCTGGCTCCAGATCTCGATCTTCTTCTGGGAACCGACGAAGACGATGTCGCGCTCCAGACCGGCGGCACTGCGCAGATGGGGAGGAATCAGCACCCGCCCCTGCTTGTCCGCGACGCACTCCACCCCCGGGGCGAGGATCAGACGGTTTATGCTGTTCAACTGGGCAAAGGTGAAGCCGACCCCCTTCGCCACCTTTTCCTCAAGGGCAACCCATTCCGGGTAGGGGTAGATGGAGAGGCCGCGGGCAAACAGGCCGCTCCCCAGATCGACCGGTCCGGAATTGGTGATGACGAACCGGTCGTCCCGAAACGTTTCACCCAACACCTCCCGGAAACGGGCCGGCATGCTGGTCCGTCCCTTGGCGTCAACAGTTGTCTGGAAAAGCCCCCGAAACATGCGCCTCCCGGCACTTTTCACCACAATTTACCACTTTTTACCACTTTGTGGCAAAACTATACCCGGCGTACAGGCCGTTGTCAAGGCAAAATCACCGTACAAAAAAGAATTTTTCGATTATTTTTTAAGGGGTTAATGAAGCAGGAGAGGGGCCCGCACTGTGCATTTTTTGAGCTGCGAAAAACGTAAAAATTTTGCGGGGTTGGAGAGAGGGGTACCATGTGGGGAACTGTGGAGTAAAAACCGGCACCCCCTGAGACGTTTCGGTGGTATAATATAAACGATGGAAGGAGTAAAAAGTGAGCGTCGGCACTGCATTAGGTACCGGCATGAAAGGTGGTGGCAATGATGAACGTGTTCGATTTCGCGATGAGAATGGAGGAAGAACACTGCTCATACTACGAAAAGCTGGCGGCGCAAGCCCGTACCAGCGAGCTGAAGGAGATATTCACCCTGCTGGCCGATTCGGAACGGGAACATCACGAGCACCTGGAGCTGCTGAAAGTAGGGACCGATCCCGCGCTGGCGCAGTCGGGGGTGCTGGAGCACGCCAAAAACTTCATCCATGACCTGGCCGACGGCCCTATTTCCGAGGCAGGCCTGCAGAGTGACTATGACGGGTACCGGCACGCCATAAAGCAGGAAGAGATGAGCATCAACCTCTACGAAAAACTGGCGGAACAGGAGGCAAACCCGGCGGCCAGCGAACTGCTGCGGCGGATGGCCGAAGAGGAACGGCATCACCTGGAAGAGATGGAGAACATCTACGACTTCGTGGAAGCGCCTGACACCTACCTCGCATGGGGCGAGTTCAGCAACCTCCGGGAATACTGACCGGCTGTAACCATGTCGGCGCTGCATTGCCGCATAAACAACGAAAAGGCCTGCATAAGCAGGCCTTTTCGTTGTTGTTCCGTTCTGCCGCAGCTACTGCGCCTTTTTCTTCTTCCCCTTCCCGGCAGCGCTCTTCTTGCCGGACTTCCCTTTTTTGCCTGACTTCCCTTTCTTGCCCGACTTCCCTTTCTTGCCCTTGTGCCCCTTCTTCCTGGAGGTATATTTTTTTCCCTCCGGAGAGAACTCGTCCCGGATGTTGCTCAACAGGACGGTGGTTTCCTCAAGCGCCGGATCGGCGGCTTTGGCCGCCTCAAGCGCCTCTTTGGCTTCCTTTATGTGGCCTGTTTTCATGTAGACCCGCCCCAGGGCGTTCAGGGCCTTGGCATGGTCGCTCTTCAGCCCGACCGACTCCTTGTAGCGGGCCGTCGCCTCATCGTAATTCTTCTGGAACTCGTACACCAGCCCCAGCTTATAGTGGCTGTTCGGGTCCTTGGGGTTCAGCTCCACGTTTTCCTTGAGGAGCTTCACCAGTTCTTCGTAGTTCTTATCCTTCACGTAGATAGCGGTCAGTGCATTGCGCGCCTCCGTCTCGTCCTTTTTCAGGCGGAGCACTTCCCGGTACTGCTTGACCGCGTCGTCGGTCTGGTTGTTTTTCCGGTAGAGGTTTGCCAGCTCCAGATGGGCATCCTGATTGTCGGGGTCGAGCCTGACCGTTTCCAGGTACTCGTCCATGGCCCCCTTGTAGTTCTTGCTGTTCAGGTAGACCCGGGCCAGCTTGAAATGGACCAGCGGGTCGTCTTTCGCGAGCTTCGCGAGCTCGAGATACTGCTCGATCGCCTGGGGGAAGCTGCCGCGCATGGAGTAGATCTCCGCCAGGCGGCGGCGCGCCTCGACATTTTCCGGCAAGATCTTGAGCGACTGGCGGTATTCCACCACCGCTTCATCGAGGAGCCCCTTCTTTTCATAAAGCTGGCCGAGGTTATAGTGGATGGCGCCGTGGTCCGCCTTGAGGCGGAGCGCTTCCCGGTAAGCGGCAATGGCGTCGTCGTCGCTCCCTCCCCCCATCAGGGCGTCCCCCAGTTTCTGGAGCGCCTCGGCCGATTCCGGTTTCTCCTTCACCGCCCCCCGGTATTCCTCGATAGCCTTGCCGTACTCTTTAGCCTTGAGGTACTCGTCCCCCTTGCGGATTCTTCCCACGTACAGGCTCGGCTTTTCCCCCGCGGCCATTCCCGCCAGCTGATATTCGGCCTCGGCGGCCTTCCAGTCGGTCTTTTTCTCGTATGCGCCGGCCAGCATGCGGTGGATATCCTTGTCCTGCGGATTGGCCTTGAGCGCGGTCTTGAGTTCCTCGATCGCCCGGTCGACCTGGTTTTTCCTGATCAGGACCACCGCCAGTCCCAGCCGGGCGGCTTCATTCCCCGGCTCGGCGGCAAGCGCCCTGCCGTACTCCTCCACGGCGCTGTCCAGGCGCCCCATGTCGCCGTAAATATCGGCCAGCGCCGAATGGAGGGTGGGGTCGGCGGGAGCTGCCTTGAGCGCCTCACCGTAATGGTAGGCGGCAAGGGTGTAGAGCTTGCGCTCGGCGAAGATGCGCGCCAGCCCCCGGTTGTAACGGGGATCGGCAATGCTTTTCAATGCCAGGGAGAGCTCGGCTGCCGCCTCGTCAGGCAACCCCTGCCGGAGATGGATCAGGCCCAGGTTCCCGGACGCCTGGGGAAACGCGGGATCGTCCTTCACTGCCTCCACGTACTCCGCGGCCGCTCCGTCAACGTTCCCCCCCTTTTCCATGTTGAGGGCTTTGATATAGTGGCCGGCCGCCCCCGCCGGGCAGAGGCGGAGGATGCGGGCCTCCAGCTCGGCCCGTTCGGCGGGGGTTTTAACCGTTGCAAGCTCCGTTACCAGTCTTTTGGCATCGCCGCACTTGTCCCGCGAACCGAACCCCCAGTCGAAACCGCAGGTCACCAGCGCTGACAGGATAAGCAGCAGTAAAATCGTATAGTTTTTCATCAGGCCCCTCGTTTTTCGATATTTGCGTGGACGCCGGATTATACACAGGGATGGGGCAAATTTCAATTAATTAACGGAGCCGCCGCGATGGGCGGGCAGGCCGCACGGGTACGGACCGGGCAACGCCGTTTCCCCTGCGGCGGTCCGGAATCCCTTGACTTTCCCGGCAAAGATGATTAAATCATTTCTTACCGGAACGCATTGGACGGCAGGATTCCCGCAGCACTCCCCGCTCGCGTTCCCCTTCCATCCGTCATGCGATAACCTGTGGATCGAGGTTGCGTCAAATACGTCCCCCCGAGGGTAGCTATGGCCGTCATTCCCAAAGATCCCCTGGACTGGTTGATACTTTTCCGGCAGCAGATCGACGAAATCTTCACCTTTCTCTCCACCATGGAAGGGGGAGAGGCCCAGGGAGACCACGAGCATACGCCTTTCGTGGATATCTTCGAGACGGCGGACACCTTCACCGTGGAAATCGAGCTCCCCGGCTTCTACCGGCGCGACCTTTCCCTGAGCATCTGCTGCAACATGCTCGTAATCGAGGGGGTCAAGCGGGAGGACCCGCGGGGACGCCGGGTCACCTACATCTGCCTGGAGCGCCGTTTCGGCCGGTTCTGCCGGGCCGTGGAGATCCCCCCGGGAGTCGATGCCGCGGGGGTAAAGGCGCGCTACGATAAAGGGGTGCTCTCGGTCACCTTTCCCAGGATGAAGGACAAGAGCGCCATAATCAGGCGGATACCTATTGAGTAAAACAAGGAGATGGAGATGGAGATGGAAAACCGACAGGAAAACGAAGAGCTGAAAATACCGGATATTCTGCCGCTCCTCCCCATTCGGGATGTCGTGGTCTACCCCTACATGATCCTCCCCCTGTTCGTGGGGAGAGAGATATCCATAGCTGCGGTCGATTACGCCCTTTCGCGGGACAGGCTGATCTTTCTCGCCACCCAGAAGGACGTGGGCGAGGAGGACCCGGCTCCGGAGGCGATCTACAAGGTCGGCACCGTCGCCATGATCATGCGGATGCTGAAGCTTCCCGACGGCAGGGTGAAGATACTCGTGCAGGGTCTCAGCAAGGGGAGGATCGAGGAGTATGTGACCGCCAAACCCTTCTACTCGGTCCGGATCGATCGGATCACCGAACCGGCCACGGGGGAAAGCACCCTGGAGGCGGAAGCGCTGATCCGGACCGTCAAGGAGCAGATCGCAAAGATCGTCTCCCTCGGCAAAGTGATCTCCCCCGAGGTGATGGTGATCGTGGAGAACATGCAGGAGCCGGGGAGCCTGGCCGACCTGGTCGCCAGCAATATCGGCCTCAAGGTGGAGGATGCCCAGAACCTGCTGGAGATCATCGACCCGCTGGAACGGCTCAAAAGGGTGAACGAGCTCCTCAACAAGGAAACGGAGCTCCTCACCATGCAGGCCCGGATCCAGTCGGCCGCCAAGGAGGAGATGGGGAAAAGCCAGCGGGAGTATTTCCTGCGCGAACAGTTGCGCGCCATCCAGCAGGAACTGGGGGAGACCGACACCCGCGCCGAGGAGATCGCCGAGTTGAAGAAGGCAATCGAATCCGCCAAGATGCCGCCGGCCGTGGAAAAAGAAGCCCTCAAGCAGCTCGGGCGGTTGGAGCAGATGCACCCCGACGCCGCGGAATCAGGAATGCTCCGCACCTTCCTCGACTGGATGGTGGAACTTCCCTGGGGCAAGGCTACCAAGGATGCCCTCGACATCGGCCGTGCCCGGGATATCCTGGACGAGGACCACTTCTACCTGGAGAAGATCAAGGACCGGATCCTGGAGTTTCTCGCGGTGCGCAAGCTGAAGAAAAAGATGAAAGGGCCGATCCTCTGCTTCGTGGGGCCGCCGGGGGTCGGCAAAACCTCCCTGGGGAAATCGATCGCCCGGGCCATGGGGCGCAAGTTCGTCCGGATATCCCTGGGAGGGGTGCGGGACGAGGCCGAGATCAGGGGGCACCGCCGCACCTACGTGGGAGCGCTGCCGGGGCGCATACTCCAGGGACTCAAGCAGGCCGGCTCCAACAACCCGGTCTTCATGCTGGACGAGATAGACAAGATCGGCGCGGACTTCCGCGGCGACCCCTCTTCGGCGCTCCTGGAGGTGCTCGACCCGGAGCAGAACCATGCCTTTTCGGATCACTACATCAACTTGCCCTTCAACCTGTCCAACGTGATGTTCATCGCCACCGCGAACCAGATGGACACGATCCCGGCGGCCCTGCAGGACAGGATGGAGGTCATCTCCCTTTCCGGCTACACCGAGGAGGAGAAGCTCCAGATCGCCAAGCGCTACCTGGTGCCGCGCCAGGTCAAGGAGAACGGCATCACCGGGGAAACTGTCGCCATCACGGACGAGGCGATCAAGACCATCGTCGCCAAGTATACCCGGGAGGCGGGGCTGCGTAACCTGGAGCGGGAGATCGGCTCCATCTGCCGGAAAGTGGCCCGCCGGATCGCGGAAGGGAAGGAAAAACGGTACGTGGTGAACGCCGCATCGATCCCGAAGTACCTCGGCCCCCCCCGTTTTCTGCGGGAGGCGGAGATGGAAAAGAACGAGGTGGGGGTGGTGACCGGCCTCGCCTGGACCCCCGTGGGGGGCGAGGTCTTGTTCGTGGAGGCAACCGTCATGAAGGGGAAGGGGGCACTCACCCTGACCGGTCACCTGGGAGAGGTGATGAAGGAATCGGTCCAGGCCGCCCTCTCCTACATCCGCTCCAGGGCAACGGAGCTCAACCTCCCCGAGGACTTCCTCGGCGGCCTCGACATTCACGTCCATGTCCCGGCAGGCGCCATACCCAAGGACGGCCCTTCCGCCGGGGTCACCATGGCCACGGCGCTCGTCTCCGCCCTGACCAGGGTCCCGGTCCGGAAAGAGGTGGCCATGACCGGCGAGATCACCCTGCGGGGCAAGGTCCTTCCCATCGGCGGGCTGAAGGAGAAGATGCTGGCCGCCATCAGGGCGGGGATCACCACCATCATTATCCCCGAGGAGAACAGGAAGGACCTGGAGGATATCCCGAAGCACATCCTGAAAAAGGTCCGGGTCATCACCGCCCGGGTCATCGACGACGTGCTGCGGGTGGCCCTGGAAACCTATCCCCCCTCGCCGGCAAAGGCTGCCGGGGCGAAACCGAAGGCGCCCCCCCGCCGGGTGCTGACCCCCACCCGCAAAGGGGTCCCGGCCGGGGCGAAGGGATGAGACTTCAGGAACTGGGCGAGTTCGGCCTGATCGACCGGATTGCCGGCCGCGTCCCCCGCACTGCCGGGGTCCGGATCGGGATCGGCGACGATGCCGCCGCCCTGGAGCCCTCCTCCGGCTGCGTCACCCTGGCGACCTCCGATATGCTGCTGGAAGAGGTCCACTTCGACCTCGACCTCTGCGACCCGCGCACCCTCGGCCGCAAATCGCTCAGCGTCAACCTCTCGGACATCGCCGCCATGGGGGGGCTCCCCCGCCATTGCCTCCTCTCCCTGGCCGTTCCGCAGGGGATGGCGGTGGAATTTCTCGACGGCTTCATCACCGGGTTTCTGGAACGGGCCGATGAATTCGGCGTGGCGCTGGTCGGCGGCGACACCTGCGCCTCCCGGGGGGGGCTGGTCGTCTCGGTGACGGTCCTGGGGGAGCAGCGCCCCGACATGGTCGTTCCCCGCAGCGGCGCCCGGCGCGGCGACCTGATCTTCGTCACGGGCACCCTCGGCGATTCGGCGCTCGGCCTCAGGCTGCTGCGCAGCGGGGAGCGGGAGGGGGAAGCGGTCCTGCGGCAGCTCGACCCCGCACCCAGGGTCCGGGAAGGGTTGGCGCTGGCGGAGGCAGGGATACCGACCGCCATGATCGACGTGAGCGACGGGCTGCTGGCCGACCTGGGGCACATCCTCGACCTGTCCGGAGTCGGTGCCCGGCTGGAGCTGGCCCGGCTCCCCCTCTCTCCCGTCTTCGCCTCCCGGATGTCCGCCCTCCCGGAGGACCCGTTCCTTCTCCCCCTCGCCGGGGGGGAGGACTACGAACTCCTCTTCACCGCGCCTCCGGAAAGAAAGGATGCGGCTATGGCCGCGCTCGCCACTCTCGGGACGCGACTCACGGTCATCGGCGAGATAACCGATGCAGGGGTGCGGGTCGTTGCGCCGGACGGGAGCGACTACCCGGCGGCCGTCCGGGGGTACAATCACTTCGCCTGAGCGCCTCGCTCGCTCCCTTGCACGTCACATCCCCGCCTCTTCAGGTCCTGCTGATACTCGTCACGCTTGGCAAGCGCCGCGCCCGAATACCCAGTTCTGGGTAATTGACTTCTCGAAAACTATCTGTTATGTAGAGAGTGTTTCATCACAACCATCTGATTTGGCACAGGTTTACATGCCCGCACCCATTCCCGCCGCTATCGTTTTTCCGCGCCTGATCATGACATCCTCATCACCAATTCCCCTTGTTCCCGCCGCGCCTCTTTTCCCATGAAACTGCCTGACGGGGAAAAGCCGGCAGCACGTACCCCCCCTTGCGACGGGGAGATCCCGGAGATCGCGCCCGAGGCGTTCGCCATGATCCTGATGACCATGAGAGAGCGCCGGGGGTTCAATCTGGACATCTATAAAGAGAAGTGCATCAAGCGCCGGATCGCCATCCGGATCAGGAAGAGCGGCTCCGCCTCGGCGGCAGAGTATGGAGATCTCCTGATGCGGGATGAAGCGGAAACCGACCTGCTCCTCCAGGTGCTGACCGTCCATGTCAGCCAGTTTTTCAGAAACCCCTCCACGTTCCACAAGCTGCAAGACGAGATACTTCCCCACTTCTCCTCCCTCTGCGAGCGGGAAAACCGGCAGCACCTCGACATCTGGAGCGTCGGCTGCGCCGGGGGTGAAGAACCCTATTCCGTCGCCCTGATCCTGAAGGAGTCATTTGCCGACCTCCTTTCCCGCCGGGAGGTCGCCATTCTCGGCACCGACATCGATGCGCAAGTGCTGGCGACGGCCCGAAAGGGGGCCTACCGTGAGGAACGGCTTCTCGAAGTACCGACGAAGCTCAGGGAACGCTGGTTCGCCGCCAGGGAGGGAAAATTTCAGCTGGCGCAGGAAATCATGGATATGGTAAACTTCCGGCGGGGCGACCTGATCAACATCGACACCTTTCCCGAAAGCGACCTGATCCTCTGCCGCAACGTGCTGATCTACCTGGAGCGGAGCCATCAGGAAAAGATCCTCAACGGGTTCGCCGACGCGCTGCGCCCGGGAGGGGTGCTGGTGCTCGGCAAGGCCGAAAACCTGGTCGGCGAGAGCCGCCGGCGCTTTCAGACCATCTGTCCCAACGAGCGGATCTACCGGGTCGTGTAGATGCAGGACGATCCTTGCGATCACCCGCTATCCGGGCAAACACGAGGTTTGCCCCAACGATGCATGAATAAAAGGAGATACCCGCATGTACATCCCCATAGGCTACAAGTTCATCCTGGGATTCGTGGTGGTAGTCGCCGCCGTCGCATTTTTCCCCTTCTGGGTCAAGCTCCTCGGCTATCCGCCGGAAATGGCAAATATCCTCACCTACGGGATGGCGATGACCTGCGGCCTCATCCTCGGGTGGCTCTTCTCCCGGAGCTTTACCAAGAACATCTCGCTGCTCACCTCCTCCACCGAGGCGATCAGTCAGGGGGACCTCACCAGGAACATCGCCCTGAAAAAATCGAGCTTTGCCGACGAGACCCACGACATGGCAACCTCCATCAACCGGATGGTGGAGAGTCTGCGGGAGATCGTCCGGCACATCCGGGAGGTCGCCACGAAAATCGCCGGATCGTCCCGGACCCTTTCATCCTCCGCCCTGGAGATCAACTCCTCCGGAGAAGAAGTGGCCCAGGCGATCGAACAGATCTTCCGGGGGGCCGAGACACAGGCGGAAATGGTCGGGAGAAGCTCCGGCATCATCCATGAAATGGCCGTTTCCGTCGAACTGGTGGCCACGAGGGCCAAAGAGGCGGCCCAGGCGGCCCGGGAAACCAGCCTCACTGCCCAGCGGGGGGGGGACCTGGCCAAGGACTCGCTGGAGCGGATGAAGAGCCTGTTCGACAACATGGAGCTGGCCGGCCAGCAGTTCATGAACCTGAACGCCAAGCTCCAGCAGGTCGGCAGGATTGCCGATTTCATCGGAGAGATCGCCCGTCAGACCAACCTCCTCGCCCTGAACGCCTCCATCGAGGCGGCACGGGCAGGCGAATACGGCCGGGGCTTCGCGGTGGTCGCCGAGGAAGTGAGGAAGCTGGCGGACGGCACCGGCAAATCGGCCGCCGACATCATCGACCTGATCGCCGTGATCAAGGATGAGAGCAGCCTGGTGCAGTCGACCTTTGCCGAAAGCTCCCGCCACATCCAGGAGGGAAAGAAGAACATCGACACCACGGCCGCATCGTTCCGGGAGATCGTCGAAACCGTCGTGGAAACCGAGCGGAAGGCGAACAGCATTGCCGACCTCTCCAACATGCAGACCGACGGGGCGAACAAGATGGTCGCCGCGGTGGATGAAATCGCCAAGGTCGCCGAAGACAACGCAACCTCGACGGAAGAGGTTTCCGCAGCCACCGAGGAGCAGTCCACGGCAATGCAGCATATGGTCAGCGCTGCCAAGGAGCTGGAAGCCCTCTCCGACGAGCTTATCCAGATGGTGGAACGATTCAAGGTCGGGACGGTGGAGCCGGTCGAGGCAGCCGAGCCGGTCCTTGAGGTCGCGTGACCATGGCCGCCCGGAAGCATTGCGCCGCGCAGACCTCCCCTGTCGTGCGGAATCGGCATGAATAGCGCGCCGGAACGCCTGCTGCTCTTCACCGTGCGGGAGAACAGGTACGCCCTCGATCTGCGGGAAGTGGCGGAGGTCCTCACTCCCCCCGTTATTTTTCCCATCCCGTGGGCTCCCTCCTGTCTCAAGGGGGCCATGAATTTTCACGGCAGCCTGGTCGCCGTGCTCGACCTGGCCGGCTTCATGAACCTCGGCACCACGGCCCCGGCGGGGAATCTCCTGGTCCTCGACCGGGGGATCGCCAATCTTGCCCTCTGGATCGACCGGGTGGACACCGTCGTCCCGGCGGACGGAATTCTGGAAGAGGACGAGAGCCGTGATCCCCTCGTGGAGAAGGTGCTCATCATGGCCGACGGCGAGGTCGGCAAGCTGGCGGTGGCACGGCTTCTGGAAAGAGTCGAAGAAGCCATGAGCCGAAGGGCGACGGGGAGCTGATCCATGGACATGTCCCAGTACCGGGAATTGTTCCTTTCCGAAACCAGGGAGCACCTGCGCACCTTCAACGAGCTGATCGTCGCCCTGGAAGGGGACGCCGACGACCGCGACAAGATCGACTCCCTGTTCCGCATGGCTCATTCCATCAAAGGGATGGCCGCTTCCATGGAGTACGGGGAGATAGCGGAGCTCGCCCACAAGATCGAGGACCTGATGGACAAGGTCCGCAAGAAGCTCCTCACCTTCGAGCCGGCCATGGCCGACCTGCTGCTGGAAGGGGCCGACCTCCTGGAGGGGCTGGTCGACGACGTGGCCACAGGTGCCGCCGGCGGCCGCGACTTCGGCGATTTCCTGCAGCGACTGGTCAATTACGCGCCGGCGCAGCGGAACGGGGCGGTTGCCCCTCCCCCGGCAACGGGCCGGGGCGAAGATGGCCGCGAGAAGCCACCCGGTGAGAAGCCGAAGGAGCTCACCGACTCCCCGCAATCCGTCCGGGTACGGACCGCGATCCTCGACAACCTGATCAATACCACCGGCGAGCTGTTCACCAACAAACACCGGCTGATGAACGTGGCCAGGGGCATCGGGTCGGCCCCGCTCGGCGCGGCCCTGGAAGAGCTCTCCCGGCTCCTCAGGGAACTCCACAACGAAGTGCTCAACGTCAGGATGGTCCCCTTCGCCTCGATCACCGATCGGTTACCCCGGGTCGTGCGGGACCTGGCGCGCAAGAGCGGCAAGGATGTCGCGCTCGAGATCGAGGGGAAGGAGATCGAACTCGACCGCGGCATCGTGGAAGAGCTCGCCGACCCCCTCATCCATATCCTGAGAAACGCCGTAGACCACGGGGTGGAAACAGCGGCGGAGCGCCTGGACGGCGGCAAGGCGGCACAAGGGAGGATCACCCTCTCCGCCGTGCGGGAAAAGGACCATATCTGCGTAACCGTCGCGGACGACGGGCGGGGGATGGACCCCGCCAAACTGACGGCATCGGCGCTCGCCAGGGGGATCATTACGCCGGAGGAGGCACGGCTGCTTACCCCACGGGACGCCCTCTTCCTCACCTGCCATCCCGGCTTTTCAACGGCAGAGCGGATTACCGACGTCTCCGGCCGCGGCGTCGGCATGGACGCGGCCCGCACCACGATCCAGTCCCTCGGCGGGACACTCGCCATCGAGTCCGAGGCAGGGCGGGGCACCAGGATCATCATCAGGCTCCCCCTCACCATTGCCATCATCGACGTTCTCCTGGTCGGCTGCGGGGACCTGACCTGCGCCGTACCGGTCACCGCGATCCAGCGCACCCTGGAGATCCGGCGGGACGCGATCACCACCCATGGCAGGCGCAAGGTCTTTTACCTGGACGATGAACCGATACAGCTTCTCAGCATGGCCAGGATTTTCCGCATGCCCGCCCCCCCGCCGGCAGGGAAGTTTATCCCCCTGTTCGTGAGCGAGGTGAAGGGGCGCAGGGTGGCCCTCGTGGTGGACCGCCTCCTGGGGCACCAGGAGGTCTTCGTAAAACCTCTCGGCAGGCCGCTCGGCAGGATGAAGGGGCTGTCCGGGGGGGCGATCCTCGGCAACGGCGAAGTAGTATCCATCCTGGACGTCGCCAACATTCTCTGAATCCCGCACAGAAAGGACCCCCATGGAATTCTCCCGGTTAAACGAACGGCAGCTCGACGCGCTCCGCGAGGTCAGCAACGTGGGGATGGGGAACGCCGCAACCGCCCTCTCCCAGCTCACGGGGAAAACCATCCAGCTAAATGTGCCGCGGGCCGCGGTCCTGGAAACGGCCCGCATGGCGGAATTCCTGGGCGGGGCGGAGCGTGTGGCGGTCGGGATATATCTCCGCATGCTCGGCAACGCCCGGGGAAACATCCTGATGATCTTTCCCCGGCAAAACGCCGCCAAGATCCTGGAAGCGCTCGTCCCCCGGAACACCGGCGGCGGGGAGACCCTGACCGAACTGGAACTGTCCGCCCTCAAGGAAGTGGGAAACATCCTCGCCTCCGCCTATCTGAACGCCCTGGGGGAGATGCTCCGGATGCCCCTGATCCCCTCCGTCCCGTGCCTCACCATCGACACGGTCGGGACGGTCATCGATCACGCGCTCGCCGACTTCGGCGAGGTCGGCGGGACGACCCTGGTGCTCGACACCGAGTTTTTCAGCGCGGGCGAGCGGGTCAACAGCGAGTTCTTCCTCCTCCCCGCCCCCTCTTCCCTGGAAACCATCCTCACCGCCCTGGGCATCGGCATGCAGTGAGCAAACGGCCGGGACCGGCGCGATTCCGCGCGCCCCCCCTGCGTCCCTGGCCGGACGGCGCAAAAGGGGTTGCGCGGCAGTGAGAGTTGTGGCAAAATCAACCGATTTGACGGAGGCGACGTGACCCATGTCGCCTTTGAACTTTGTCGGACACTGATGCGGCTGAGTGTCGAAAGGAACCGAACGTGCAAAGGCTCTCCCGTTTTCTTGTTTTCGCAACGGTCCTCGCCGTGCTGGCGGCATCGGCCGCCGCAGCCACCCCCGGGGCCACCCCGAAGGAGGTAGTCGCGGCCCTGGAAAAGGGGTACGGCGCACTCGCCGACCTTCAGGCCGATTTTTCCCAGCGCACCACCATCGCCTCCCTGAACCGCGAAGAGCGGGGGAGCGGGGAGCTGTTCATCAAGAAAGGGGCGGGCTCCGCCGCCATGTTCCGCTTCAACTACACGAAGCCGCGCCAGCAGATCATCTCCAACGGCAAATCGGTCTGGTACTACCTCCCCGACAACAAGCAGGTGATGGTGAGCGACGCCGCCACCCTGTTCGCGGGGGGGAACGCCATCGCCCTCTCCTACCTGACCGGGATGGGGCACCTCTCCGCCGACTTCACCGCCGCCTTTGCCGAGGAGGGGCGGGACAAGAAGGGGGACTATGTTATCGACCTGGTCCCCAGGAAGAAGAGCCCGGTGCTGGCCAAGCTCCGGCTGACCGTCGCCGCCCGGGCAGTCGAAGAGTTCCTGGCGTCGGGATCGGTCCGCGACCCGTTCCCGGTCGTCTCGTCCGTGGTCTTCGACCAGCTCGGCAACCGGACCCGGATCGACTACGGCAGAATCAGGGTGAACCGGGGGCTCGGCAGCGACCGGTTCACCTTCAGGGTGCCGGCCGGGGTGGAAGTGATCAAGCCGGGCAAATAGGAAGATCGTTGACAACTGGAAGGGGGTAAACAATGCCGTCGTTCGACATCGTCTCAAAGGTGGATATGCAGGAAGTGGACAATGCCGTCAACCAGACCATCAAGGAGATCAGCCAGCGCTACGACTTCAAGGGGTCGAAGAGCGAGGTGACCCTGGAGAAGGAGGCGATCAAGGTGCTGGCGGACGACGATTTCCGGCTCAAGGCGATCATCGACATCCTCCAGTCCAAGTTTATCAAGCGGGGAATCTCGATCATGTCCCTCGACTACGGCAAGGCGGAGACCGCCTCCGGGGGGATGGTCCGCCAGACCATCGCCATCCAGCAGGGGATCTCCAAGGAAAAGGGGAAGGATGTCTGCGCCGTCATCAAGGAGACCAAGCTGAAGGTTCAGGCGCAGATCCAGGACGACCAGGTGCGGGTGACCGGCAAGAACATCGACGACCTGCAGGAGGTGATCCAGCTCCTGAAGGGGAAGGACCTGGGGGTTGAATTGCAGTTCGTGAATTTCAGGTCGTAGGGGCGACGCAAAGGTTCAACCAACCGGGCGCGAGATGGTCGGAAGACCGCGCCCGCCAGAGAGGTGAGTTTGCAAAAAGCGACGAAGGAAAAAGTAAGCCTGGTCAGCCTCGGCTGCCCGAAGAACCTGGTGGACGCCGAGGTGATGCTCGGCTACCTCTCCCGGGAGGAGTACGAGGTGACCACCGACGAGCGGGAGGCGGACATCATCATCGTCAACACCTGCTCGTTCATCAAGGAAGCGAAGCAGGAGAGCATCGACACCATCCTCGACCTGGCAGACCGGAAACAGGACGGCCGCTGCCGGCTGCTGATCGTCACCGGCTGCCTCCCCCAGCGCTACCAGGAGGAGCTGGCCAAGGAGCTCCCCGAGGTGGACATCTTCGTCGGCACCGGCGACTATCCCCGCATCGCCGAGATCATAGCGGAGAAGCAGGGGACCGACGAACAGCTCCGCTACACCGGCGACCCGAACTTCCTCTACGACGACGAGTTGCCGCGCCTCCAGTCCTCACCCTACTATTCCGCCTACCTGAAGATCGCCGAGGGATGCTCCAACTGCTGCACCTACTGCGTGATCCCCTCCCTGCGCGGCGCGTTCCGTTCCCGCCCCCTGGCGAAGCTCCTGGACGAGGCGCGCGCCCTGGTGGCCGGCGGGGTGAAGGAGCTCAACCTGATCGCCCAGGACATCACCACCTACGGCAACGACCTGGGAGACGGCACCTCCCTGGAGGGGCTGATCGAGGAGCTCGCAAAGCTCGAAGGGGTGCGCTGGATCAGGCTCCTCTATGCCTATCCCGACGGGATCAGGGAGAGCCTGATCGACCTCATCAAGCGCGAGGAGAAGGTCTGCAAGTACCTGGACGTACCCCTGCAGCACATCGCCGACCCGGTCCTCACGCGGATGAACCGGCGCAGTTCCGAGGAGCAGATCCGGTCGTTGATCGCCCGGCTCCGCACGGAGGTCCCCGGCATAGCGCTGCGCACCTCCCTGATCGTCGGCTTTCCCGGCGAGACGGAGGAGGACTTCAAGAAGCTCCTCCACTTCGTGGAAGAAACCCAGTTCGACCGGCTCGGGGTATTCTGCTACTCCCGCGAGGAGGGGACCCCGGCGGCGGACATGCCGGACCAGATCTCCGAGCGGCTGAAACGGGAGCGCCACAAGCGCCTCATGCGCGCCCAGGCGCGGGCCTCCTTCAAGCGCAACCGGCGGCTCATCGACACCGTGGAGCAGGTGATCATCGAGGGGTACAGCGAAGAGACCGATCTCCTGCTGAAGGGGCGCTCCTCCCGGCAGGCGCCCGACATCGACGGCCAGGTCTACATCACCGCCGGCGAGGCGAACGTGGGAGACATCGTGAATCTCCGGATCACCGACTCGTCCGATTACGACCTGATCGGCGAGATCGTAACCTGACCCCCCTTTTTCTTGACAAAAGGGGAATTTGCTGTATGATTGCGTCGCCTTTATGGCAGATATTATACCGGCGCAGAAGCAGGCCGGTAGTGACTACGGAGCGTACTGCATGGTTGAAAAAATGGACGAGATGAAGGATATCCTCCTGAAGATGAAGGAGGAGACCCTCAAGGAGATAAACAAGGCGATGAAGTCGGGGTCGGAGAAGCCGAGCGGCGAGCCGAGCGGCGACATCTACGACCAGGCATCCAGCGAGCGGGACCGGGAGCTCGACCTCCTCCTCGGCGACCGGGAGCGGGAGAAGCTGAAAAACATCGACGAGGCCCTCCTGAAGATCGATGAGGGGGAGTACGGCATCTGCGAGGAGTGCGAGGAGGAGATCCCGATCGGCCGGCTGAAGATCGTGCCGTTTGCCCGCTACTGCGTGAAGTGCAAGGCGGACATCGAGAAGCAGCAGGCCCAGACCAAGCGCTTCGAAGAAGACCGGGTCTACCGGGAGATCGCCCTCGGCGAGGAAGAGGAGTCCTGAGAGAACCCGGGACCCACAGGTTCAGACAGGGCGCTGCCGCACGGCAGCGCCCTTTTTTAGTATCGAAGGGGCGAGTGAGCCCCCCTTCACCGGCCGATCAGCCGGCCGTACTCCTGAAGCGAAATGGCCGTGTGCCAGTGGCCGGCCGCCTTGCCGACGGCACTCCCCCCCCAGATGATCCCCACCACCAGCAGGGCGAACAACAGGCCCGGCACCGCAATTCTCCGCCCGGTCAGCTTCATCGCCAGGGTCCCCTCCGCCCGGCAGTGGCTCACGCAGCGCCAGCAGCCGATGCACTCCTCCGACACGACCCGCTCCTTTTGCATCACCGGGATGTAGGAGGGGCAGACCTGGGTGCAGACCCCGCAGGAGACGCAGGTTTTCTTCTCCCGGGTCACCTTCACCGGGGAGAGCATGGAGACGAGCCCGACCAGCGCGCCGTAGGGGCAGAGATAGCGGCAGAAGGGATTGCGCACCGGGAGCGCCAGGACGAGCAGGACGCCGATCACTCCAAGCGCCGTGCCGGACGGGTGGAGGAAGAAGTCGAGGAGCCGCACGTCGGCCACCTTGTTGTAGTCCGAGTAGACGAATGCGGTGACCGCCTCCGGCGCCATGGCCCAGAGGATCGACCAGAGGAAGAAGGCGAGGAGCAGGTACTTGACCACGCGCAGCCCGACGTCCATCCGGCGGGGGGGGCGGAGGTTTCGCCGGAATAGCCTGAAGCCGCACTTCCAGAGGAGCTCGGAGACCGTCCCGACCGGGCAGATCCAGGAGCAGAAGGAGCGCTTGAAAAGGAGCGACACGGCAATCACGGCGAGAAAGATCACCAGCCCTGCCGGGTGGACCGGGTTGATGGCGCCTGAGAGAAACCACTCCCTGAGGCTCACCAGGGCGGAGATGGGCAGGAACCCCTCGATCCCGTCGGGGCGGGGGACGAAGCTCGTCGTGCCGCCGGAGCGGAGGTAGAGGACGAACCGGTAGAACTGGACCCCCAGGTAGAGCTGGAAGAGGAGGAACCCCCAGGCGACGGCAATCCGGAGCGGCTGCATGAATCGGTTGATCATTCGGAATCCTTCCTTTGCGACATATTCTGTCACAGCCCGGTGTTATCCTTCCTCCATAACGATACTGGAGGAGAGTCATGGAACCGATGGTCATTTTCAGCGTCGGGCTGGTTGCCTACTGCGGTTATCTCAGTATTCTGGATGCGGTCCGGGACCGGCGGCGGCGCGCCCAGCAAGCCGCAAAGGCGCGGCAAAAAAAGCCCTCCCCGGTTCCGCGGGGAGCTACAGCTTCACGAGGCTGCGGTCGAGCAGGTGGCGCGGCTGCACATTGGCCAGCGCTCGCAAGAGGCTCCGCTTGACGGTCGGATTGTCCCGCTCCATCTCGGCGAGAAGCGTCTTCATCTTCTTGCGCTGCTGGTCCGCCGTGCCGCAGACCGGGCAGCAGCAGCAGACCACCGGGAAGCGGTTCGCCCGGGAGAACAGGATGATGTCCCGCTCCTCCACGTACACGAGCGGCCTGATCACGGTGGTCTCCCCGTTGTCGGCCAGCATGGAGGGGGCCATCGCCTTGAGGGACCCGACGAAGAACTGGTTGAGGAGCAGCGTCTCCACGAAGTCGTCCAGGTGGTGCCCGAGCGCCAGCTTGTTACAGCCATACCTTTGGGCGAGGGTGTAGAGCACCCCCCGCTTCAGCCGGGCGCAGATGGAGCAGTATGAGGAGCCGGGGCGGCGCTTCTCCTTTATAATGTCGAAATGGTCGGTCGGCTCCATGTGGTGGGCGAAGCCGTGCTCCCGGAGGTGCTCCGCAATGATGTCGGCGCGGTAGCCGGGATACCCCGAGTCGATGTTGAGCGCCATCAGCTCGTACTTGACCGGCGCCCGCCGGCGCAGTTCCGCCAGGATGTGGAGGAGCGCGTAGGAGTCCTTCCCGCCGGAGACCGCCACCCCGATCCGGTCCCCCTCCTCTATCAGGTTGTAATCCGCGATGGCGCGTCCCACCGCGCTCTTGATCCTTCGGTACAGCTTGTCTTCTATCAGTGCCACAACTTCCCCCGCGAATTTATGCTAATCCGTCCAGAGTAAAGGAAATGGGAAAGGGAAGTCAAGGGGAAGGTGGCGTCGCGGGGAAAAGCTTTTCCTTGACAGGGGGAGGGACAGGGGATATGGTTTATTAACATTCTTTCAGGAAGTGCGCCATGGGTGATGCCTTCACATAAAGCCGCCGCGGACGGGTCTTTGCCGTCGGGCGGCTTTTTGCGTGTCTTCAAGTAGGCCGGGGAATGAATCCCCGGCTACCGTCAGTCGGTTACGGGACGAAAGCGGTCAAAGCCCCGCCAGGGGCGATCCGATGGCAGGGCAGCAAAAAAATGCCTTAAAACCAAGAGGGATGGGAAAAGGAGGGCATATGAAAAAATTCTTGCTTTTGTTGGCTGGAGCACTATTGACCTTTGCCAATAGTGCGTTTTCTGCTCCGCTTGAAGTTGTTCAAGTGAGCGCTCCAACTGTGAACTGTGTCTTCAATACAAGTTGCACGGTTACTGTTTCGGACTCCACCGCACCACTTCCCGTGTCGGTTACAGGAACGAATTTCCTTCAATCCAGGACTTACGTCGGCAGTTCGGGTGCGCCGGCTGCAGGGCTTTACGCTTATGAGTATCGGGTCAATCTATCCGGTGCCGTGGCGATGGGCTCGCCTCACTGCATTAACTCCCTTACGATACCGTTCGGTCCTGTCGTCAGCTCACTGGATTTGAATGGAAACGGACATATCGGAGACCAGGTGTTCGTAGTTACTGGTGGGGGTCTGGGCACTATTGGGGTCGCCTCAGCCGATCAAGATTCGAGTGGAAACATAACTTTTACATTCGGCTCTCCCGTCTGTCCCGGAACCGCAACAAGCAATGGTCAAAGCAGTTTCTTCTTCGGGCTTGTCTCGACTCAACCTCCCGGCCCTGTAACGGCGACTATTATCGAAGCCGGAGGCGCCGCTCACCAGATCGCTGCGCGCGCCCCCCAGCCTGCTGCCGCTGCATGCAGCATTCCTTCTTTTCAACCGGCCTATTGGAACGACTGTACCAATGGTTGCGTTTGGCAGCCATGGGCCGGATGCGGTGTCGAAAGTGCACGATATTGCTCGGGATGCGGCCCCAGTTGCGGGTTTGCGCAGTGCAAGAACAATTGCTACAATTACGCAAATAATAAACGCACGGACACCTTTGCCCAGCCTGGATGCGCCTCGTCGAATTCACCAGTTTCTATAATGAGTTGTTCCGCCGTTCAGAGTGCGGCAATGGCAGACGGTCTTACCGCAACTGCGGCGGATGGAACCTGTCCCGGCGGCATGGACAAAGTTGCCTTGGTGGTCGCGCCGGGAAGTGATTACCACTGGTACAGACTAGGCAGCGACGGCATGTGGACCCATAAGCCCGGGATGACACAAGCCACGAATGTGGATCAGTCGGGCCATACAATCAGCGATCCGCAAACAGCTGATAGAGGCGGCTATACTGATTTTTGCGGGTATCTTTGTACCTGCTCTGACGCCCATCAGGGCCAGGGCCACGCTAACATCAAATAACAAGGAGGCGGCCATGATAAGAGCCGTGCGTGTAGTGTGTTTATTTGTCGTTGTCGCTGCAGTTGTCTCATTATTCTTAATAACCGAACCTCGGAATGCAGCCGCAGAAGGCAAGGGACTTAGGGTTGTCATTTTGGTTTATTCCGGTCGCGCTGACGAACCGAACTATCAGCTTGTAAATCCCGAGCTTGTGGCCCAGGTCAAGAGTCTTATGGGAAAAGCGGAAAAGGCTGAATTCAAGGGACAAACCATTATCCCTTCAATCCTGGGTTATCGCGGGATCATGGTGTTGAATCAGGGGGGAATACCCGGTATCCCTGAAATTTTTTTGGTGCATAAGGGCATGATCGAAACAAGAGGAAAAGAGAAGAGCTATCATAACGATAAGGGACGACAGCTCGAATTGCTTCTTCTGAAACAAGCCAAAAAAGAAAAAGTTCTTGAAGACAAACTTGTCCGGCAAATGAATATCGACATGCTTAAGTGAATTTGTGGTCAGAGAAACGGAGGGTCAGTCATTGACGAGAAAGTAGACCGGGGAATGAATTCCCCGGCTACCGTCAATCGGTCCCTACGGGACGAAAGCGGTCAAAGCCCCGCCAGGGGCGATCCGATGGTAGCCGTGGGATTCATCCCACGGATTGAAGGGTATGCCATTATTCATCCGTCGCGTACGCGACGGCAGGATTTGCGGCACGTAGGCCGGGGAATAAATTCCCCGGCCTACCGTCTGTCGGTCCCTTCGGGACGAAAGCAGGGGGACAGGTCTTTTTCCGGGCGCCCACCTCCACAGGGCGACTCGTTGCTCTATGTCCGGTACCGCTATGATAAAGAGCGTGACATCCGGCAGACGACGGTGGAGCTTGTCGAGGCGGAAGCTCCGTGGCAACCCCGGATACGACGGCGCGACGGTGATCTGGTGACAGTGAGCGTCGGTTTGCCGAGAAGGAACTGAGGGAGAGGCTGAAGGGCGCGGGCGGTTCACGCGCGTGTGAACTCGCCAACAAGTAGTTGGCGAGAAGAAAAGAATGAAACTACCATCAGAATACTAAAAAGTTTACTGGGAGGGCTAAGGGGACCTAGTTGATTAGTTGAGTATCAAAAGTAACTGGGATGTAAGTCAACAAATCAACGTCCCCCTTCTCCATCTTGATGTGAATCTTTGAGTAGGGGACTAAATGAGCATTGCAGGAATACGCTCCACCCGTGGCGATATCTATCAGACTCTGGTTGCCTTCGACTGGGCATTGACTGTCTTGTCTGATCCCGAATTTCAATGGCTTGAAATAGATTCGACGACCTATCTGGTAGATGATGTCGTAATTGGCAAATCCGACGGCACCCTGATTTGCTGTCAGTGCAAAAAGAACCAGGCCGATTTCAGCGCATGGTCGATAGCCGATCTTGCGGGTGAGCTCGACAAGGCTTCTCTGGCCCTGGCTAGAAATCAACAAATCAAAGTCTGCTTCTATTCGCGCAGCGAGTTTGGCACACTCGCTAAATTACGTGAATACAGCACTCTATATGGCAATGAGGCCGACTATCGTGCGAATTTGACCCAAGAGCACATAAAAACAGATACCGACTTGGCCGCTCGCATCGCCGCTCAGGCGCCTGGTCTTTCAGCCTATGAATTCCTGCGCCGCACCTCCTTCGAGATCAGTCCCGATTTTGATCGCATGGAGACTTTGCTGCGTGAACGTTTGCGCCAAAAGGCGAGCAACTCAGATGCTGCCTTTAACGCCCTCTGGATACGTCTGGACAAACTTGGTGGACGCATGTTGGGCGGCAACCTATTCGCTTCCACTCAGCATCGCCTGACCAAGGACGATCTCAAAGCCATTCTCCATCACGCAGGAGCAATGCTGGTTCCGATCATGTCCATCGCACAGGTGCGGACATCGTTTTCCGGCACTTCAGCCATCGGCAGGTCGTGGCTTCGGGACATTGCTGGGCAGCGCATTTCGAGCCCAGTCGTGAACGAACTCCTGGCTGCTATCGATGCAGGGAAACGCAGTATCCTGCTTACGGGGCTTCCGGGCTCCGGCAAAACCTGTGTGATGCTGAATTTGCAAGAAGCACTGGAGAAACGCACGCAAACCCGAGCGGATATAGTGCCGCTCTTCATACAGTCGCGCGAATTCGCCGACCTGGCGACAGCGCAGGAGCGCCAAGCACAAGGACTGCCAGAGAAGTGGGTGGAGCAGGCTGCCCGGTTAGCAGAAGACGCGCATGTGGTCGTGGTCATCGACTCACTTGATGTCTTGTCCATCGCCCGGGAGCACAGCATATTGACGTACTTCCTGGCACAAATCGACCAGCTGCTACTGATCCCCAATATCACCGTTATCACAGCTTGTCGCGACTTCGACCGCAAATATGACCGCCGCATTGCCGCACGGCAGTGGGACTGTGATTTTCAGTGTCTGCCGCTGGACTGGGAGATCGAGATTGCCCCGTTACTCAAAAAGCTCAGAATCGATTCGACTACTATTGACCACGTCACACGTGAACTGATCCGAAATCCTCGCGAACTGGCCCTGTTTGTCGAACTGGCCCAGCGTGAAGGCAGCTTCAACGTGGTTACCAGCCAAGCGCTGGCGCAACGCTACCTCGATACCATCGTGCAGGCCGATCCCGCGCTGGGGGACACAGCAATGCAAGCGATTGAATCCATCGCTAATGCAATGCTGCAGTCACGCACTCTGTCAATTCCTCGTCAGCGTTTCAGTGCTTCACAGGACATCCTGCGTCGGCTGCACAGTCTCAATGTTCTTCAAGATACCCATGATGGAAAATTGACGTTTGGCCATCAAACCCTGCTAGATGTGCTCGTGATATGCGGCGCTGTACGCCGAGGGGTCTCGCTTAATGAGTTCATCCAAGGCTTGCCGCCCGTGCCCTTTGTGCGACCGAGCATACGAAGCTTTGTCGCACAGTTAGCGGCGGGAGATCGTCGTGAGTTCAGGAAGCAACTACGAGCGGTATTGACGGGCAACGCGGCCTTTCACATCCGCCGCCTAATTGCAGAGTCATTTGCCCAGCAGATACCGCAGGATGATGACTGGCCGCTGATACGAGACTTGCGAGAGAAGCATCGCGAGGTGTTTCAGGTGATTTACGCCCAAGCATCGTTGGTTGAGTGGCATCACTTCTGGTTTTCTCATCTGGTGCCTGCGTTGAAGGAAATGCGCGATGCCGAGGGAATGACGGCCCATGTTCATCGGGTGGCGCAGTGGAAAAACGAAGATGCTGCTGGGGTATTGGCATTCTGGATTGAGACATTGGGGCTGGATTGGCTGAATGGCGATAGAATCGCGGAGCAATTGGTTTTTTCTCTATCTGATTTCAAAACAGAAAATCTGCCACTGGTTGCTCCCTTGCTAGAGCGGCTACTCAGTATGCCAAAACCCGAGCATAGCTTGGTAGGTCATATCGTTGCACGCTGCATCGCCGCTGGCGCTGTTGATGACAGAATGCTTTGGAGCTACATCACTGGCGACATCAGTGAAGACGAGGTGATGAAATTTCATTTTGACAAGAAACTGCATTGCCAACCCCATGAATTCGGAGACAAGAACGAGAACTTCCTGAAACAGCGGATGGTGCAATCCACTACCTTACTCGATTTAGCGCTGGCAACGATTGAGCAATGGAGCCAAATCCAGTCAGCTCACTACGGAGAGACCAGAATAGGCTATCGCAATGGATACCTAGGCAATACCTCATACGATGATGTTCACTCTCAACACGATCATCGACACGTTGATGGAGAGCGGATGCTCTTCGATGCGATAGAGGCAGCAATTCTAGACCACGCCCAAAAACACTCCGACTGGTGGCAGCAGAACCGAGAACGCCTGTGCTTTAATCATGAAGGCTCGTTGTGTTATTTCGCTGTACTCGCTTTCACAATTTCTCCACAGCCCAATATTGACTTGATCGGTCGCCTGTTGTGTGACAGGAATTTCCTGGAATTCGAACTGTCTTACGAACTAGGTACATTGATCCCGACTGCATTCATTTACCTGGATAGCCACACACAAGACGCAGTGATGGCAACAATGCAAACCGTGTGGGAGGAACCGGAACCGGATGATGGGACACGTCTTTGGATATTGAAGCAGCGAGTCGAATATATATCCGCAATCCCATGTCATCTGCGCTCAACGGAAGCCCAAGCGATACTCGATGCTTACGAAAAAATAAATGGGACATATATTCGTCAGCCTGACATCGGCAGCCGAGGCGGCATGGTCGCCGCCCCATTTTCATATGAGGCATTTCTGAATGCCAGCGATGGTGGCGTAATTCGTTTGCTGGCGCACTACTCCGGATATATTAGGGATTTCGATGACTTTTTGGTCGGAGGGGAGCGACAGGTCGGCTCTCAATTGCGCGAGGCTTCATCTCGCTACCCATCGCGTTTCTTGAGATTACTGGTCGCATATTGGGGCGACATTTCAGCTAAGTTCCGTGACGATATCATGGATGGCATCGCCACCTTCTTGGCACATCGCTATGGAAACTTGCAATCCGACGGTGCTTGGGTGCCAATCGAGGAGCCCGATGCTCCTGCTTTGGCGAATCAAATACTTGACGAGTTGGAAAGACATCCCACCCACTGGCAGCTCAATCGCTCCGCAACCAAGGCTCTGGAAGCCTGCGCACATCTCATCCAAGATACACAAAATGCCGCACGGTTGGTGTCCGTGGCAATAGGCTTTGGAGGTCATAAGGAGGAAAGCAATATTCGAGGCGATTCGGTCGATCTGATTACCACCGGTATCAATATGATGAGTGGAAATGTTGCCGAAGCCTTGATGATTTTGGCCAACAACCTTCAAGAGCGCGGCACCGCATTACCTGAATTGTTGCCACCAACGCTACGTCGATTTGCCAGCAATGAACACCCTGCGATCCGCGCCCTGATTCTGAGACGTTTGCCATACCTCCAAAGCAAGAATCCCGACTTGGGTTGGGAATTATTTCACCTTGCCTTGCAGGATGCTGTGGGGCTTTGGCAGTTCGCCGAACGTTGTCTGTATTACGCGTATCATGATCATTTCGAAAAGGTTGCGCCCTTGCTTGTGCGTATCAGTCGCGAGGGCAATAAGAAAGAAATGGAAACTTGGGGGCGCATCTCGGCCTTGTCTGCCCTGACCGGACATATCGACTTTGCCAATTTACTTGGTGAATTGAACACTCTGGATATTACTGAAGCATGGCAGGGGGCAGCGAGTGTTTGGACTCACCCTGGAAACATCAAGAAGCATCGTGAACAATGCCTTGCAGGTATCGAGGCAGGACTGAAAACAGACAGTAATCATGCAGCGACAGTCGCTCGACATATGGACCACATCTTCCGGGACAATATATCGCCTATCTCAATCCCGATAGAATTGATTCGCCTCTGCTTTAGTGTGTTCGAAAACGACAGCGACAAGAAACATCGCAGTCTGTTCGGATTTGACAAATGGCTCAACGCCACCTCGCAGCGCGACCCAGAGCTCGGCTTAGCGGCAACCGAAATTTACATAGCCTATATCAGTCATACGAAGCCGTACTTTTACGACCATGAAAATCAGCTTGTACAGCTAATGACCCGACTTTTCGCCGAAGCCGAGGAAAGGGAAGAAGCCGACCACGGTGCGATGCTTACACGAGTGGTACTAGTGCAAGATTTGTTGTTGTCGTTGGGGGTGAATTCCATCAGCGATTGGCTTAAGGCCGCTGAGAGGCAATAACTTAACTCTCATAAAACAGGGGTAAGAAGCTGGGGCAGCCCTTGAATTTGGAATATTTGAAGATGTCGTCCTAACAAGAAACATGGACGCCGACCGCCCGAAAAAGCCAGACGGGCTGATCATGTTCCGAGCCGTTGGTTACTTAGAGCGCAGTAAAATAAATTGCACTTTACAAAGGAGGTTCAAATGCAAATACAAATAAGCATTCCCTTTGCCGTTGATTTGACAAAAGAAAACAATTGGAATAAGGCGAAAAACCATCCTTACGGTTACTGGATAATCCGTTGTCATTTTCAAGTCAGGGAACGCCAAGCAAACGAAATAGCTCGTTATGGTCGGAAATTAGCGGTCTTCGAATTTGTGCCAGGAGTTGAGCCAGAAATCGTCCGCTCTATCAAGAGCGAAGTAACTAATGTATGTATTAAAGAGTCTTTTGTCGAATCTCTCAGACAAAACGAGTCTATGCAAGCGCTTGTAACTTCACTAGCATCATCGATTGGAGCATCAGCCTTTGCTAAGGTATCTACTGAAAGTAAAGCTGAGGCTCAGCTGAGACTGATTGAGTCTATTAAGCAGGGATTCAAAATCCAGAGTGTGGTTACACAACGCGATGAGCGTGAATACAAGCTAACCTACAAAATTGATCCATCAAAAACGACCCGGCTTGTAGCTGTGGCTATGCATCAACGATATATATATGACTTGTATTTAACGTGGGTTGATTACCTAAGCGTAAGATACCTTCGAGGCCCATTAGGCATACGAAAAAAACGCATGAAACGCCCCATTGTCGATGGCAATAACCATCAAAATTGGATCAAGTACAATATCCCGATTGCCTCAGTCTATTTTTGGCATCCACTCCCAGAGAGCGCAGTCGTTATCAAGGAGATCGACTATCAAAATCAAGTTGAAAACGAGGAAGAAGCGGTAATTTGTCCTCCCGAAGATAGTCATCAATATTTCGCGTCGAAGCCAGATGTTCCCACGCTATATCAAATCTCAAATGTTGCATTTCCATTCAAGTGGGTCAAGCGCAAAGGTGAATGGACAGAAGAAGAGCTTAGGAAGATAGAAGAAGGAAATTCGGATGAGATTAAATGGTTTTGGGAAGAGACGCCAGAGGTCTAATATCAGGGTGGACACAGGGAAGTTATGTAACTTGAAAGGAGAAGACGAATTTCCAGCTAACGCCAAGACCGGCCCAGAGGCCGGCCGGTCAGGCTTATAGCGTCATGCAAGAACCGAAAGGATCACACAATGAAAAAATTCCCGGACGCTATCCCCTCTGATTTAATGCCGCTCACACTGAACCCGAGGGTGTCGGTATTCAGGCATAAAGGCGGGATTTATCTGTTCGACCCAGCCACCCGCACCTATGCTGCAATGAACGAGACCCTGCTCGCGCTTGTCACCAAACCGGACGATGTACATTCGGCAGAAGAAGTATGCGGCGATGACCGTACGGAATTAACAGAAGCCGTGATGCAGTTCCGCCGCCTTGGAATCCTGAAGCGGCCGGAAGAAATTGTTCAAGGCGACAGGCGGCCTGCGCCGGAGAGTTTCGGTTCAATGACACGCCTGCACATTTTCGTGACTACCAGATGCAATCTCCGATGTGTCTATTGTTATGCGAAAGGAGGAGACTCGGAAAGGATCATCAGCCGGGATATCTGGCAGACTGCAATGGATCATTTCTTTTCGAATCTGACTTTCGACGCAGCACAGAAGACGCCTAAACCGATAGAGGTGAACCTGACAGTCCATGGCGGCGGAGAGCCGACAATTGAATTCGACACGCTGAAAGACATTGTCTCGGAGTTTCGCCGTCGCGCCGCTGAGATGGGACTAAAACCGTCGGTAGCCATGGGGACGAATGGCACGTACGGTGATTCCGTGCATCAGTGGATCGTCGAGAACAACATCAACGTGAATATAAGCCTGGACGGCCCGCAACATGTCCAGAATCGCCAGCGGCCGTTCTGTTCCGGCGAGCCCAGCTACGACACAGTGGTGCGTAACCTGCAACTTCTGGTCAAGTCGGGCAGGCGGGTTTCTGTGCGAGCAACGATTACAAGCGAATCCATAGAAACCATGGAGGAGACCGTCAAACTAGCGGAGCAACTGGGGCTGGCAGCCGTTCATTTCGAACCGGTCACGCTTACGGGACGTGGCTCCACCGTTTCAAGGCCAGATCCCGACCAGTTCGTCGAGAAGTTCCTGGAATGCTTTCTTCTGGGCCTCGAGCTCGACATTGACGTGAAATACTCCGGCATGCACTGCTTCAAGGATTGTCATCAGCGATTCTGCTCTGCTTGCGGCCGGAATTTCTGCGTCACCACCGAGGGTAACATTACAACGTGTTACGAAGTACTTGATGCAAACGATCCTGCGGCGGATATATTTTTTGTCGGCAAGATCGAACCGTTACAAGCGAGCGTTGAGTGGGACCTGGCGCGCATCAAGGAACTGGAGCAAAGGATTGCCGACAATATGGAAGCCTGTGAGGACTGTTTACTCAGATACCAGTGCGCAGGTGACTGTCCGATAAAAAGTTTCAGACATTCCAATCGTGATCTTTATTCTCCCGATCCCTTTCGCTGTCACATCGCAAAGCAGATAAACATGTCACTCATCGCCTTGTTGGCTGACGGTGTGATTGAGCCTAGAGATGTCGGACAAGCAAGAGTCGTCGACTTCAATTAAAACGGAGGGTTGCAATGACTACTAATAAAGTCCCGGGAATTCGGATTGTCACACTGGGCAAAACATCACCGTCTCAGAATGCCGCCAGCCGGATAGCAGCATGTTCATGCGACTGCGACCAGACGCCGTGTCCATGCCAATGCCAGTGCGACTGCGACCAGACGCCATGTCCGTGCCAGTGCCAGTGCGACTGCGACCAGACGCCATGTCCGTGCCAGTGCCAGTGCGACTGCGACCAGACGCCATGCCCGTGCCAGTGCCAATGCGACTGCGACCAAACGCCATGCCCGTGCCAGTGCCAGTGCGACTGCGACCAGACGACCCCCGACAGGGACACGGACGAAAAGACACAATCGCTGCTCAATAAAGATAAAAGCGGGTCACAGACGTTTTTCAAGATCTCCAGGGAAGGCTAGGGGACGTTTTTGCGTTGACAGCCAGGCTGCGGCGGGCGCATTAAAATTGCATAATTTTGTGGCGCCCATGTGATTTCCTGCCAGGGGCGTATGGAAACGTAGGGCAAATTGAAGCCGGGACAGAAAGGCATCGTTATGAAATATTTGGGCAAGGCCTGCATGCTCGCGCTTGTTATGGCTCTGGCATGCGGAACAAACTATGCACATGCCGAGGGAAACAAGCCCAACACTGCTGACAGACTCAAAACATACGGAATTGAGTGCGAAGGATGTCACAAGGATAACGACAAGAAACTCTTTGACTACAAGCAGTGTCTTTCATGTCACGAATCACATGAAAAAATTGCAGAGCGTACAAAGAAACTAGAACGCAATCCCCACAAAAGCCACTTCCACAACTTGGCGTGCACTACCTGCCACCATGGACATAAGCCCGATGAAAACTTTTGTTCACCGTGTCATCCAGACTATCATGATCCGATGGAAAGGAAAAACGCCATGAGGAAATATCTGGGATCAGCGCTGTTGTGTCTCGTGGCTTCGTCGGTTTTATTCAGCTCGAAGCATTAGATAAGGGTCACCCCGATTCCCCTCAACGAGGTAGCCATGCCGCATAAACCCTGGTGGAAAGGCCCGCGCGGCGAGTGGTACCTGGTCGTTCAGGCCGGCCTGTTTTTACTGCTCGCTTTCGGGCCCCGCACGTGGCGGGGGTTGCCGGCGTGGGGCCCTCCGTATGCGTGGCTCGGCTCCCTGGTCGGCGGCATCCTGTTTTTGGCGGGCACCCTTCTTGCCGCAACCGGCGCGGTCAACCTGGGGAGGAATCTCACCCCGCTGCCGCTGCCGAAGGAGCATGCGACGTTGACCGTAACGGGCGCGTACCGGCTCGTGCGGCACCCCATCTACAGCGGCATAACGTTCATGGCCTTCGGCTGGGGATTGTGGCTGCACAGCTGGCTGGCAATCGGGTATGCGCTGCTGCTCTTCGCCTTCTTCGACATCAAGTCGCGGCGTGAAGAGCGCTGGCTGGAGGAGAAGTTCCCGGAATATGCCGCATACCGGAAGCGGGTCAGGAAACTGATCCCCTTCGTCTACTGAGGTAGCTCTGCCGAACCGGGTTACCACCTTCCCCCCGCTCGCAAATTCCCCCCGACCGTGTATACTTTCAGGTAAAGCCTGTCATCACACGATGCGCGAGGCGGCCATGAAGATCTACGACATCACCGTTCCCATCTCCCCGTCCCTCCCCGTTTTTCCGGGCGACCCGCAGGTCAGGATCGAGCCGGTGACCCGGATCGCCCAGGGCGACCCCGCCAACGTCTCCTCCATCACCCTGTCGAGCCATTGCGGCAGCCACATCGACGTCTCCCGCCACTACAACGACCGCGGGGTTTCCGTCGACCACCTCCCGCTCACCCTCCTGGTGGGAAAGGCCCTTGTCGCCGATCTGCGCGGCGTGGCGGAGATCGGCGCGAAGGCTTTGGCCCGTCTTCCCCTGGGGGAGGTGGAGCGGCTCCTCCTCAGGACCGATAACTCCCTCCTCTGGGAGCGGAAGGGGTTCTACGAGAACTATGCCCACCTGACGCCGGAGGGGGCGGACTACCTGGTGCGGATGAAGGTGCGGCTGGTGGGGATCGACTACCTCTCCATCGAGCGGTTCGACGGCAACGGCGACGTGCACCGGCGGCTCCTGGAAAACGGAACGGTCATCCTGGAGGGGCTGAACCTGGACGGCATCGAGGCGGGGGATTACGAACTGCTCTGCCTCCCCCTGAAGATCAAGGGGGGGGACGGGGCCCCGGTCAGGGCGGTCCTCCGCAGCCAGGAGGCGATCTCTCCCGAGTCCGGGTTCGACCCCCACACCAGCAGATGGCCGCTGGCCTGACAGAACATTATGGCAACGAGAGAGGGAAAAAGAACGCGGCAGGAGAGAGAACTCCTGGAACGGCTCGTGAAGGAGCGGACCGAGGAGCTGCAGCGGGCCAACGAGCGCCTCTTCCTGGCAAACCAGGTGAAGGAGGAGTTCCTTGCCCACATCTCGAAGGAGCTCCGCACCCCGCTCAACCAGATCCTCGACCTGGCGCTCCTCATCGCGGAAGAGGGGATGGGGGGGCTGACCGCAGAACAGAAGGCGGGACTCGATGCCATCATCGAGTGCGGCAGCAGGCTCCGCTCCATTGTCGACAGGATACTGGAACTCTGCTCGGTCGACATCGGCATGACCCGCTTCCTGCCGGAACGGTTCACGGTGGCCGATGCCCTGAACAAGACCCTGGAGAGACTGGCCGAGCAGTCGGCCAAGTGCGGCGTCGCCGTGGTCTCCTCCTTTGCCGGGGATCTGGGCGCCATTATCGCCGACGAACACAAGTTCGCGTTCATCCTCGAAGAACTCCTGACCAATGCCCTTAAATTCTCGGCGTCGGGCTCCCGGATCACGGTTTCGGCGCGCCTGGTTCAAGGGGGAGGGGAACAGGAGTTTCTCGAAATCGCGGTGGCGGACCAGGGGGTGGGGATACCGAGGGAGGCCCTGGAGCGGATATTCAAAGGGTTCGAGATGGCCGGCGCCCCCCCGGACGGCAGCCTCGGGCTGGGGCTCGCCCTGTCGAGACGGTTCGTGGAGCTCCACGGCGGGCGGATCTGGGTCGACAGCAGCCCCGGCGAGGGGAGCATCTTCACCTTCATCCTGCCGAAGGAGGGGCCGGCACCCGGAGAGGGGGCCACCCCCAGGGTCATGATTGCCAGCAGCGACGCCGGTTTTCTCCAGATGCTCTCCCACGGCCTGAAGGAGGAGGGGTACGAGATCATCACCGCCGCCACCGGGCTGGAGGCCCTCACCAGTGGGATCGCCCGGCCGCCGGACCTCTTTCTCCTGGATCTACCCCTGCCGGAAATGAACGGCTACGACGTCTGTCTCCGCCTCAAGTCCCACGCCAGCGCCAAATACGTGCCGGTGCTGCTGGTGCTCCCCTCCACCGCCCGCGTCGAGCAGGTCAAAAGCGCCCAGGTGGGGGCGGACGGCCATTTCATCAAGCCGCCGGACATCAGGGAGATCCTCACCAAAATACGGTACCTGATCGCCCAGAAGCTCAACTACGAATTCCTGAAGAAGAGCTACGACATCGCCGTTGCCCAGGCACGCACCGACCCCCTGACCGGGCTGTTCAACCTGCGCCAGCTCTGGGAAATCCTCGACCGGGAGATCGAGAGGTCGCGCCGCTACAGCCGCTTCTGTTCCCTGGCGATGATCGACATCGACTTTTTCAAGCAGTTCAACGACCGTTACGGCCATCTCCAGGGGGACGAGGTCCTCAAGCAGGCCGCGGAAGTCTTCCGGGAACACATCCGCAATTCGGACATCGCGGCCCGCTACGGCGGCGAGGAATTCGTCGTGATCATGCCGGAGACCGGAAAGGAACTGGCCCTCCTGGTCGGGGAGAAGCTGCGCAAGGCCTTCGAAGGGGAGATGGCGGGACATCTTACGATCAGCATCGGCATAGCCACCTTTCCCCAGGACGCGGACAGTTCCCGGGGACTCGTGGATATGGCTGACAAGGCGCTCTATCGGGCCAAGGAAGGGGGAAGAAACCGGGTGATAGCCTGAACGAATTAATTTTTTCGCAACGGTGGCGGGAATCGGGGTGGGTGGTATATTTGATAGTAAGAGAATGCTGTCATGAAAGGAGGGGGTCCAGATGGTACGAGGTCCGAAAAAAATCGGTTTTGAAGAAAAGGGGAAGATGGCCGAGCGAAGCACCGACGTGTACCTGCCGAAGGGGGGCTCCAAGGAGGTGGCTCTCTGTTCGAAATGCAGTGCATTCTACTGGAACAAGCGCTGGTCCTCGGATGCGGCCGAACTGAGCGCGGCCCAGGCGGAAGCCGGGACCAGCACCGTGGTATGCCCGGCTTGTCAGCGGATGCACGACGACAATCCAGCGGGGGTCCTCACCCTCTCAGGCGATTATCTGCTGCAGCATGAGAACGAGATCCTCAACATGCTCAAGAATGTCGAGGCTGACTCCAGAGCCAAGAACCCGCTGGCCCGGATCATGGAAATAAACCAGGAGAAGGGGCTCCTCACCATCGCCACCACCGACGCAAAGCTTACCCAGAAACTCGGCAAGGAGGTGTACAAGGCCCACAAGGGCGAGTTGCACTTCAAATGGAGCCAAGCCGACAGCTTCATCCGGGTGAACTGGACGAGGTGACGCAGCGCTGCCGGAACGGGCAATCGCCGCCGTCGCACCCGTCGCGGAGGGCGAACTCGTCCTCCCCCCGCCGTATCCTGACGGCATCCATGATCCGCAGGAGCTCCGCCTCGAATGCCGGGGCGTCGCACGTCACCGTCTCTTCCTCTCCCCCCCTGAGAAAGAGGAGCTTCCCCCCGATCCGCCTGTCCGGCCACCTCCGCGCCAGGGCGAGCATGTAGGTGCGGAGCTGGAACCGGTAACCCTCCAGTTCCGCACTCCCCTTCTCCAGGTACTTGTAGTCGCAGACCGTCGCGCTCTCCCCGTCAACCACCACCAGGTCCATCGCCCCCTTGATGTAGTAAGAAGGCGCCTTCCCGATACCCGTCAGCCCCATGGTGAAGGGGTGTTCCCGCATGGCCTGCTTCCCCGCCAGCTCCCGGCCGAGGGGGGAGGCGGCAAAGGCGAGGACGTTGCCGATCACCTCGGCGACCCCCGCCTCGCCCGGATCGAGCGCGCGGGCAGCGGCGATGCGGGCGCAGGCAGCGCGCTGGGCCGCAGACCCGGCGGCGAAATCGAGCTTCTCCAGGAGGAGATGGGCGAGGTCCCCCTTTTCGAGCGGGGTGAGCCCCTGGCGGGGCGCGTTTTCCCGGCCGGGGCCCCTGCCGAGGAGTTCGGCGAACAGCCCCTCGTCCAGCCCCATGACCGCCTTGTAGAAGTATTTCCGCGGGCACTGGGCGTAATCCTCCAGCGCCGTGGGAGAAAAGACCATGGACGACGGCAGCGGCGGCGCGTAGTGGAGGGAGCGCCGGACCCCCTCGGCGACCGCCACGGGGGGATAGCCGCCTTTCTCTTCCGCATGCGGCATGCCGCATTGCGCATGCCGCATCTCCAGGGTATCGGCGTGGGTCACCCGCACCAGCGAACTCCCCTCCCCCGCCAGGAAGCCGTCCACCCATTCCCGCCAGGCGCCGCCGCTCCTCCCCTTCTCCCCGGAAAGGATCAGGTAGTCGCGGGCGCGGGTGGTCGCCACGTAGAACAGGCGTTTCAGCTCGGCCCCCTCCTTGCGGCTCCCGAGCCGGGTGATGGCCCGGGAAGCGAGGGTCTGCTCCCATCCCCCGTCGGGTGCGGCAAGCTTCATCCCGATCCCGCAGGCGTCGTCGTACTGGACCGGTCCATGGTCGGCGGGGTGCCCCGCGCCGAGCTCCGGGAGGAACACCACGGGAAATTCCAGCCCCTTGCTCTGGTGGACAGTCATGAGCCGCACCACGTCCTCCCCCTCGGCGGAGACGAGCGCCTCGGCCTCGGTCGGCTCGCTCTCCACCAGCCCCCTGAGGTAATTGACGAACCCCCGCAGGCCGCCCGCCCCGTCCCCGCCTACCGAGCGGGACAGCTCGATCAGCTTCCGCACGTTGGCCACCTTCTGCTCTCCCTGGAAGGTGGTGAGGAGCGACGAGGCAAAGTCGGTGCCGGTCAGGATCTCCTCCAGAAGCTCCGCCAGGGTGAGCCGGTCGCGCAGCGGGCGCAGGCGCGCCATGAGGCGGGCGAGGGAGCCCAGCTTGCCCCGGTCGGCGGAATCGATCCGGTCCCAGAGGGAGTTTCGAGTTTCGAGTTTCGAGTTTCGAGTTGAAAAGCTTTCCCATGCGCCGATGCCGCCATCCAGGCGGGACAGGAGGTAAAGGGTCTCGTCCGAGACGCCGCACAGGGGGGAGCGGAGGAGCCCGGCCAGAGAGACCAGGTCGCCGCCGAACTCCAGGTAGCCGAGGAAATTGAGGATGTCCAGCACCTCCTGGCAGCGGTAGAACCCCTTCCCCTTCACCACGTAGTAGGGAATGGCGTGCCGCCGCAGCTCCCGCTCGAACACCTTCAGGTGGGTGAAGCGCCGGAACAGGAGGGCGATGTCGCCGAACCTCGGTTTTCGCGGAACAAAGACGGGTTCGATGTTCGAGGTTCGAGGTTCGAGGTTTTCATCCCCGATCCCGGTCCTCCTGTCGTAGACCCGGACCCCGTCCTCCCCCGACACGAGCCGGAGGATCTTCGCTGCCACCGCCCGCGCCTCAGCGCTCCGTTTCTCGGCGCCCGTCCCCTCCCCTTCCAGGGCCAGGAGCTCGACGCAGGGGGCGCCGCCGTCCCCGTCCCGCCGCTTCGGCTCCAGGTGGTCCTCCGGCCCGTACGCCACCTCGAAGCCGGCCCCCCCGGCGCCCATCACCCCCCTGAACAGACCGTTCACGAAGTCGATCACCCCCTCCCGGGAGCGGAACGATTCCCGGAAGTAGAGGTTCCGCCCGCCGCGCGCTGCCGTCTCCGCCTGGGCCTGGCCGAACACCGACACGTCGGCGCCGCGGAAGAGGTAGATCGACTGTTTCGGGTCGCCGACAATGAAGAGCCGCTGCCCCTCCCCGCACAGAAGCCCCAGGAGATCCTTCTGCAGGGGGTTGGTGTCCTGGAACTCGTCCACCATGATCACCGGGAAGCGGCCCCGGCACTCCTCCCTGAGCACGGCATCGTTTCGCAGCAGGTCGCGGACCTTCCCCTGGAGGTCGTCGAAGTCGAGCCCCCCCCGCTCCTCCTTGCGGCGGCGGTAGGCCGTCTCCACCTTTCCCGAGAGGACCAGGAGGGCTGAACCGCAGGGGGCGCTCTCCTTTTGCCACCAGGCGAGCCCGAGGGTCTCGATGCATGCCGAGAGACTCTCCCTGAGCGGCTTCTCCTTCCCCCAGTTGCCGCCGATGCATCCCGCCATGGCGGCCAGTCGGCGCGCCGTCTCGCCATCCTCCAGCGAGAGGGGCGCCCGATGGTACAGCTCCGGCAGGTCCCGCAGCTTGAGGTGGAAGGCAAGCTCCTTCCCCGCCAGCACCCGCTGCGCCTCCCCCACCAGCCCGTCCAGTTCCCGGAGGTGCGTCCGGAAGAGCCCGGCAGCCTCCCTGTCCCACTGCTCAGCCAGCCGGCGGAGCGCATCGTCGTCCATACCGCTGGCGGAGCGCTTCCGGCGCAGGCCGACGAGGTGCTCCCTGAGCCCCCTTCCCCGCCCCGCCCCGGAAAGGGGATACTGCGCCAGGAGAAGCCTGATCTCGGGACTTCGCGCCTTCAGCTCTCCCTCGATTACCTCGTCCAGGGCCGCCTGGAGCTCTCCTCCCGCGGTCAGCTCGTCCATGAGGGTGAAGGAAGGGTCCACCCCCGCCTCGGCCGGGTTTTCCCGCAGGACACGGGAGCAGAAGGAATGGAAGGTGGCAATCGGGGCGGCGGGGAGCTGCCGGAGGCATTTCTCCCATGGGGCGGAGCCGTCCCCCCGGGCCAGCCGCGCGGCCATTCCCTGCCTGACCCGTTCCTTCATCTCCACCGCGGCCTTGTCGGTGAAGGTGATGGCAACGATCTCCTCCACCGCGAGGGGCCGGGGGAACCGGGTTTCTCCGGCGAGCAGGCGCAGATAGAGCTCCACCAGCGCGGCGGTCTTCCCCGAGCCGGCCCCGGCCGACACCACGATGTCGCCGGCGAAGGCGAACACCTCCTGTTTTGCTGCCGACCATTCCATGGCAGACCCTGGCATCAATCCCCCGGAAAGGAGGCGGGAATATCTATCCCGTATCCTGCGCAGACTTTGGCGAACACCCCGTCCACCGGCGCGGTCGCCGCTATCGGCCGCCCGTCCCGCGTCCGGAACGCCATGGAGCGGCAGTGGAGCATCATCCGGGCGGCATGGTCGCCGCCGTAGGTCGCATCGCCGATGATCGGGAAGCCCGCGTGGACGAGATGCACCCTGATCTGGTGGGTGCGGCCGGTGAGCGGGCGCGCCTCGACCAGGGTCGCCCCCGCGCTCCGGACGAGCACCCGGAACAGGGTCTTGGCGGGCTTGCCGGGGATGGCCGTCCCGTAACGGAACTTGGAGAGCTTGGCGATGGGGGCGTCCACCTCCCACTCATCCTCGTCGGGAGAGCCGGCGATCAAGGCCCAGTAGACCTTCTCCACCCCGCCGGTCTTGAGCATGTAGGAAACATGGGTGGCGGGGCGGCCGGACTTGGGGAAGAACATGACGCCTGACGTCCCCCGGTCGAGGCGGTGGATCACCCGGGCCGGCTCCCTTATCCCCCGGGCCTTCAGGTAGACGTCCACCGCGTACTCCATGGTCCCCTTCAGCTGGTAGGAGGTGCGCTGGGAGTTGATCCCGACCGGCTTGTTCACCGCCACGTACTCCGGGTCCTCGAAGAGGATGTCCCCCTCCGCCAGGGCGTACTCAACGCACCGCTCCGGCTCCAGGAGCCCGATGGCGACCTCGTCCCCCTCCCGGAGCGTCCGGGAGGCGACCCGGACCATAACCTGGGAGACCGCGCATCCCCCCCAGTCGATGATCTTTCTGATCCGGGTCTTGGAGAGCTCCGGAAAAAGCACCCGGGCGGCATCGTCGAGCCGCATCCCCGCCTGCTCCGCCCCCACTGTCGCCTTGAGGATCATGGCAGCACCCCTTGCGCACGGAACAGGGCGGCAATGGTCTTCCCGTCGCTGATCCTCCCGTCCCGCGCCATTTGCACCGCCTCCGCCAGGGGAAGGCGGACCGGCTCGATGTCCTCGTACGCCTCCGGGTCCGCCGCCGCCTGGATGAGCCCGGTGGCGAGGAAAAGGTGGATCGCCTCGTCGAACACCCCGGGTGACGAATGGAGGATGCCGAGGGGGAGAAGCCGCTCCGCCACCAGGCCGGTCTCTTCGGCGAGCTCCCGCAGGCCGCAGGCGGCCGGTTCCTCGCCCCGGTCGAGCCGTCCCGCCGGGAGCTCCAGCATGACCGCGTCCACTGCAGGGCGGAGCTGCCTGATGAGGGTGACCGTCCCGTCCGGGTGAAGCGGCAGCACCGCCACCCCGCCGGGATGGCGCACCACCTGGTAGGTATGCCACCCCTTCTCCCCGATCCTCACCTCCATCTGCTCGATGTCCACCACCAGCCCCTCGAAGAGGGTGGCGCAGTTGCGCGTTTCCATGGTTTCCGCTTCTCCCTTGCGTTTTTTCAGCCCCGTAAAAAATACCATTATCCGCCGGGGATGGGAAGGGCTGATTTGCGTACCGCTCCTTTACAGACGGCAGCCGGGTGCTAAGATTAAGACAAACCACAAGCGGGAAGGGAGGAAATCGTATGTACGGTCAGGACAGGATCTATAAAAAAGTGGAAGTGATCGGGGTCTCCAAAAATGGCATCGAGGCGGCCATCCAGACGGCGGTGGAAAAGGCCCACAAGACCCTGGACAAGATCTCCTGGTTCGAGGTGGGGGACATCCGCGGCCACGTGGGGGACGACGGGAAAGTCACGGAGTACCAGGTGGTGCTGAAGGTGGCGTTCCAGCTCAAGGAGTGATCCGGACGAAGCAGCTTCGCAGCCCGATTCTCATTATAAAGTGGCATATTACCCGCATTTCTGTTATGGTCACACAGGCAGTTTCAACCATACGAATAGATGAAAGGCGGATGATATGGCACAGGCGAAAAATGGAGACAAGGTAACGGTTCACTATACGGGAAGGCTGGCAGGAGGCGAGGTCTTCGACTCTTCCGAATGCCATGAAGACGACTGCGGCTGCGAGTCCGGCCCGATGAAATTCGTCATCGGCGAAGGGGAGGTCATCCCCGGCTTCGAGCAGGCGGTGATCGGCATGAGCCCGGGGGAGGAGAAGACCGTCGTCATTCCCGTGGACCAGGCGTACGGCGAGCGGGTGGACGAGATGGTGGCGGTGGTCAACCGCTCGGAGATCCCGCCCGACCTGACGCTGGAAGTCGGCGGCCAGCTGGAGGTCACCCAGGAAGACGGCCAGGTCTTCCCGGTGCTGATCACCGAGGTGACCGACTCGACGGTGACCCTCGACGCCAACCACCCCCTGGCGGGGCAGGAGTTGACCTTTGACCTCAAGCTGGTGGAGATAGGCTAGAGTTCGCTGCACCGTACGAATGCTGAAAAAGGGGGATAAGCCGAAAGGCTATCCCCCTTTTCATTTCACGCAACGTTCCCGTCCTTGGGGTTCTTAAACCTCGAACGTAGAACGTCGAACCTGTTCTTAGCCTTCCGGGAGGAAGTGCTGCTCGTACAGGTCCTCCAGGGACTGGAGGTGTTTGCTCTCGTCCGCCAGCAGCCGCGCGAAGACCGGGGCCATCGGCGCGCCGGCGCACCCCTTGGCCATCCGCTGGTAGAAGTCGATCGACCCCTTTTCCAGGTGGATGGCGTAGGCCATCGCCTCCCGGGCATCCGAATCGGGAGTGAGCTCTTTCTTGACCAGCACGTAGTCGAGGTTCATGGTCGGCACCGGCCGGGCGAGCTCCTCGGCACCCGCCATGTTCCCCTCCAGCAGGGCCTTCTCCAACTGGTGCTTGTGTTCCAACTCGTCCAGGGCGGCGTCCCGGAGGACCTCCTTCGCCCCCTTGCTGCGCACCTTGCGGATCGCATCCAGGTAGTGCCGGAACCCCTCGTCCTCCATCTTCACGGCCATCTCGACAGCAGCCTCAAACGTGTAGCAGACCTGTGCCTGTTCGCTCATCCGCATCACCCTCCCGTTTCAACAGTCTATCGGTACCTTTTACCACAGCTGGCCGCCGAGCACAAGGGGATTGTATACAGTATACTGCCAGGGGCCTGTCCCGCCACCTCCTTTCGCCATGTGAGTTGTTTTTCATGGCAAACCGGGAGGGAATCTGGTAAAAGAAGTCTAACTTTTCAATAGTTGGCGATAGCAGCTACAGCCGGCCACCCCGGCCGGCGGAGGAACCATGCGGGCATGCACGAGGAAGCTGGCCGTCACGGCCACGGCGGGGCTGCTGCTTCTGGCGGCACTGCCGTCACCACCCGTTCTTTCCGCCCAGGCACCGCAGCAGGAACAGGCGGCGTCCGGGCCGGCCGGGACGGAAACCCTTCCCGACGAGGGGCGATGGCACCTGGAGCCGGGGGAGCATTGGGAGTACCGGAGCACACCCCCCACCTCCGGCCCCCACGACCCGAAATGGACCAGGCCGGGCTTCTACTGCACGGCCCAGCCCCCGGAAAAGCTGGTGCACTCCCTGGAGCACGGCGACGTCGTCATCTATTACGACCGGCCGGCGCCGGACGTGCGCGTCACGCTGCAGGAATGGGCGGAACGCCACCCGGGCAAATGGGACGGGGTGATCGTCGCGCCGCTGCCGGGGCTGGGGCGGGGGATCGTGCTCACCGCCTGGCGCAAGCGCCTTCGCCTCGACCCGTTCGACGCGGCCCGGGCTCAGGCCTTTCTCGACGCCTTTCTCGGGCACGGTCCCGAGTCGGGTGAGGAGATGGAATAGCGGGGTCTACCCCTCCTCCCGCACCGCCACCGCCACGTAACGGCAGACACCGCCGAACTGGCAGAAGCCGCACTCCTTAGGGGTGATCTGGAAATCCCCCCGCTTCATCCCCCGCACCTTGCCGCACAAGCGATTGAGGAAATTGTCCTCCCCCATCAGGCGGCGCGTTTCGTGATCGGCGGCGAAAAAGCCGGTAAAATCCTCTTTCCCCCCGCTAAAGTCCCTGTCCACGCGATCGAGCTTGCGCAGCAGCCAGTAGCGGGCGGTGAAGCGGGTCGGGGGGGCGCCCGACGCCTTTCCCATCTCCCGGGCCGCCGCCAGGAGGTAGACCGGCATCTGAAACGAGGTTTCCCCCAGGTTCTCCTTTTTCAGGAGGGCGCCGTATTTGCCGCTGTCCCCCCCCATCTTGTAGTCCACCACCCTGAGCCGGCCATCGGCTGTCGCCACGTCCACCCGGTCGATCTTCCCGGTGAGGACGACGCGGGAACCGTCGTCGTCCGCCACGGCCAGGTCGTCGAAGGGGTGCTCGAACAGCTCGGGGACGAGTCCCGACGCGTCCTCCGCCTCCAGCTCCGCCACCCGTTCCAGTATGGCGAGGAGCCTTCCCTTTTCGATCTCCCAGAGAAGCGGCTCGCCGGTGTGCCGCTCCCCTTCCCAGCGGGCGAAGACCGCTTCCGCCTCCTCGCGCATGATCTCCCGGGCCGACGCGGGGTCCCGCAGGGGGAGCCGCCCCTCGTCCCGCAGCCTGCGGAAAAAGGCGCAGAGGATCTCGTGGACCAGGCTCCCCTCATCCTTTGCCGCCAGCTCCATCTCCGGTTTCTCCAGGGGGACGACCTTCAGGAGCCGCCGGAGGAAATAGCGAAAGGGACAGCCGCCGTACTCCTCCAGGGTGGTGGGGGCGAACCGGCTCCCCTCCGCTGATGCGTACCAGGCGCAGAGCTCCGCGACGATGTCGTCCCGCCGGAGCGCGCCGGTGAAAGGAGAAGCGAGTGCCGCCCGGGCGCCCTTCTCCTCCGCCTGGAAGAACCGCTCCCGCTCCGCCTCCATTCGAGCGTTGGCCCCGATCCGGGCGAGCGATTCCCCGATCGGCAGGGTATCCTCCCCCCCCGGGCAAAGCGCGCGACGGGCCGCCAGGGCGTTCAGCAGCTCCTCCCGTTCCAGGCACTGCGCGGGCTCGGGAGTTATCCGGTTGACCGGGATGCGGCTCTCGGCCAGCGGAACCTTTGCCAGGAGCTCCTCCAGGAACGGGGAGCGGAGCATGCCGTTTCCACGGCCGTCCAGATAGCTGTAGGAGAAGGAGAGGGATGTCCCGGCGCAGCCGATCGCCAGGTAGAAGAGGAGCGGCTCTTCCTCCCCCTTCTCCCGGGCGGTCCGGAAGGGGCGGCCGCCGCTCGCCCGGTGGAAGAGGAGCTTGTCCGTGTCCTTGAAGAGCGGGTGGCCGTCGTGCCTCATCGGGCAGAGCCCCTCGTTGAGGCCGCCGATGAACAGGTGGTCGAAGCGAAGTCCCCGGGCGTCGTGGAAGTTGAGAATGGCGACCCCCGCCCCCCGCTCGCCGGCGAGATAGGCCCCCTCCATCCCCTGTTTAACCAGCGCCACGAAGTCGGCGGGGGAAAGCGGCTCTTCTGCCAGGCCGAGGGTCTGCATGTCCCGTTCCAGGTCCTGCAGGACCTGGCGCAGCAGAGTGATGGCAGAGGCGTCCCGCTTCAGCGCCCGCGGGTCGGCGGCGGCGATCCCCCGCCGGAACATGCGGTGCCGCTCGATGAATCCTTCCAGAAGCTCGGCGAACTCACGCAGGGTCTTGTTTCCCTTGAACCGGCGCAGCTCACGGAGGAGCGGCGAAAGCGCCCTGCGCACCCGCTCCTCCCTGTCGCCGCTCAGCTCCAGCTTCTCCAGGAAGGCGATCCGCCTCCCGATCGCCTCGTCCGCTCCCCCGAAGGTCTCGTCGAGGTAGCCGGCGGCGACCAGCACCTCCTCGATGACATCGGGAGAGACCCCGAACAGGGGAAGGTCGATGTAACTGGACTTCACCAGGGAGAGGAGATCCTCCCGCCCCAGGCGGGAGCGGACCGCGGCAAAGGGGGCGAGGCAGGCCCGGACCAGCGGCGACGTGAACAGGGGAACGCCGCGCCGGTAGGAGACCGGAATCCGGTAGCGGCGACAGACGTCCTCCATCATCGGCCCGTACCCGCGCAGGTCCCGGAACAGGACCCCGATTGCGGCCGGGTCGGTGCCCGCCTCCAGAAGCCCCCTGATCCGCCGGCCGATCTCCTCGCACTCGCGATAGGGGCCCGGCGCCGCCATGAGGGCCATCTCCCCCGGCGGGGCGATCGTTTCTTCCCCTTCGAACAGCGCGGCCAGCACGGGAGTGAGGAAGGTCCCCGCGGGTTCCGCGAAAAGCGGCTCCAGCCGCAGCTCGCTGTTGTCCAGGGCCTCCACCGCGTCGGCTGTCCGGGAGACGTAGCCGTACAGCGCCTCCCGTTCAGGGTTCCAGGGGAGCCGGAGCTCGACGGGAAGGCGGCGGGAAACCTCCGCCAGGAGTGCCAGTTGCAGCGGGGTCAGGTCGTAGATGTCCCGGCAACTGATCTCGCTAACCCCGTCGAAAAGCGGGGGGAGGCTACCGCCCGCCCGGAGATGGGCGAGGGCCGACAGCTCCAGGTCGTGGCGGTCCATCAGCTCCTTGCCGGCCAGGGCCACCGTGTACGCCTCGTAGAGCGAAGCAAGCTCCGCAAGCCGGCCGGCGCCGGCAAGGCGGCGCACCGTCGCGGCAAAGGCGGCGGGAGCGACGAGGGCCTGCTTCAGCTCGCCGAACAGGGAATCGATGGCGCCGACGAAGCCGGGGAGGTCCCGCAGAGCCACGAAATACCCGGTCCCGTCCCGGTAACGGTCCCGGACGATCTCCTCCAGCAGCAGCCTGCGGCCGACGGTGGAGATCGGGCGGCGCCCCTCATCGCAGACCCCGGCGATCTCCTCCGCCAGCCGCCGGAGGGTGAGCGCCGGAATCCCGAACAGGACGCCGCTCTCCTCGACGGCCCGCCGGATGAAGGCGTCGACGGCGGCGGTGGAGGGGAGAATGTGGAGGGTCGCGGACATGGGCCGATTATAGCCCACATCCCTCTCCCTGACAATCGGCCATTTGTGCGGTACAATATTTTGAGAACTGCCTGATGATCACGACGAAAAAAACGGAAGAGAGATTTGCCAAACGGGCGCGAGATTTCGGCCAGATCGTCGCTGGCCCGCAGAAGCTTCGCTGAGGCGTCGCAGCGCTACGTCGAAGCGGAGTTTCGAGGACACGGCGGCGAGATGGTCGGAAGACCGCGCCCGCCCTGACGGAAGAATTGATCCCGGAGGTGCATCATGAAGATCTTCCTCACCGGCGGCACCGGCTTCATCGGCGGCCATCTGCGCAGGGCACTGCTTGACAGGGGGCACGAGCTGCGCCTCCTCGTCCACAGGAGAGGGGACGGCTTCGAGGCGGGGGTGGAGCAGGTGGAGGGGGACGTGACCCGGCCGGAGAGCTTCGCCGGCCGGGTCGAGGGGTGCGACGCCACCATCAACCTGGTGGGGATCATCCGGGAGTTCCCCGGCCGGGGGGTCACCTTCGAGCGGCTCCACGTGGAGGCGACGCGCAACGTGATCGAGGCGGCCAGGGGGGCGGGAGTAAAACGCCACCTGCAGATGTCGGCCCTCGGCACCCGGCCGAACGCCACTTCCGCCTACCACCGGAGCAAGTTCCGGGCCGAGGAGTGCGTGCGCGGCTCGGGGCTCGACTGGACCATCTTCCGCCCCTCCATCGTGTTCGGGCCGCAGGACGACTTCGTCAACAAGCTCGCCGGCTACATACGGCACTACCCGGCGGTGCCGGTGATCGGCGACGGCACATACCGCCTCCAGCCGGTCTCCGCCGACGACGTGGCGCGCTGCTTCGCCATGGCGCTGGAGATGCCGGATACGGCGAGCAAGACCTTCGAGCTGTGCGGCCCCGACCGCTTCCCCTACAACGAGATGCTCGACCTGATCGGCCGGGCGATAGGGAAGCCCCGCGTGGCGAAGGTCCCCAACCCGCTCGGACTCATGAAGCTCGTGGTGCCGCTCCTCCAGGGATTTTCCTTCTTCCCGATCACCATGGACCAGATCCTGATGCTGGTGGAGGAGAACATCTGCGACGGGAACTGGCGGGAAACCTTCCGCTTCGAGCCGCAACCCTTCGCGGAGGGAATCGGTAAATACCTCACGCCGTAACCCGCCGCTCCCCCTCCCCCGCCGCCAGGACATACCTCTTGACGGTGCGCCGGTCCAGGCCGGTGCGCCGGGCGACCTCCTCGTAACTGCCGTGGCGCCGGTACAAGAGGGTGCAATAGCCGACCAGGAGATCTTCCGCCCCTATCGTCCCGTCCCGCATCCCTTGGGCAAGACGCTCCTCCTCGTCCTGTCCCCGGCGCGCCGGCTCCGTCCCCCGGCAGCGGCCGGTCAGGATGATCCGCTTCACCGCCTGCTCCAGCTCCCGCACGTTCCCCGGCCAGGGGTACTCCTTCGCCAGGTCGCGTTCCAGGACCTTTCTCACCATCTGCTGCCCGCGACCGCCGCTCTCCCCCGTCAGGCGTTCGAGGATGCTGGCGAGGAGGAGTTCCAGCTCCGCGGGATCTTCCCGGAGACGCTCCCTCAGGGTGGGGAGGGCGATCACGTCGGAACAGAGCCGGTAGTAGAGGTCGTCGCGGAATCTCCCCGTGCTGCGGAGTTCGTCCAGCGGGCGGTTTGTGGCGGCCACGATCCGGCCGCTGAAGCGCCGCGCCTCGTGGCTCCCGACCGGGAAGAAGAGCCGCTCCTGGAGTACCTGGAGGAGCTTGATCTGGACCGGCACGGCAACGTCGCCGATCTCGTCGAGGAAGATCACGCCGTGGGGGGCGCAGCGGCTGAACAGCCCCTCGTGGTTATCCACCGCGCCGGTGAAGGCCCCCTTCCGGTGGCCGAACAGCTCCGACTCCAGCACCCCCTCGGAATACTGGGAGAGGTTGATGGCGACGAAGTTCCGGGTGAAGCTCTCGCTGAACGCGTTGCGGACCGGATCGAAGGGGATGAAGCCCGACCTGCCGATGGCCGCCGCCGCGGCCCCCTTGCCGGTGCCGGTTTCCCCGAGGAGGAGCACGGAGAAGTCCTCCATGCGGTCCCAGAGCCGCGTCTCGAACCAGCGGATATCGTGGGTGAAGACCGTGTCCCAGAGGTGCTCCCGGAGTGCCCGCATGGACGGGGAGCGCCCCACCAGGCCGTCCCTGACGAAGAAAAACGCCCGGCGGAGCTGGTAGAAAACGGCAAAGAAGCGGAGCGCCTCCTGCTCGGCGAAGCCGAACCCCGCCAGCTCTCCCAGGAGGTCCCGGGCAAAGGGGACCCGGCAGGGGGCGTCCCCGTTCTTCAGCTGGCTCCGGATCAGCCGGTCGAACTCCTCCGCATGGCGATGGAAAAGATGGAACAGGAAGACCGCCCGGAGCACCTCGCGCCGCTCCCCGCCCTGGAGGCGCAGATCTGCTTTCCCCGTGCGGCGAAGCTCCGCCACCCGCCCGTCGACCGCGGCGACCACCTTCGCCAGGAGCTGCTCCGGCGCCATCCCCGGGACGGCCCCGCCGATCGCCAGGTCGAGCTCGTCCCGCTTCTCGCCGAACGGGTTGGCAAACGCGGCGCGCGCCACCGTTTCGAAAAAGCCCCAATCCCCAGAAGATGCTAATTTTTTGTTTGCCATGCACGGAATGTACAGGTAATGTACATGTCGTGTCAAGCGGGAGATACGGCCAGCCGGGCATGCACACCACGAGCGCCGGCCATGGCGGGGAATAGCGCTTTTCTGCGGGACTGGCACGGTCCCTGCTGGAGGGACAGCATGGAGGAATGACATGGAGACGCCGCCCGTCATCGACATACACTGCCACACCGCCGGAATCGGCGCGGGGGGAAGCGGCTGCTTCGTTTCCCCCGCCCTGCGGCGGAGCTGGAAGTACCGCTTCTATCTCCGGGCGTTCGGCGCGACCGAGGAAGAGCTCCTCAGGGAAGGGGACGGTCTGATCGTGCGGCGCATCTCCGAGCGTCTCGCCGCCTCCCGCTCCGTCAAGGCCGCCGTGGTCCTCGCCATGGACGGGATCGTGGGGGAGGACGGCCGCCTCGACGAGGAACGGACCGAGATGTACATCCCGAACCGGTTCCTCGCCGCGGAGTGCGGGAAATACGGCAATCTCCTGTTCGGCGCGAGCGTCAATCCCCGGCGGCGCGACGCCCTGGAGCGCCTCGACGAAGCCGCGGCAGAGGGTGCGGTGCTGGTCAAGTGGCTCCCCTCCATCCAGTGCATCGACCCGGCCGACCCGGCCTTCGTCCCCTTCTACCGGCGGCTGCGGGAACTGGAGCTGCCGCTCCTGGTCCATACCGGCGAGGAGGAGTCGTTCACCTGGGCACGGAACGAGCTGGGGGACCCGGAGCGGCTCCGCCTGCCGCTGGAGGAAGGGGTGACGGTGATCGCCGCCCACTGTGCCAGCAACGGGAGAAACGGCGGGGAGCGGAACTTCGACCGCTTCCTCCGCCTCGCTGGCGCCTTCCCGAACCTCCACGCCGACATCTCGGCCCTCACCCAGGCGAATCGCCTCGGCCACCTGGCAAGGGTGCTCCGCCACGCGGAGCTGCACGGGAGGCTCCTGTACGGGAGCGACATGCCGCTGATCAGCACCGCCATGGTATCCCCCTGGTTCCAGCTGCTGCGGCTCCCCCTCGCCGCGATCAGCCGCGCCGCGGCCCCGGACAATCCCTGGGACCGGGACGTGGCGCTGAAGCGGGCCCTCGGCGTAACCGAAGAGATTTTCGGCAACGGGGCGCGGCTGCTGCGCCGCACGAACGGGTAACCAGCGTAGGGGCGCACGGCGGTGCGCCCGAAACCGGGCGGACGCCGTCCGCCCCTGCGGGATACATCCTACGAGGTAAGCATGAACGCAACCGACACGACAGCCACCCTCCCCGCCGCCTTCACCCGGCTCAACCTGGCCCAGGCGCTCGGTGCCCTGAACGACAACCTGATCAAGCTGGTCATCGTCTTCTTCCTGGTGGAGCGGCAGGGACCGGCCGCGGCGGGCACCATCGCCGCCCTCGGGAGCGCCGCCTTCGTCGCCCCCTTCCTCGTTTTCTCGGCCCTGGCGGGGTCGCTCGCCGACCGCCTCCCGAAAAGACGGGTGATCGTGGCGGTGAAATGCCTGGAGGTGGGGATCGCCTCCCTGGCCGCCGCCGGCCTCATGCTCGGCGCCGTTCCCCTCCTCTACCTGGCGGTCTTCCTCCTCGGCACCCACAGCGCCTTCCTGGCGCCCGCCAAGTACGGCATCGTCCCGGAACTGGTCTCCCGGGAGGGGCTCTCCCGGGCCAACAGCCGCCTGGAGATGTTCTCCTTCACGGCGATCATCCTCGGCACCGCCCTTGCCCCCTTCCTGGTCCGGGCGAGCGGCGGCCGCCACGGGCTAGCGCTCATCGCCGCGATCGCCGTGGCCGCGGCGGGGCTCGCCCTGGCCCGCACCATTCCCGCCGGAAGCGCCGCCGCACCAGGCCGCACCCCGGCGTTTCTCCCCGCCGCGTACCTGCGCACCCTCAGGGAGATCCGAAAGGACGGCTATCTCCTCCTGGCGGTGCTGGGCGCCGCCTACTTCCTGTTCGTCGGCGCCTTCTGCCAGCTGAACCTTCTCCCCTACGGAATGGCGCGCCTCGGCCTCTCGGAGACGGAGAGCGGCTACCTCTTCCTCGCCGCCGCCTTCGGCATCGGGGGAGGCTCGCTCCTGGCGGGTCGCCTCTCGGGACGGAGCGTGGAGTTCGGCATCGTCCCCCTCGGCGCCGCCGGCCTCACCCTCGCCTCCTTCCTCCTCCACGCGGCCCCGGCAAACCTCCCCGCGGTGCTCACTCTCGTCGTCCTGTTCGGCGTCTCCGCGGGACTCTTCATCGTGCCGCTCCAGTCCTTCATCCAGCTCCGCTCCCCGGCGGACCGGCGCGGCGAGGTGCTCGCCGCATCCAGCTTCCTGAGCTGGGTCGGGGTGCTTGCCGCCTCCGCCCTCCTCTGGCTCCTCTCCGGCCCCCTCGGCGTCTCCCCCGGCGGCTGCTTCACCTTCCTGGGAGCCGTCACCCTCCTCCTCGCCCTGATCACCCTGCGGATCCTCCCCGACTTCCTGCTCCGCTTCGTCGCCCTCCTGGTGATGAAGCTCTGCTACCGGATCAGGGTGATCGGCGCGGAGCGGGTGCCGCTCGACGGCCCGGCGCTCCTGGTGGCGAACCACGTCTCCTGGCTGGACGCGCTGCTCCTGATCGCCACCCAGCAGCGCCGTATCCGCTTCATCATGGAGCGCGCCATCTACGGTCGCCCCCCGTTCACCCCCCTGTTCCGGCTGATGGGGGTGATCCCGGTCTCCAGCCGGGACGGGAAAAAGGAGATCGTCGAATTCATCAGGACCGCGCGGGAGGCGCTGGACGAGGGGTACCTGGTCTGCATCTTCGCCGAGGGGGCTATCACCCGCAGCGGCATGGTGCAGGAGTTCAAGGCGGGATTCGAGCGGATCGTGAAGGGGAGCGACTACCCGATCATCCCGGTCTACATCGGCGGCGCCTGGGGGAGCATCCTCTCCTACGCCTACGGCAAGCTCCTCGCCAAGTGGCCGACCATCCGCCCCTACCCGGTCCGGGTCCTGTTCGGCGCACCGCTTCCCGCCGCGAGCAGCGCGGTGGAGGTCCGCCAGGCGGTGATGGAACTCTCCTGCGACTGGTTCGACTCCCGCAAGGAGACCCGCCGCTCCCTGGGGGAGGAATTCGTCGTGGCGGCACGGGAGAACTGGAGCCGCCACGCCCTCTCCGACACCGGCGGCAGGAGCCTCACCTACGGTGAGGCCCTGACCGGCGCGCTCGCCCTGGCTAAACTGATCGAGCCCATCTGCGCGGGAGAGGAGCGGGTGGGGATACTCCTCCCTCCCTCGGCGGGGGGGGCACTCGTCAACCTGGCTGTCACCCTGCTCGGCAAGGTGCCGGTGAACCTGAACTACACCGCTTCCACGGATGCCTTCCGCTCCGCCATCGACCAGTGCGGCATCCGCACGGTCGTCTCCTCCCGGGCCTTCCTGGATAGGCTGCCGAACCTGCCGGTGCCGGACGGGACCGTGCCGATCGAGGACCTCTCGGGCAGGCTCTCCCCCGGGGACAAGCGGCGCGCCTTCCTCGCGGCGCGCCTCCTCCCCCGCCGCCTGCTGGTCCGGGGGAGCGGCTTTTCCGCCGACGCTCCGGCCACGGTGATATTCTCCTCCGGGAGCACCGGCGAGCCGAAGGGGGTGGTGCTGTCCCACCACAACATCCTCTCCAACCTGGAGGCGCTCCGGATGGTGTTCCGGGTCACCTCGCGGGACAACATCTGCTCGGCCCTCCCCTTTTTCCACTCGCTCGGCTTCACCGGCACCCTCTGGCTGCCGCTCCTCTCCGGGTTCTCCGCCGCCTACCACACCAACCCGATGGAAGGGGAGAAGATCGCCGAGGTCGTCCGGACCCGCCGCTCGACGCTCCTGATCGCCACCCCCACCTTCCTCCTCGCCTACCTGCGGCGGGCCCGGCCCGAGGACTTCGCGACCCTGCGGCTGGTGATCACCGGCGCCGAGAAGCTGAAACCCCGGGTGGCGGACGCCTTCCGGGAGCGCTTCGGCATCACCCCCCTGGAGGGGTACGGCGCCACGGAGCTCTCGCCGGTCATCACCCTGAGCCTCCCGGACGTGGAGATCGACGGGGTGCGGCAGAAGGGGTCGAAGGATGGGAGCGTCGGCCACCCGATCCCGGGGGTTGCCCTGCGGATCGTCGATCCGGACAGCGGCGACCTCCTCCCGCCGGGAGAGCCGGGGCTCGTGCTGGTCAAGGGGCCGAACATCATGCTCGGGTATCTGAACCGCCCCGACAAGACCGCCGAGGTGCTTCGGAACGGCTGGTATGTCACGGGAGACATCGGCATCATGGACCAGGACGGCTTTCTCCGGATCACCGACCGGCTCTCCCGGTTCAGCAAGATCGGCGGCGAGATGGTCCCCCACGGTGCGGTGGAGGACGAGCTGCACAGCCGCCTCGGCAAGAGCCAGGTGGTGGCGGTCACCGCCGTGCCGGACGACAGGAAGGGAGAACGGCTGGTGGTCCTCTATACCCGCGGAGAAACCGACGGCGAGACCCTCCATCGCCTGATGGGGGAGAGCACCCTCCCCAATCTCTGGAAGCCGGGAAGGGACTGCTACCTGGAGGTGGAAGCGCTCCCGGTCCTCGGCACGGGGAAGCTCGACCTGAAGGGTATCAGTGAAATCGCCCGGGCGGCATTCGGCTGCACGGGCGAAAAAACGGCTGCGGCCGGTTGACAAGGGAAAAAGCTCGCTTACGCTGGATACAGCCAGGAGAAATAACTATGAACATTCCGCAGGAGGAAGAAGCAACCATGAAAGGGAACACGTCATTCGGCGTCTGTCTCGGGGCAAGCACGGTCAGCATCGCCGAGCGGTGCGGCAACGAGATCCAATATTCGCGCATCCGCCACGACGGCAAGGTGGCGGCGGTATTCCAGGAGTTTCTCGCGGGCGCGCTGCCGGCGACCATCGGCGTGACCGGCCGCAAATTCAGGAACCTCCTCACCATGCCAACGGTGCCGGAGCCGGAAGCGGTGGAGCTCGCCTACGGCCATATCCGCCCGTCCCTCCCGGATATCGACTGCATCGTCTCGGCCGGAGGGGAGACGTTCCTGGTCTACGTCCTGGACCGCAAGGGACGGATCAGGACGGTCCACACCGGCAACAAGTGCGCCTCCGGCACCGGCGAGTTCTTCATGCAGCAGCTGCAGCGGATGGAGCTCCCCCTGGGCGAAGCGGTGGAGCTGGCGACAGCGGCGGAGCCGTACCAGGTGGCGGGGCGGTGCTCGGTGTTCTGCAAGAGCGACTGCACCCACGCCCTCAACAAGGGGGCGGGGAAGGGGGAGGTGGCCGCGGGGCTCTGCCGGATGATGGCCGGCAAGATCGTCGAGCTTCTCAAAAAGGCCGGTGCCCGGCGAATCGCGCTGGTTGGGGGGGTGAGCAGCAACCCCCTGGTGCTCGATTTCATCCGGGAGAGCTACCCCGAGACCTACGTCCCGGCCGGGGCCGACTGCTTCGAGGCGCTCGGGGCGCTGCTCTGGGGGGAGCGCGAAGGGGTGACGGTGGCGGCGGGAGAAAGCCCGGTACGGAGCGCCTACGGCTCCTTCCCCGCTTTGCCCGACCTGGCGGCCGGCCTGGGAAAGGTGTCGTTTCACAGCGCGCCGCGGGGAGAATTCTCCGCCGGGGAACACATCCTCGGGCTCGACGTGGGGAGCACCACCACCAAGATTGTACTGATGCGGCGCGACACCCTGGCCATCACTGCCAGCGCCTATCTGCGCACCAACGGCGATCCGATCGGCGCGAGCCGTGAGTGCTACCGGGAGATCCTCGCCCAGCTCCCGCCCGACCTGCAGCCGGCCGTGGTCGGACTCGGGGTGACCGGCAGCGGCCGGCAGATCGCCGGGCTCCACGCCCTGACCCGCGGGGTGATCAACGAGATCGTCGCCCACGCCGCGGCCGCGGTCCATTTCGACCCGGAGGTGGAAACAATCTTCGAGATCGGCGGCCAGGACGCCAAGTACACCTCCATCACCAACCGGGTGGCGAGCGACTACGCCATGAACGAGGCGTGCTCCGCCGGGACCGGCTCCTTCCTGGAGGAGGCGTGCCGCGAGTCGCTCGGGATCGACACCGGTGAGATCGCCGGGATAGCCTTCGACGCAGAAGCCCCTCCCGACTTCAACGACCAGTGCGCCGCCTTCATCGGCAGCGACATCAAGACCGCGGTGCAGGAAGGGGTGGGGCGGGCGGAGATCGTGGCGGGGCTGGTCTACTCGGTCTGCCAGAACTACCTGAACCGGGTCAAGGGGAACCGCCCGGTGGGGCGCAAGATCTTCATGCAGGGCGGGGTCTGCTACAACCGGGCGGTGCCGGTCGCCATGGCCAATCTGTGCGGCCAGGAGATCATCGTCCCTCCCGAGCCGGGGCTGATGGGGGCGTTCGGCGCAGCGCTGGAAATCCACCGCAAGCTGGAACGAGGCCTCCTGGCGAAGGAGCGCTTCGCCCTGGCGGAGCTGGCCGGCCGGGAGGTGAGCTACGGCGCGCCCTTCACCTGCGCCGGCGGCAGGGACGGCTGCGACCGGAAGTGCACCATCGCCCGGATCGTCATCGACGGCAAGAATTACCCCTTCGGCGGCGCCTGCGACCTGTACTACAACCTGCGCCAGGCGGGGGGCGAGGGGGATGCGGGGCTCGACCTGGTGAGAATCCGGGAAGAGCTGGTGTTCCGCACCCATGCCCCGGTTCAGAGCTACAGCGCCGGGATCACCGTCGGCATCCCCGCCTCCCTGTTCACCAACACCTTCTACCCCCTCTACGCCCATTTCTTCGCCAACCTGGGGGTGCGGACCATCCTCGGCGCAACCCCCGACCCGGACGGGATGGACGCGGCGGGGGCGGCCTTCTGCCACCCGGTGGCGCTCGGCCACGGCCTGGTCAAGGGGCTCCTCGGCCGGGAGATCGACTGGCTCTTCCTCCCCCACGTCAAGAACTCGGCCCTGGACAGGGGGGACGACGAGAACTGCACCTGTCCCTTTGTCCAGGGAGAGCCCTACTACCTGAAGGCCGCCTTCCACGACCTGCTGGCGCCCCGCCTGCTGACCGCGGTCCTCGACTTCGGCGACCGCCGCGAGCTGCGCCGGACATTCGCGGGGATCGGCAGACAGCTCGGCTTCCCGCGCGGCACGTCCGGCGCCGCCTTCGACAAGGCATGGGAAGTCCTCCTCGCCATGCTCGGGGAGATGCGGGAGTACGGCCGGCGTTTTCTTGCCGGGCTCAACCCGGACGAAACCGCCCTGGTGCTCTTCGGCCGCTCCTACAACGCCTTCAGCGGGCTCGGCAACATGGGGATTCCGCACAAGTTCGCCAGCCGGGGGTACAAGATCATCCCCTGCGACTTCCTCCCCCTGGATGAAGTGGGGAGCGAGGGGCTGGACCGGATGTACTGGACCTCGGGGCAGGGTATCCTGCGCGCGGCCCGCTTCATCCTGGGACACCCCAACCTGTTCGGCGTCTACATCACCAACTTCAGCTGCGGCCCCGACTCGTTCATCACCGGCTATTTCCGCAACGCCATGGGGCAGCGCCCCTCCCTCACCCTGGAGCTGGACGCCCATACCGCCGATGCGGGGATCGATACCAGGATCGAGGCGTTTCTCGACGTGGTGCGCGGCTACCGGGAACTGAACCTGCCCGACCCGCCCGATGACGACTTCGTCCCCGCCCGGATAGTGATCAACAACGGCATTCCCCTGGTCCGGACGGGGGACGGCCGGGAATTGCTCCTGACCGACCCGGCCGTGCACGTCGTCATCCCCTCCATGGGCGATACGGCGTCCCGCGGGCTGGCGGCGGCGCTCCGCTACCAGGGGGTCAATGCCGACGCCGTGACGCCGCCGGGGCGGGAGGAGCTGAACCTCGGCAAGGGGGAGGCGACCTGCAAGGAGTGCCTGCCACTCCTTCTCACCAGCGGCTCGCTGATGAAATACCTGCGGGAACGGCAGGACCCGGACGAGGTGCTGGTCTACTTTATGCCCAATACCGACGGCCCTTGCCGCTTCGGCCAGTACAATGTCTTCCTCGACAACTACATCCGCAAAAACCGGGTCGGCAACGTGGCCCAGTTCTCCCTCTCCTTCGAGAACGGCTACGCCGGGATGTCGACCGCCTTTACCCGCCGCGCCTGGCTTGCAATCACCATCAGCGACGGCCTCGACGACCTCTATGCCGGCGTCCTGACCGTTGCCCGGGACCGGGCCGGGGCACTGGCGGCCTTCGACCGGGCCAGGATGCGGATACTGGAGAGCCTGGCCACGGACCGCCGCGCCCGGCTGCTGGAGGTGATCACGGAGGAGATGGGGGCGCTCGCCCGCTTCGAGCGCAAACACCCCATCGGCGACGCAGTCAGGGTCAACCTCGCCGGCGAGGTCTACGTCCGCCGCGACGGCTTTTCCCGGCAGTCCCTGGTGGAGAGCCTGGCGGACCGGGGGGTGCTGGTCAGGACCGCCCCCCTCGGCGAATGGTTCCACTACAGCGACTACTGCGTGAGCCACGGCCTCTCCACCCGCGCCACCCTCGGGGCAAAGCTCTCGGTGATGGTCAAGAACCTCTTCATGCGCAGGGACGAGGCGGACATCCAGCGGCGCCTGGCCCTGTCCGGCTTCTACGAGCCGTACCAAGTAGACATGAAGTATCTGATGGAGAAGGGTGCCGCCCTCATCAGCCCCGAGCTGAGCGGCGAAGCGATCCTGACCGTCAGCTCCACCCTGGCGGAAGTGGGGGACGAGGCCCACGGGGTGATCAGCATCGGCCCCTTCGGCTGCATGCCGTGCCGGATCGCCGAGGCGGTCCTCACCTGCCGCCTGGCGGACGAAAAGGCGAACTTTTCCCGCCACCACGCCCCGTTCTGGGAGGAAAACAAGGACGAGCTGCCGCTCCCCTTCCTCGCCATCGAGAGCGACGGGAGCGCCTTCCCGCAAGTGGTGGAGGCGCGGATCGAGAGCCTCGTCCTGTCGGCCCGGCGGCTGCAGGGGGAACTCCGGATGAACAGGGCAGCTTAGGGGGCCTCCACCCTCAGGCTGGTCAATTCCCTGGAGCGGATCTCCTGGATGGCCATCACCCCCGAGGGGCTGATGGCTACCCTGGAGATCCGGCGCAAATGACGATGGCGCCCATTTGCAGAAAAGCAGATTTTCCGGAATTTCCTCCGGCAATGATCTTCATTCGGGATATACTTGATGGCATATGCAGCAGTCTCGACCCCGCATCAGACTCCCCGTCGGGAATGGTCCAGTAGCTTCGTCAACCCGCCGCGTGCTTGCCGGGAGAAACCGTTATGTCGGCCAAGTCCTTCAGCTTTCGGATCAGCCTCCTTCTGCTGTGCATCGTGGCAGCCGCCGCAGTTTCGATCCCCGCCGAGCGCTCACCCTATCCTGCCACCATTGCCGCACTGCAAACCGCCTACGACGAAGAAATAATCGCCCATGACCGATGCGTGGCCTTTGCGGAAAAAGCGCAGGAAGAGGATTTTCCGGAAATCGCCAACTTTTTCACTGTCATAGCGGCCTCCGAGGGTGTCCATGCCCGCAATTACAAGAAACTCCTCTCCCGGCTGGGAGCCAAGCCGAAAAAGCACGAAAAGGAGACCGTCGCGGTTTCCACGACCAGCAGGAATCTCAAGGCTGCCACCGCTGCCGAGATCGAGCAGATCGAGAAGGTCTACCCGGCGCTTCTCGAGCAGATGAAGCAGGAAAACCATGCCGGCGCCATAAAGGCGGTCCTGCGTGAACTGGAATCGGAGAAGCAGCACCTGAAGCTGATCAAGCAGATCCGCGCGGCCTCGGAGGATTTTTTCGGGATACTGTCGAGAAAAATGGAGCAGAAGCCGCAGCAGTACTACATCTGCCAAGTCTGCGGGGCAATCGCGGCGAACAACCCGCCGGAGACCTGCCCGATCTGCAAGGGAGCCGGCTCCAATTACAAGGCTGTAGCCCGAAGCCCCGAGAAGTGATGAAGGGAATCCTGCGGATGGAGTGGCCATGGCGAGCCATGGTCGGTCCCGCTCAGTCGCCATAGATGATGAGCGACTCGCGCTTGTAGATGCCGAGGAGGACGCTCAGGGTCCTCTTGTCCATGTAGTGGATCTTCTCGATCCCCGCCTTGTGCGCCTCGTTCAGGATGAAGCTCGCCGTCCACTCGACGTAGACATTCGCCCCGGTCACCGGCTCCTTGATCTGGTGGCTGGTGATCACGCACCGTTTTGCCCCCACCGGCGTCCGGTCGAACTTCGCCGAATAGGGCTCGACCATGTTGGTGTAGAGCAGGCCGCACCCCGTAACCAGCGAGGCGGCCAGCAGGAAGCCGGCATATTTGATGAAACTGCAAAAAGTCGGAAACCACCGCGAAGGCACGAAGGACACGAAGTTAACCCCTCGAAAGATTATAGTTTTCCTTCGTGCTCTTCGTGGCTTCGTGGTTAAAAAGGATTTTTGCGAGACCATCATATTCAATCGCCGTAGACAATGGTCGTCACCCGGGCGTACAGCCCGAAGAGGAGGAAAAAGAACCGCGAGTCGGCATGCCGGATGACCGAGATGTGGCCGTTCTCCGCAGCGGCCTTGGTTCCGCCGTCTCCCCAGGCGACCAGCCAGAGGACGCAATGGCTGCTCGCCTCCCCCTTTTTCGCCCCGAGCTCGGTCTTGTTGAACTCGGTGCCGAGGGGCCGCTGGATGTTGCTGTACGCGCACCCCGAGACGAGGAGCGCCGCGAGGAGCAGGAGGAGGATGCCGCTTTTCATGACCGTTCGCATGCAGATGCACTCCTTTAAAGGAAAGGCGTAACTTCGCCTAAAGCGCCGACCGGCACTTGTTGTCAATTGTATCCGATCGGCATCGATTTTCAACACTCCCGGCACCGGCAGTTTACAAAAGCCCGATTTCCCTTTACACTGTGAACAACGAATTTTCCACAGGCAGGGTAAGCAATGACAGAGCACGACAACATCCGCAAAATCGCCGCCATGCGTCCCCTGGCCCGGTTCGCCGGGATTTCCCTGCGCGACCTCGTGGTCACCGCAGGCCCCCTTATCCTGCTCACCGTGGCGGTGATCGGGGCGGCCTACTGGCTGGTGCGGCCCGCCCCGCCCGACACCATCACGATCACCAGCGGCCCGGACGGCAGCACCTTCCGGCTGAGCGCCGAGAAGTACCGCAAGATCCTGGCGCGCAACGGCGTGAAGTTGCAGATCCTGCCGTCGGAAGGGTCGCTGGACAATCTCAAGCGGCTCGCCGACCCCGCCTTCCGCGTCGATGTGGGATTCGTCCAGGGGGGGCTGGCTGCCGACATGAACGTGGACCGGCTGATTTCGCTCGGGAGCGTGTTCCACGAACCGCTGGCGCTCTTCTACCGCAGCGCCGAGCCCGTGGATCTCATTTCCGGGCTCGCCGGCAAGCGGCTCGCGATCGGCCCGGAGGGGAGCGGCACCCACGCCCTGGCCCTCATTCTCCTCAAGGCAAACGGCATCGAACCGGGGGGCACGACGACGCTCCTTGACCTGGGTGGAGCGGACGCGGCCCAGGCCCTGGTGGAGGGAAAGATCGACGCCGCCTTCCTGATGGGGGACTCCGCCACGCCGCCGATCATGCGCAAGCTGCTCTGGACGCCGGGTATCCGGCTCCTCGATTTCCCCCAGTCGGACGCCTACGCGCGCCGCTATCCCTACCTCTCCAGGCTCGACCTCCCCATGGGGGCGTTCGATTTCGGCAAGAACGTGCCGCCGCGGGACATCCACCTGATCGGCCCGACCGTCGAGCTGGTGGCACGCGAGAAGCTGCACCCCGCCCTGTCCGACCTGCTGATCGAGGCGGCGCGGGAGGTGCACGGCCGCGCCACCCTCCTGCAGCACGCCGGCGAGTTTCCCGCACCGCTGGCGCACGAGTTCCGCATCAGCAACGACGCGCAGCGCTACTACACGTCGGGGAAGAGCTTCCTCTACCGCAGCCTGCCGTTCTGGCTGGCGAGCCTGGTGGACCGCCTGCTGGTGGTGGTCGTGCCGATCGTCGTGCTGCTGATCCCGGGGTTGAAGCTCGTGCCGGCGCTCTACAGCTGGCGGATCAGGTCGCGCATCTACCGGTGGTACGGCATCCTGATCGCGCTCGAACGGGGCATGCTGGCAAGCCCGTCGGCCGAGGAGCGCAGCGAGCTGCTCAGGCGGCTCGACGACATCGAGGCCGGGGTGAACAGGATGAAGATTCCGCTCTCCTATGCCGAGCAGCTGTACGTGCTCCGCGACCACATCAGTTTCGTGCGCGGCCGGTACACGCAAAGCACAGACGAGGCCTGAAACAAATTGTACCGGCATGGAATGTACAGGCCATGTGCCTTCCATGCCGGTATGCCGCGGCACCACTCCCCCCCATTCCCCCGTAAACCCTTCATATAAGCCGGTCGGGCAATACCCGCAGCATTGGCACACTCCCTGCGATTACTCTCGTAGAAACTGTCAGAGGAGGTACGGCCATGCCAGGCTTATTCATCGCGATCATTGCAGGGATGTTCATCGGCGGGCTGATCGGCTCACCCCACGCCGGCATTCCCGGGGCGATCTGGGGCGGATGCGCCGGCTACCTCCTCTGCGCCGTTGCCCGCCTCCGCCGTCAGCTGGATGAGGTGCAACAGGACCTGGAGAACCTCCGGCGCCGCCACCGGGATACCGCGCCGGCCGGGAGAAAGGAAGCCGGAATGCGAGAGCCGGCGAACACGGCCGATGAAGACGACATCATCGACCTCGTGGAGCCCGCCGACAGCGTGCATGCGGGCATGGCGAAGCCCGCGGCCGCTTTCCGCCGGGCACCGCTGACAGCACCACCGCCCGCACCGGAACCGGCGGCTGAGGAGCCCTGGCCGGAATGGCTCGCGAACCTGGTCAGCGGCGAAAACCTGCTGGTCAAGGTGGGGGTGGTGATCCTCTTCTTCGGCGTCGCGTTTCTGGTGAAGTATGCCGCCCAGCACGGCCTCTTCCCCCTGGAGTTGCGCCTTGCCTCCGCTGCCCTCGGCGGCCTGACCCTCCTCGCCGTCGGCTGGCGGCTGCGGCATGAGCGCCCCGTCTACGCCCAGGTGATCCAGGGAGGGGGCGTCGGCATCGTCTACCTCACCACCTTCGCCGCCATGCGCCTCTACCACCTGATCCCGACCGGCGCCGGGTTTGCCCTGCTGGTCGCCATCTGCGCCATTGCGGGCGCGCTGGCGGTCCTGCAGGAGGCCCCTCCCCTGGCGGTCCTCGGCAGCGCCGGCGGCTTCCTCGCCCCGGAGCTCGCCTCCATCGGGAGCGGCGCTCCCGCCATGCTGTTCGGCTACTATGCGCTCCTGAACGCAGGGATCATCGGCATCGCCTGGTTCCGCGCCTGGCGGGGCCTCAACCTGCTCGGATTCGCCTGCACCTTTCTCGTCAGCGCCTCATGGGGGGGGCGCTTCTACCACCCCGACCATTTCGCCGCGGTGGAGCCCTTCCTGGTCCTGTTCTTCCTCGGCTACACCGCCATCCCCCTCCTGTTCGCCCGCCGCCAGCCGGAAGGCGAGCGGGCGTACCTGGACGGCACCCTGGTGTTCGGCACCCCCATCGTCGCCTTCCTCCTCCAGGCAGGGCTCGTGCAGCGCTACGAATACGGCCTCGCCTGGAGCGCCCTCGCGCTCGGCCTCTTCTATCTCGGCCTCGCCGCGATCCTCTTCCGCAAAGCCCCGCCGGCCATGCGCCTCTTCACCGAGGCCTTCCTCGCCTTCGGCACGGTGTTCGCCACCCTGGCGATCCCGCTTGCCTTCGACGGCCGCTGGACCGCCGCCGCCTGGAGCGCGGAGGGGGCGGGGCTCGTCTGGACGGGGCTCAGGCAGGAGCGGCGGTTTGCCCGCGGCTTCGGCTACCTTCTCCTCATCGGCTCCGGCATTGCGTTCCTCGGCGAAACCGGGCTCCCCACCGGCTCATGGCCGGTCATGAACGGCTTTTACTGCGGCTCCCTGCTGGTATGCGGCGCCGCCCTGGTCGCGGCCCGCCTCCTCCACCGGCACGACGGCCTCCTCCAATCGTGGGAAACGCGGATGGAGGAGCTCCTGTTCGCCTGGGGGATGGTCTGGTGGTTCGGCGCGGGGCTCCACGAAACCGCGGGACACACCATCCCGTCCTGGGAAAACGGCGCATGCCTCGCCTTCATCGCTCTCTCCTGCGGCGTCTGCGGCCTCCTCCGGCCACGGCTCGCGTGGCCCCTTCTCGACTGGCCCGCCCTCGGCCTCCTCCCTGCCATGGCCGCCTTTGCCGCCTATCTCCTCGTGACGGGGGAGAGCCATCCGGCAAGCGAGGGGGGCTATCTCGCGTGGCCCATCGCCTTTGCCGCCTGGTACGCCATCCTGAAGGGAGCGGACACACGGCGCTCCCGGCTCCACGCCGTCGCCCATGCCGCCCCGCTCTGGCTCATGGCCATCCTCCTTGCCTGGGAAATCAGCTGGCGGATCGACTCCCCCCCGGCGGGGATGGAAACATGGGCCACGACCGCCTGGGGGGTGGTGCCGGCGCTCCTGGCGCTGCTGGTCGTTCGCTACGGCGAGCGAATCTCCTGGCCGGTCGGCCGCCATTACCCGGCCTGTTTCGGCCTGGGAAGCGGGCCCCTGGCGTTCTTCGCCTGGCTCTGGCTGGTCTGCGTCAACCTGACCCAGGCGGGGGACCCCTGGCCCCTCTCCTACCTGCTGCTCCTGAACCCCCTCGACGCCGCCACGGTCCTCGTTCTCGTCACCCTGGCGTGCTGGTACCTGAAGATGCCGTCCGCGCTCCCCGCTCTCGCCGCCGGGCTCCCCCACCGGGAACTGCGGGCCGCCTTCGGGGGCACCCTGTTCCTCTGGCTGAACGCCATGCTGCTCCGCACCATCCACCACTGGGCCGGGATAGAGTTCACCCCCCACGCCCTGTTCGCCTCACAGCTGGTGCAGACCGCCGTCTCCATCTTCTGGAGCCTGGCCGCCCTGGTGGTGATGACCGCGGCCGTCCGCCGCAGCCGCCGCAATGCCTGGCTCGCCGGGGCGACGCTCCTCGGCGCGGTGGTGGTCAAGCTCTTCCTGGTAGACCTGGCCAACAGCGGCACCGTGGAGCGGATCGTCTCCTTCGTGGTGGTCGGCATCCTCCTCCTGGTGATCGGCTGGTTCGCGCCGGTCCCGCCCCGGACCGGGGAGGGGGGTGCGGCATGAACGTGTCAATCCGCGCCAATTGCCGTTTTATCTACAACCTTGTCATTTCTTTAATCTATGTAATGCTCTTTTCGTCGAACAAATCTTTTGCTGAGAGTTCGAGGGACTACCATGTAAGTTTAGGCGCAAATTATAATAATTATGAAGTTTTGAATGTAGGGATCTTCGACCAGCGATTTGCCGGGCTTAATGACCATTTGGATTTGACACTCATCCATTCACCCACATTAGATTATGTACCTGGCATAGACATTGGCGTTGGCTGGGCGTTTTTTAGAGTTGGTGGTGTTGTCGGAGGGTGCCGAGACCGTGACAAAAATAATATTGGTGCCATGGGTGCAATTTATCCCGAGATCTATATGCCGCTTTTTCCACTTTATCCTATTGCCAAAAAACACTTCAAGCACGTTGATTGGGACAGATATATTCCGTACATAAGCACAAGATATTATATCACCACGAAAGGTTCGGATTTTTTTACCCTGGGAATAGGAGTTGTCTGGGACCCGCCGCCATAATTCAATACTGTCTAAGAGATTGCAGCGCGCCTCTTATTACTCCGGCAATTAAACATGACAACCCTGCTGTAGGGGCGCTGCTTGCCGCGCCCTTATTGGGCGGAGCAAGCGCCCCCCTACCTTGAGATATTAATTGCCGCCGTAATACAACCAGGTGGACGGAAGCAAAAGCGCCCCCTGACCCTTGAGACGTGTCATGAATGTTGTATAATGCTCCTTGGGAGCGCTGTCGTAGTGCCAGATCATCCTTCTCTGCGCTTTTCTGACCTCTTCTCAACGAGGAAAGGGGGGTACTCCAATGTCTCCAGATTCTTCAACGTCTCTTCTCAGCTTGCACGATGGTGTGTCTTGAGTGAAAGACAACTCTGAATTTAAGGGGAACTGAAATGGCTGACGCTGATGGTTCGTTTGTTACATTAATCGAGAAATATGGCGCAGAATATTTGACCTGGCTGATGTTGATGATAACAAGTCCAGGCAAAATAGTTATAAAAACAAACGATGTGAAAAACAGTTCCCGGCAGAGCAAGTATTTATTGGTTATAATATCGGTCAGTATTTTTATTGGTGCCACGCTTGGAGCATTAATCCCAAATAGGCCGGAGCTGAAGCACAGGATTGAAATTTTTTTCGTAGTAAGCCTGTTATGGCTGTTTTTAAGCTTCCTTGTTCATTATAGTTGCCGGTTGATCGGAGGAAAAGGAAACATCCAAATAGGCATGTCTCTGATGATGCAAAATTTGGCTTTTACTTATGTAGCCAGTAATTTTCTGACATTCACATTGCTGTCTGTTGAGGGAGTCTACCATCCAATTATGAGCTTTGCTCATAAATTTGGAATCCTTCAGACACCAGGGGAAATTTTGTTTGGATGGCAGTTTCTTATTTTGTTGTATCTTGTTCCCTCGACAATCAGTTATGCTCATGAGTTTAAAGGAGTGCGATGGTTCATAGTGGCAGTTTTCTCGGCCTGTTTTGCCATATTTTTTGGCTACCCGGTTTTTGCATTAGGAGGCTGCTAGTGTCTCACCACATCCTCGGCGAAGGTTTGCCGTTGACATGAAGCCGTGAACGTGTGATAAATGGGGATGCATGTTGTTGTTTTTTAATTTTAGGAGGGGAACTGGTTTCAGGGGGAGTGGGCCATATGTGCTCTTTCCAAAAGCCGCTCAAGTCAGCTTTGTGCTGACGGGGTGGCTTTTTGTGTCTTGGAGTCCCTCTTGGGGAAACCGTTATTTCTCCTCAAGAAATTTTTCAGAGTAGCTCATTGAGCTCAGTGTACCAACAATAGCCTGTTTCGAACGGAGGCACGATGCTGGTCGATCAATACCTGGCGAAATTGAATGAGCAGACCTTCTTTGCTTCTGAAGATATGGAAGGCAGCGTGCGATGGTATATCAAATGGTATCGCAAGCACGCACCTCGCAAGAGAAATTGGTTCCGAACGTTCGGCATAGTCACGATTGTAATGAGCATCAGCCTTCCTTTCATAACCGGTCTGGTTGGCGAGGAACACAAAGCGACGGTAGCATCGTCAATTGCCTGGATAATTGCACTCTCTGGCAGCATAAACGGATTTTTTCAGTTCAACAAGACGTGGCAGAAATACATCGAAACCCAATTCAAGCTGGAGCAGCTCCTCATGGACTGGGAGCTAGGAACTGCTGCCCTCTTAGGAGAGTCGGATGATAAGTCGCTACGGTGCGTTCAGGAATTGACCCAAACCTTCGTAAAACTGGCTAGGGCAGCGATAACCGACGAAACAAAGTCATATTTTGAAGAGGTCAAGTTTCCTGAGATCAACGCAAAAAAGTAACCAACAGCTTTATCAATTTTCACGGAGGGCGTTATGAAACCGTTTTACCTTCTTCTTGTCCTGGCGACGCTGGTTGGCTGCACCACCATGAATTCGCCGCACTTCCGCAACAGCGAGCTTCCCTCATATGTCCAGGAAATCGAATTTCCCGGCGCCACCCTCAGGGCAAACACAAGTGTTTCCTTCGGCGCCTGGACCGTGAGGTACAACAATGGTTCTCTGCCGATCATCGTCGGCTACAACGGAATGGCCATCTACACCATCCACAACCTCACGGCGCACAACGACGTGGCGGGCGATTTCCCCTGCATGATCTATTACATGGACGGGGCTACCTTTGGCGCCCAGAAGCGGGGATTCCACGACTACCAATGGAATCTCGGAATACTGACAACGTCCTGGGACCCATCCAATCAGGTCTCCGATTACAATCATCCCAACTTCTACAAGATCATCTCCCTCCCCTTCCCCACGGGCATCAGGCTGAAACAGTGAGCGGGAACAAACAGGGTCGGTTGCAATGCTGCAAACCGGGGGAGTATACCGATGATAAAATTCCCGTTGCTGTTTGCCCTGGCCATGCTCTGCGCAGGAAATATTTTCTACCATCAGGACAAATATTCCCATGACACGCCGGCGCGCCATGGCCTTGCCTTTGAGGATGTCGCCTTTGCGCGCAAGGACGGCACCAGGCTCTCCGGGTGGTTCATATGCCGGGGACTTTAATCCCAAAATGCGGTTTCACGCGACGACGCAACGAACGCGACGGACCCAAAGACAGAACAGTTCGCCTGATTGGCTTAAGCAGTTGCATTTCGTCGCGTCGTCGCGTCGTCGCGTCGTCGCGTGAGCAATGCCGTTTGTAGTTCCGCGAAGGTTTGCCGTTGACATGAAGCCGTGAAAGTGTGATAAATGGGGATGCATGTTGTTGTTTTTTAATTTTCCGGAGGGGAAAATGGTTTCACGGGGAGTGGGCCATATGTGCTCTTTCCAAAAGCCGCTCAAGTCAGCTTTGTGCTGACGGGCGGTTTTTTGCGTCTGGAGACCCGCAAGGCAAGAATGTTCCCTGCGCTCCACTGAGGCCGCAGCAGTCATGAAGACCACAAAAGGGAAATAATCCGTATTATGTCACCAGTTTTTCCGTATTATGTCACCAGTTTTTCGACCCTTCATATTTCGCTTCATATTTCGGACCCTTCATATTTCGAATTGATTTTTTAAAAGGAGGAGTTATGGATTCTGACAAACCATTTGGGTATCTGGATGCATATGAAGACAAAGAGTATTTATCACCATGCTTTATTGCAACCACTAGTTATAAAAAAGCCTTATTACCTGCGACGAATTATATTTGTGGACGTAGAGGGACAGGCAAGTCAGCAATAACTTTAAAGTTATTGGAAGATAAGAGATATATCTATAAGGATGAGGTGAAAGGCCACGAGTTTTATCAACAATTGATCATAGAGCTAAGAAACCAAAACGCAGCCGATGTTAACAAAAAATATTTGTTCCAATGCATATGGAAGCATTTAATAATTGTAGCGGCTATGAATGCTGTTATAAGAGACCTCAAAGATTCCGAGTATGCTGGAGAATTATCACCAATATACGAATATCTCAAGGCCAATAAATTTTTTAATAAGCGCTCTATGACGCTGTGGCAAAAAATAATTACGTCTACTAGCAACTTTATTCGCAAGTATAAAGGCAAATCCGATTTATCAAAAATAATACTTGGGTATCTAGCTGAATTGCTAGAAAATGCACAATTTATTGACGCAGAAACTGCATTAAAAAAACATTTATCTAAAGAAAACAAATGTTTGGTTGTTGTTGACACAATAATGGACAACTTTGAGCGTGAGACGTTATTCGTTGCTTGTGTTGAAGGGTTGCTGCAAGCAGTATTGGAATTGACTTGCAAAAAATATTCAGAGCATCTTGAAGTTAAGTGTTGCATACCTGGTGAAATCTATCGTCACATTAAACTGTATGAACAACAGAAAATACGAGACCACGTAGTAGAGCTATCATGGAAACCAAAAGATTTAATAAGGTTAGTCTCTAAAAGATATTACTACTATCAATTACTAAAGGACGAAATAAGCAAGGAGGAATTTAATCGAGTTGAATGGGACAGCTATAAAAATGTCAAAGAAACTGTTTGGGACAAATTCATGCCTAGTCACATTGTAAACGGACGGAATATAAAAGAACCAACTCACGTATACATATTAAGACACACCCAACACACGCCACGAGAACTTATCAGTATTCTTAACAATATATTATATGAGCACGAAAACAATGGACATGAGAAGTTTAAAGATTGCATATTGTCGGGTGTCCACGAAAGTATTATGGACACTGTCAGAGAGTTATTAATATCAAATCAATTTTTGATCCCTAACCTTGAACAAATTATGGAAAAGTCATTTTCAGGAAAATTAAAAATAATGACATCGAAGGAAATATTTTCATATTTGAGACACTCAAAATCATTATGGTATTTGGAGGATAATGATCTTATAGATGAAGATAAGCTATTAAAGCATCTCATGTCTATAGGTTTTTTTGGTATTGTAGTGGGTGAAGATGCCAATAACTCACACGTCATCAAATGTAAATTCTCTTATATGTCCCCAGACATACTTCCAATTAATAAGGACACAAAACTGGCAATACATCCAGTATTCTATGAAAGATTCAATATTGCCCCCGTGCAGGGAAAGGTTATTTACCCTGTCAGACACCTTGGTGACCGTTGGGATGAAATCGACGAAGTAGACTGAAACCCTGAAGGGGCTGCCCTCGAAATCGGAAAGGCTAAGGGGACGGGAAGACTAAGGGGACGTAGTTGATTTGTTGATTAAGTGGAGGACTCAACTAATCAACTACGTCCCCCTTGCGGTCCTCAGACCGCAAAAAATCCGCCGCTGGTCACCCTCAAGCTGTTGGCTCACAAGATAAATATTTGAATCTTAGAAAGGTTGCTTGTAGGAGAGAATGGAAGCTGAAAATCCAGCCTGATCACGGAAGAAGGAGATAGCACCATGATAACAATATTTACAGGGGCTGGTGCATCAAGAGCACTACGCTATCCAACAACCGGTGAATTTTTTACGACGGGAAAAGGTAAACAACTTCAGCAAGATAATGTTTATCAGAATGCACTGGGCTATCTACAGAAGAACATTCTGGATGTAGAAGACATCTTGAGGCTGTTATACCCATTCGTCGCTTTAAAGGGTTCGCCTACTGGAGATTTTATCTACAAGCACCTTAGCGGGCACTGGCTTTCAAATGTTCCAAATTTTGTAACCCGGACAAATTCCATATGCTTTGATCACTATGGTAGAGTGCCCACTGAATCTGAAGTAAAACAATTATACATGCCAGTTTTAGACCTATGTAAATGGCAAAAAGATTCGGTTAGCATATTCACAACCAATTATGACCCAGTTACAGACGTTATAATGGAACTAGCTGAGTCAAATAATATCCAAAGCTACGATGGATTTAACAGATTTGGAACATGGGACTCGGGTGGCTATTCCAAGGTAAAGTCCAGTGGCATCGGCGTATACCGTCTTCATGGATCAATGAGTTGGGTTGAGATTAATAATGGCATACGGAACACACGGGACTATTCCAGAAGAGAACCTGGTTCTGTGGAACACTTGATCATTTACCCTGGTTATAAGGGCAATCCAGAGATTGAAGGCCACTCGGCATTTCGCTTTGCCCATACCGCGCTACGAAAGGAATTGGGGGAAACGTCAGCTGTCCTTATTATAGGATTTTCCTTTCGTGATCCACACCTTAACGACATCTTTCATGAAGCACTTACAACGAACCAGAAGCTAAGAATGGTCGTCTGGAACCCTGAGTGGCCGGAAGGCTCTGAAGTTGGGCTGGGCGAGTTGAAACAGGAGTTTGAACCGCGGATTAGTCATCTCCCGCACCCTTTTGGCGACGCGAAGGCATTACCGGTTCTGAAGGAATTACTAAGCATATAGGTGGAGTGCCAGAGCTACACATCTGACAGAAAGTAAGGGAGGCTAAGGGGACGTTGGCAACTTGGAGGGTAGATTCTAGTCGTAAGTGCACCACGTGATATAAAAGCAGGACATGATGGGGTTTTCTGGTAGTGTGTGAAGCGCGACCAACACTCACGCCCGGAAAGGAGCCCACCATGTCCTACACCCATTTTACTGAAAAAGAA
>DATDNF010000052.1:0-13192 GCA_036518435.1 Geobacteraceae bacterium
CAAACCATGTATGAGTTTCAGTTGCCTTTCTCTGTGCTCTCTGTGTCCTCTGTGGCAAAAATGCTTTATATTTTTAGCCCCAGCAGCGGCCAGACGAACACCACCGACCCCATGAACAGCAGCCAGGAGACGGCCATCACGATGCTCCCCGGGACGATGATGTCCCGGCTCTTCAGGTACCCCGAGGCATAGGCGATGGCGGTGGCCGGGGTTCCCATCGGGAGGCAGTAGGCGAGCCCGGCGGGGAGGGCGATGGAGAGGGTCATCACCTTGGGGTCCATGCCGATGGTCTTGCAGAGCCCCATCCCGATCGGCATCAGGATCGCCACCACCGCCGCGTGGCTGATGCATTCGGTGAGGGCGATGGAGACCAGGGAGATCACGGCGATTGCCGCCAGCGGCGAGTGGGAGAAGGCCCCCATCCCTTTCTTCACCAGCCAGATCGCCGCGCCGGTCTTCTCCAGCGCGGAGGCGAGGGCGATGGAGCCGCCGTACATCAGGATGATCCCCCAGTTGACGTATTCCTCGATCTTTTGCCAGGAGACGACCCGGAAGGCGAAGAGGGCCGCAGTGCCGAGGATGGCGATGGCGGCGAGCCCCGATTTCTCCCCCAGCACGATCCAGCACGCGACGGTGGCGACCATGACGACCGCGGTCAGCATCTCGTCGTAGCTCATCTTCCCCGTTTCCAGGCGCTTCCGGTTGAGAAACCGCCGCCCTTCCTCCACGTCCCGCAGGTCGGGAGGGAAGAACTTCAGGAGCAGGAGAAAGCCGATCACCAGGAGGGGGAGGACGATCAGGCAGGCGGCGGCGGTCCATTCCAGGAACGAGAAATGGGCCCCCGTCGCCTCTTTCAGAAGCCCGGCCGCCAGCGGGGCCCGCGCCCCGCCGAGGAAGGTGGCGATTCCGCCGATGATGCATCCCCAGGCAATCGCCATGAAGAGGAGCCGGCCGAAGCTGCTCCTTCCCTTCTCCAGCCGGAGCGCCGTCGCGATTTCCGTGACCACGGGAAACATCATGGCTGCCACGGCGTGCTCGCTCATGACGAAAGAGAGGAGCGCGGAGAGGAGGAACACCGTCGCCGCCAGCCGGATGGGGGTTTTCCCGAACCGTGCCAGCATCGCCCGGGCCAGCCGTGCGGACAGCCCCGTGCCGGTCATGGCCGCGGCCAGGATGAAGGCGCCGAGGATGAAGAAGACCGCTTCGTTGCCGAACATCGCATAGGTCTTCTTGGCGTCCATGATCCCGAGGAGCGGCAGCATCACCATGGAGAAGATGGCCGTCACCGCGATCGGGAGGAGGCCGGAGATCCAGAGAAAGATCGTTGCGCCGAACAGGACGAGTGCGCGGTAGCCGTCGGCGGAAAGCCCTTCCGGCGGCGAAAGGTGGAAGAGGATGGCCACCGTGACCGCCAGCCCCGTCATTACCTGGTAGCGTGCCGTCCGGTCCAGGAGGATGAGCCACATCGGGCGGTTGTCTATTTTGAGAGGCTTTTCAAAAAGCTCATTGTTGGACATGGCGATTCCGTAGGGGCGCAGCATGCTGCGCCTCCACAAGTTATAAGCCGGCCGATTCGAACGATTCCTCCACCTGCCGTACCCTGAGGCTGCGCCGCAGGTCGGAGGTGACCAGGAGCTGCCGGTCGTGGATCTTGTCGATGAAGCCCCGCAGCACCCCCTTCGGCCGGGCATCGGCCAGGGGGGTGGTGATGCCTGCCAGCGGCAGGAGGGGCTTCACCGTAACCTTGTGCTTCCGCCACCCGGCGTCCAGGTGGGCAAAGATGGCGGCGATCTCCTCTGCCGGGTAGTGGGCAGCCCGGCCGGACAGCGTCACCAGCGGGACCACCCCGGCTGCCAGCAGCGCATCGATCCCCGCCACGGTGGAGCAGGGGGGTTCTTCTCCCGCCACCAGGGTCGAAACCACCGACCACCGGGGGAAGACGGAGCGGGCGCAGTCGAGGGCGCTGAGCCGCTCTTCCATCGCCAGCCCGCGCTCCCGGGACAGGGCCCGGTCGAATACGGTGAGCGGGATGTCGAGGATGTCCACCCCTGCGGCATAGGCCCGCTCGATCAGGTAGGGGGGGGGCGGATAGTCGAGCCTTCCCACAAGGTGGGCGTTGAAGTTCTTCTTGATCACCCTTGCCAGCGCTTCGCCGCGGTGGAAGTTGTTGATGTCGCCGAACGTGAGGTGGAAAAGCTCCGCGGGGGCCTGGCAGTGGCTGTCGAACAGCGTTTCGAGGGTTTCCCGCTCCGGGAGGTTGCCGCCGACGAAGAATACGTTCCCTTCCCGCCGCAGTTCGTCTGTGGAAACCGGCCTCGTCCCCCGGGTGATGAGATGCCTCAGCTTGTTCTGGTCGATGGTCACCACGCCCGTTCTCCATCACTATAAAATCTATCTGGTAAGTAGTGTTTTAATCTTAAGCGAATCGGTTGGGTATGTCAAGGGGGAAAATGGCCGCGAAGAGAGAAAAATGGGGGGCGTTCAGTCCGAAAGACGTGTGATGACGGGACTTTCGCCGCAGATCGGGCAGGCAGGGTTTTTCCGTACCGGGACCTCGCGGAAACGCATGGCGAGGGCGTTGTAGGTGAGGAGCCGGCCGGTCAGGGGCTCTCCCGCTCCCAGGAGGTGCTTGAGCGCCTCGGTGGCCTGGATGACGCCGATCACCCCCGGCAGGACGCCGAGCACGCCGGCCCGCGAGCAGGGGAGGAGGAGATCCTCCGGCGGGGGGGCGGGGAAGATGCAGCGGTAGCAAGGGGACGCGCCCGGCAGGACGGTCATGGTCTGGCCGTCGAACTGGAGGATACCGCCGTGGGAGTACGGCATGCCGGCCAGGACGCAGGTGTCGTTGATCAGGAACTTGGCGGCGAAGTTGTCGGTGGCGTCGATGACGAAGTCGTACTCCCGGATGATGTCGAGGATATTGGCGGCGCTCACCCATTCGTGATAGGTGTTCACCTTGATGTCCGGGTTCATGGCGGTCATCTTTTCCGCTGCGGAGAGGACCTTCGGCGTGCCGATGTCGCGGGTGTGGTGGGCGATCTGGCGTTGCAGGTTGGATAGGTCGACCACGTCGGCGTCGGCGATGCCGATGGTCCCCACCCCTGCTGCCGTCAGGTACAGGGCGATCGGAGAGCCGAGCCCGCCGGCGCCGATGATCAGGACCTTTCCGTCCAGCAGTTTTTTCTGCCCCTTCCCGCCGACCTCCTTGAGGATGATGTGGCGCGAATAGCGCTCTATCTGTTCTTCGGTAAACATGCTATTTGCCTCCCGCCATCTTTGCCGCGTCAACGGCAGTAATTAGCGCCTGGCGCCCGCGGGGCGAGCCGGCTGCTGTGGTTTCAAATGGCCTGTCCCTCCGCCACTCTCGATAAGCGGGTATCGATCTGCATGAATTGTGCGTCGATATTTATGTAATCACGCAAGAAATGTCAACAAATATTTTTTACCTAAACGCTGTTAAATTGCATAGATATTGTATCATTAAACAGTAAAGAATGCGGCCTGCGCTCCGTGCGGTGCGCTTTGCGCCGGGCAGACGGTTTCGGGGATAAAACCAAAAGGGGCCGATGAAATCATCGGCCCCCTTTGGTTTGACTGAAATGTTTACACAGATTCTTACGACTTAATACTGTCCGTTATTATATGGATCAAAATTTGCGTTATACGAGTTCACCACTTTGATCGCCCCGCTGCCTGGCTGAATTGTTCCTATTTGCGAATTACCTATCTTTACTGAGCTCCCGGGGCTTGAGGCAATCGATAGAACAGAATTGTTAATTGCAAGTTCATTGCTGCCGGGGTTGGTGTCGGCCAACAAGGCAGTATAGTTATTCAATTTGCTGTTCGTCACATTGATTTTTACGGCAGAAGAGCCGCTAATGTTGAAGGCGTTGTCGTATGTGCCCTCAAGAGAGATGTTGTCAAAATAAAATGTTGCACTTGGCGCATTAAAGTTAGCGTACCATGCGGTAAACATCGCTCCCGCATTGCCGGTGAACGTAATGTTGCTGAATTTAAACGGCTTTTCGGTGATTGGATATATCAGTAGAATGTATCCATTGTTGATGCGGATGTTGTTAAATCTTAAAGTATCGTTTTCACCGGTCCCCCAAAACCCAATGGCGGGATTACCTACAGGGTCTATATACACATCATCGATCGTAAAATTCTTAATATTTTCCCAGCCGCCGTAAAATGCGATCCATGGTGTCAGTACATCGGAGCCGATAACCCCGGCATTTTGCGCGTGAGATACATTAAGCACTCCTTCGACCGTAAGATTTTTCAAGTACATGCCCGACCGGAGTTGCATGCTCCCCTGAGGAGAATCATAAATGTTGTTATTAACCAGGGCGATAATACTTCCTGACCGGCTTGCCCCTATAATGTCGACATTAACGGCAGGGGCCGAGCAGCCGCGTTGCCCGTCACAAGAATGATCATTCAACAGAGACAAATCTTCCTCATAGCTGCCCGGCATAACCAGTATGGCCTGACGCTCCCCAAGCCAGTTCGGTCCCTGTTGTGCCAGGCTGAACAGATAATCGAACACGGATTTTACGGAATTGAAAGTCGTCTGGTTATTGGCCGGTCCCTTGTGAACAATGAAGACGTGCGAATAGCTGCTTAACTTGTCCGCTCCGAGTATTCCCGAGATCTTGGCATCCGTTACCGCACCATCTGCAATCTTGTTTGTAGTCACGGAGCCATCGGCAATAACTGTACTCAGGCCCGAGATTTTGGAGGCGGAAATAGGGCCGGCAATCTTGGCATCGGTTATCGCCCCATCGGCGATATTTACAGTAGTTACCGCATTGGCACCGAGCTTTGCCGCGGTAACCGCTCCATCGGCGATTTTCGGCGTCGCAATTGCCGCATCGACAATCTTCGATGTTATCACCGCCCCGTCAACGATATTTACAGTAGTTACCGCATTGGCACCGAGCTTTGCCGCGGTAACCGCTCCATCGGCGATTTTCGGCGTCGTAATCGCCGCATCGACAATCTTCGATGTTGTCACCGCCCCATCCTGGATATGCCCCGTCTTCACCCCGTTACCTGTGGTAACATCCTGCCCCGTGGTGCCGTCGGCAGGAATGATGTCCTTGGACGCAACCGTCAGTGTGCCGAAGCTCTGCGCCGGCAGGCATACCATTGCCATAACCGCCACCACCGACAGCCACCGTGAAACACTCTTCAGTCTTCCGCTCATTGAATACCCCTCCTTGTGTGATATCGTTCAAGCCCAAGTGAAGAGCCACCCGCGGCCGAACTGCAATTAAAATAGTAGAGATGGCTTGAGTAATATTTTGTTAATTTAAATTTATTTAGTATGGAATGTCAATTAAATTCTAAACCAAAAATCAAATTGCAATTATAAAGATCGATAGAGGAGGGCTGACCGGCTTTGTCAAGTGGAGGATCGGGCGAGGGGGTAAAGGAGATCGCGTCTCAACTCCTTATATTATCGAAGTTGAGACGCGATCGCTATGCTTCTTCCAGGGGGCGTTACTGATTGGCTATGGGGCTAAACGAACCATCGAAACAATTGACCATTTTGGGCGGGTAGCCATTCCAATCTGTTCTATTGCCATCCAATTGGCTGGACCCGATTCCCATGGTCCCGTAATTAAAGCCTTCAATAGAAAAAATTCCTCCTTTGAGCAAGGAGCTATAAATTTTAAGATTTGATGTGCCCGCATTGTTAGAGACATGCATTCCCCAATGTTGTCCATTGAACTTGGAGTTGGTGATTGTTACATCTCCTTCTATCATAACAGCGGCCAAGGCTCTTAGATATCCACCACATGCAACATTGATATTAGTGTTGTTAATGGTTGCTATGGTATTTGCTGTGGTTACGCCATGTATTTCGCCAATGTCACCCCCAGGGTTATTTCCGTTTACATATACATTGTTCATATCCAAAGTGGAAGCGTTAGCGTAAATACCGTGTTGATTTTTACGAACAGGAAAGCCAGTAATATTAATAACTATGTCATTAAGCTTTAAGTTTGAACTGTCTGACCATATCCCATAATCACACGGGAATACACCCACATTTGTATAATAGCTCCCGGCTGCCCATTCCAGGCCGATATTTCTCACTTCGACATTCACGGTGTTGCTTGCTTTGATAATCGTCATGTCGACGTCTGCGACAGTTGGACCGACTATTGTGGTGACCCCTTTACCGCTTCCCTCGATGTCAATATAACTTTTGAGAGAGATTGGCTGCGAGACATTGTAGACGCCGGGCATGACTTTGACCAGATAGGGTTTTGTCTCTGATGCATCGGTGATGGAGGCCAGTGCGGCGCTAATGTCCGAAAAATTTCCACCACTGTTGGCAACGACGACCACATTTGAATAATTAGGAGCCGGACCGACAGGGCCTTGCGGGCCCATTGGACCCATCGGCCCTTGCGGACCGGTGAAACCCGTCGGGCCCTGCGGCCCGGTTGCTCCTGCGGGGCCTGTCGCACCAGTAGGTCCAGCTGGACCTTGAGGACCTGTCGGACCCGGCGTCCCAGCGCTGCAAACCCATCCACTTCCCGTGACGAATTGCAGATAATAGCCGGTCGGGCAGACTATCCCTAATTTCGATGCAGTCACCGCGCCATCGGCGATCTTCGGCGTAGTAATCGCAAGGTCGATAATCTTCGAGGTGATTATCGCCCCATCCTGGATATGCCCGGTCTTGACGCCGTTCCCCGTGGTAACGTCCTGCCCCGTTGTGCCGTCGGCAGTAACAATGTCCTTGGACGCAACCGACAGCGTAGCGAAACTCTGCGACGGCAGGCACACCATCGCCATTACCGCCACCACCGGCAACCATCGCGAAACCCTCTTCAACCTTCCTTTCATCGCATGCTCCTCCTTTTGTGATATCGTACAAGTGTCGAGTGGATGGGCCACCCGCAACCGAACAGCAATAAGGCTTAGACGCGTGTAATTTAAATTGTTTCAGTATGGAATGTCAATTAGATTTAGCGCTAATTATTCTGTTGTAATTGTCAAGAATGCACAAAGGGGGGGCTGAATGGCTTCAGCAAGGGAAAAATGGCGAGAGGGGGCTGCAAAAACAAAGGGCCGATGAAACCCATCGGCCCTTGTGGAATGCGGCTCTGTAGTGACAGGATCAGACAGCCTGGACGTGGGTAATGAGGGGGGTGAGGAGGTTCTTCATCTTCTTCAGCGCCCCCTCCTCGATCTGGCGCACCCTTTCCCGGGAGATGGCGAAGGTGTCGGCGATCTCCTGGAGGGTCATCGGCTCGTCTGCGGCCACCCGGCGCTCGATGACGAAGCGCTCCTTCTCGTTGAGGTTCCCCATGGCGGAGGCGATCTCCCGCTTCACGAGGGCGTGCTCCTGGCGGTCGCCGAGGAGCTCCTCCTGGTTCCGGCGATCATCCGCCAGCCCTTCCAGCAGGGTATGGCCGTCGCCGTCGGCGATTTCGGCGTCCAGGGAACATTCCCCCCGCATCCGCTCCCCCATCTCCACCACTTCCGCCTGCGAGACGTCGAGGGAGAGGGCGGTCGCTTCCAGGTCGTCGGCGCCGGTCATGTTCCTGATGGCGTTTTTAGCCTGGTTCAGCTTGAAGAAGAGCTTGCGTTGGGCCTGGGTGGTGCCGATCTTCAGGAGGCTCCAGACCGACACGAGGTGGTTCTGGATGTAGGCGCGGATCCACCAGACCGCGTAGGAGATGAGGCGAAACCCCTTGTAGGGGTTGAACTTGCGCACCGCCATCATGAGGCCGACGTTCCCCTCCTGGACCAGGTCGAGCATCTTCACCCCGTAGGAGCGGTATTCGGCGGCGATCTTCACCACGAAGCGGAGGTTGGAGGTGGTGAGCCGGTGGGCCGCCTCCAGGTCCTTGTCCTCGAAGTACCTGACCGCCAGGCGGTGTTCCTCGTCTTGTGAAAGGGTCGGGAAACGGCGGATTTCATTGAGGTAAAGGCTGAAACTGTCGGCTGCGACCGGCATGGCGTAGTTCACGTTGCGGTTCCTCCGTCTGGTGCCAGGCAATGTTGGCACTCCCTTTTCGGGAGTGCTAATAATGTAGCAACGGTCGTGGTAAATTTCAAGTGGGTTTTTGTTTATTTTTGCCCGGAATGCGCAACAGTCATTTCCGGCCGGTCGGGTTGGGAAAAATCCTTGCCCGCGGCCGTAGGTTATGGTACATGATGAAGATACAACGTATACCGACGCCCGGCGCCGAAAATCGGAGGTAGCAGAGCATGGAAATCAGGGTACTCCCCCTTCCCGACGAGAAGAGGAAGCCGAAGTTCACCGACGAGGCGAAGCTCGTATTCGGCAGGATGTTCACCGACCGGATGCTGCTGGCGGAATGGAAGGCGGGCCAGGGTTGGGCGGATGCCCGGATCGAGCCGTATGCCCCCTTTGTCCTCGACCCCGCATGTCTGGTGTTTCACTATGCCCAGGAAATCTTCGAGGGGTTGAAGGCCTATAAATGGCAGGACGGCACCGTCGCCCTGTTCAGGCCGGAGATGAACGCCCGCCGTTTCAATCGCTCCGCCGAGCGGATGTGCATGCCGGAGGTGCCTGAGGAGCTGTTCCTCGCGGGGATCGAGAACCTGGTGCGCCTGGAAAAGGACTGGATCCCCGCCTCCGCCGGGACCTCCCTCTATATCCGCCCAGCCATGATCGCGGTGGAGCCGGTGCTCGGCGTGAAGCCCTCCGACCACTACTACTTCTACGTGATCCTTTCCCCGGTCGGCGCCTATTATCCCTCCGGCTTCAACCCGGTGAAGATCATGGTGGAGGACAAGTACGTCCGCGCCGCCCCCGGCGGCACCGGCGACGCCAAGACGGGGGGCAACTACGCCAGTTCTCTCAAGGCGGGGCTGGAGGCGAAGAAGAAGGGGTTCGACCAGGTGCTCTGGCTCGACGGGGTCCACCACCGATACGTGGAGGAGGTGGGGGCGATGAACATGTTCTTCGCCTACGGGGACGTGGTGGTGACCGCGCCGCTCACCGGCTCCATCCTGAACGGGGTCACCCGCGATTCGGTCCTGAAGCTCGCCGCCTCTCTCGGCTTCAAGGTGGAGGAGCGCCAGATCGACATCGAAGAGCTCCTGACGGACATTCGCGCCGGGCGCGTGACCGAGGCGTTCGGTAGCGGCACGGCCGCGGTCATCACCCCGGTCGGCCACCTGTCGTACCGCGGCGACCTGCTCCAGGTCGGCGACGGCGGGGTCGGCCGCCTGACGCAGAAACTGTACGACACCCTGACCGGCATCCAGTACGGCAGGATTGCCGACCCGTTCGGCTGGATCAGGAAGATAGCGTAAGAGAGGTGGCCATGAAGAAGCAACCCGAAGCCAACCCGCTCTGCCTCTCCTGCCGCAGGGCCTGCAAGCAGCCGGCGGCGGCGGTGATCGCCTCCTGTCCCCGCTACTATGCCGGCCCCAAGATCAAGCGCTGCACCTGGAAGCAGCTCGAACTCTCCCTTTAGCCGGTCGGTCTTGCACCCTGCCGATTTCGCCCCGTTTACTATTTTGCGGGCATTGGCTTTTTCTCTTCAGTAGTCTTTATGGCGTTCTTTTTCTGCGCGTTCTTTTTTTCAGACTTCGGTTTTTCAGCTGCTTTTTGTCCTGTGGCGGCTTTCCCTGCAACGACGTCCTTTTTGACTTCAACAGCAGCAGCTTTCTCAGCAACGGCGTTTTTTAGGGATAGAGGTGCAGCCGCATCCTTTTTGTCGGCGCTCACGGCGCCGTCCCCTCCGCCTCATCAGCCATGCGCAGTGCCGGCGGCAATCAGGCCGGCGCCTGCAACCACTGTAATGATACCAAGTCTTGCAACGATCTGTTTCATCAGCTGTTTACCCATTCTGTATCTCCTTTCCGTATCGGTCAGACCTCTCGTGATCACCGGTTGCCACGGCTTTTCCTCAACCATAATCTTTACAGTCTTCAGTCTGACCCGGCGGTGCTCATCGTACCGGTAGCGCAGGCATAATTTCCCGAAAATATACACACCTTTCGGGATTGTGTAAATAAGAAATTCTTAAGATGGGGCGCGGTAATCGGTCAATGGCAGGTACGAAACGCAAAAACCGCACAGGAAACGGTACGGTTTTCAGCCCACGCTGGAAAGCCCGCCAGAAGCGGGCTTTCCGGTCGATGCGGCAAAAGTTGCAGGATGATTCCGTCAGGCTGCTTTGCGCGGCGCTGCGGCCGCAAAGAGCCGCGAGAAGGTGACGGCTGCAAACTCCTCGATCGAGGTCGGCGTCGTAGTGTCCCTGGTCCTCGGTCGGTTGACGGCGAAGAGCCCGTCGTTCAGGGCCTTGTTCATCTCGATGAAGAGCCGGCTCAAGTCCTTGCCGACGCCCATCTCCATCAGCCAGTTTGCGGCATCCTCGTACGGGAACTGCACGTACTTCAGGCCGGGCATCCCGATCTCACGGCCGATGACTGCGGTCGCCTCGTTGAAGGAGAGGTCGCGCTCCCCCAGCAGGTCCTGGACCGTGCTGCCAGAAAAGTCCCTTTTGACGAGCCGCTCCGCTGCATGGGCGGCGATGTCCCGCGTGGCGATCATGGCGAACTCCTGGTCCCCGCGCACCGCGGAGCCGATGATCCCCTTCTGGTTGATGAGGGGGATGTCCATCAGGAGGTTCTCCATGAAGAAGGTCGGCCGGAGGTGGAGAACATTCACCCCGGAAAGACCGTTGAGCCGCGCTTCCTGATCGCGGAGACCGAGGATCGGCCCGGTCCCTTCGGACAGGTCGGCCCCTTGGCTGCTCAGGTTCACCACGTTCCGTACCCCGGACGTCTTTATGGCGGCGGCGAGGTTTCCACCGACCTCATTCTGGTAAGCCCGGAAATCCCTTGCAGAAAATTCCGGCGGGATCATGGCGAAAACCGCCGTGGCGCCGGCAAAGGCCCTGGCCACGAACGCGCCATCCTTCAGATCCCCTACAGACGCCTCGGCCCCTTTGTCGACAAACCGCTGTAGTCTGGCGGCATTTCTGCCGATCACCCGTACCTTTTCACCCCTTGCCAGCAGGGTGTCGGCAATCTTGCTTCCTATGTTACCCGTTGCTCCGGTTATGGCGTACATACGGTACTCCTTTCCGCTCCGCAGAGCCGAATCTTTTCCTTTCCCTTTCCTTTGTGCGGTACTCCTACTCAAAACTATACCATATCCTGCACGTAAAGATAACATAAATGATATTCATTTTCATATACGTGAGACCCCGCGGCTTGCGGGAAAGGGCCCTGCCGCGCCAAAAAAAAGGCCCCCTGCCAACGCGGCAGGGGGCCTTTTTCTTGCGGGCGGGGGGCCGGCGTAACGGGTTAGATCACCCGCCGGCTCGGCCGGCCGGAGCCGCGGTATTCCACGGTAACCGGTTTCGCGGTCTTCGGCGCGCCCCACCGCTTGATGCGGGACTTGTCGCTACCCGGGCTGTTGTCGGTGCGGTTGTCGCTGCGCCGTTGCGCGGTGGCGGCATTGCTTTTCCGTCCCGCCGGCGCGCTGTTGCGCTTGGGACCCTTGCCGGAGGTGCTTTTGGGGCGCAGCCCCCGGGTCGGCTCCAGCCCCGGAATCACGTGCTGCGGGAGCGTCTGGCCGATAAAGCGCTCGATCTTGTCCAGGTAGTTCTGGTCGTTGAGCGAGGCGAAGGAGACGGCTATGCCGGCAGCCCCGGCGCGGCCGGTCCGGCCGATCCGGTGCACGTAATCCTCGGCGAACTTGGGGAGGTCGAAGTTGATGACGTGGCTTACGCCGGTCACGTCGAGGCCGCGGGCGGCCACGTCGGTCGCCACCAGCAGCCGGACCCTCCCCCGGCGCATGTCTTCGATGGTGCGGTTTCGCGCGCGCTGGTTCATGTCTCCGTGCAGCGCCGCCACTTGGTGCCCCTGCTCGTACAGTTCCTGGGCCAGGGCATCGGCATCCCGCTTGGTGGCGGAGAAGATGATCGCCTTGGTGACGCTCGCGTCCGAGACGAAGTGCTGCAGCAGGCGGTTCTTGTGGCGCAGGTCGTCGGCCACGTGGAGGCGCTGCTCGATGTTGTCCAGGGTGGCCTTCTGCCCGGCGATGGTGACCCGCTCCGGGTTGTTCAGGAGACGCTGGGCGAGCCGGGCCATGGTGTTGTCCATGGTGGCGGTGAACATCAGGGTCTGCCGGCCCGCGGGCGCGGCGGCCGCGATCTTGTCCACGTCCTCGGTGAAGCCCATGTCCAGCATCCGGTCCGCCTCGTCGAGGATCAGCATCTCCAGGCGGCGCAGGTCGATGCGCCGGTTTTCCAGGTGGTCGATCAGCCGCCCCGGCGTGGCGATCACGATATCGACCGGCTGCGACAGAAGGCGGAGCTGCTCCCGGTACGGCATTCCGCCCAGGATGGCGCAGCTCTTGACGCGCATGAACTTGCCGTAGCTGCGGATGGAGTCGGTGATCTGGTTGGCCAGCTCCCGGGTCGGGGTCAGGATCAGCATGCGCGGACCGCGGCCGGTTCCGGCGGCGGGGGCGGTCAGGCGCTGGAGTGCCGGCAGCACGAAGGCCGCCGTCTTGCCGGTGCCGGTCTGGGCGGTGGCGATCAGGTCGTGGCCGGCCATGGCCACGGGCACGGCCTGGGCCTGGATCGGGGTCGGCTCGCTGTAGCCGCACACTTCGAGGGCCTTGAGGATCGTGGGGTTCAACTGGAGTTCTGCAAACGTCATGATGGTTCCTTATCCGGAGACAGGCGAAGAAAATCAGCGCGACCGGTTTTGCCGCCATGGCGTCTGGTGCCGTGCACGCGATAACGCGCGAGGGCCCGCCGTGGAGCAATCGTGTTCATGCCCGTCTCGAAAGCAAAAGGGGTTACATGCGGATGCCGCGGGGACAAACTGATGACCCGCAAGGGAACGGCAGCAGCACAGGTTGACCGACATCGATACATCGTCGCCAACCGTTGCTACTGCTGCATTTTCAGGGGAACTAACTGAAAGCAGGGGGGGCTAGTGAACGATGAAACAACAGGAAGTCAGTGACGGCAGGGGAAGCCTGCCTGGTCGAAACGCTGAACGTGTACCATAGAGGTTATGGCCGGGGAATGCAAGCTTTTATTTGGCGGGCCGCCTGCTTGAGGCGAGAGGTGCGGCGGTTGACTTTGCCCGTCTGGCGGGTGTATAAGAGGAGCTGTTCATGGTGCGTTGTTAAAAATTTCCGGAGGGGATGGATGGTTTCACCGGG
>DATDNF010000053.1:0-47468 GCA_036518435.1 Geobacteraceae bacterium
GCACCGGGAGCTCTGCTTTCCTCACGGTGGCAGCCACGTTCCCGCCGCTGATCGCCCAGATCACCACATTCTTCAGCAGCCACCCCGTGTGCGTGAAGACTGCCGTACCCGCCTCGATACGCTGCACCGGCGTCATGGTGGCGCAGCATGCTGCGCCCGATGACTTTTCGCAGGGCGCAGCATGCTGCGCCCCTACGGAATCACCGGATCGGTATATAATCATCGAAGGGGGCGCCGGCATCGGCCGGGTGACCAAGCCGGGGCTCGCCGTGCCGGTGGGGAAGTGGGCGATCAACCCGGTGCCGCGCCGGATGATCGAGGAGGCCATCAGGGAGGTCTTCCCCCCTCAGCCTTCGGCCTTCAGCCTGCACTGCCTCATCTCCATTCCCAACGGCGAGGAGCTGGCCAAGAAGACCCTGAACGAGAGGCTCGGCATCGTCGGCGGCCTCTCCATCCTCGGTACCACCGGGATCGTCCGTCCGGTCTCCGCCCGGGCGTGGACCGATACCATCGACGCCGCCATCGACGTGGCGCTGGCCTGCGGCAGCACGACGGTGGTCCTCTCCACCGGCAGGACCAGCGAGATGGTCGCGGAGCGCCATCTCAGGGGGGCGGAGAGCGGGGAAGGGCTCCCGGAAGAGGCCTTCGTCATGATGGGGGACCATGTCGGCCATGCCCTGCGCGCCTGCGCGCGCAAGGGGGTACGGAGCGTGGTCATTGCCGGGCAGTTCGCCAAGCTCCTGAAGATCGCCTGCGGCCACGAGCAGACCCATGCCTCCTCGTCGGAACTGGACCTGCGGATGCTGGCCGAATGGCTTAGCCTCGAACCTCGAACCTCGAACCTCGAACCGCTCGCGAAGCGAGCGAACACTGCCCGGGAGGTCCTGGTAACCTCCGGCAACGACCCGGAGCTGATCGGACTGGTCTGCGGCCGGGTGCGGGAGTTCGCCGAAAAGCTGGCTCCGGGGGTGGCAATGAAAGTTTTATTGGCGGGATACCGTGGGGAAGTGCTATATTTCGGGTAAAATTACTTGCAATCGAAGTGACAGGGGGTTGACATGCCTCAACAGAAGATCTACCTGGTGGGCGCGGGTATCACGGGATGGGAAGGGGTCGGCGCCAAGGCGCTGGAGGTTATCCGCAAGGCCGAGGTGCTGATCGGCCATCAGCGGCACCTGGACATCTTTTCCGATTTCCCGGGGGAGAAGCGGGAGCTGGATGACCTCTCCATCACGCTCGATTACCTGAAGAGCACCGACAAGCGGGTGGTGGTGCTCGGCTCCGGGGACCCGAACTTCTTCGGGGTGGCGCGCTTTCTCCTGCGCAATCTCCCCAAGGAGCGGATAGAGATATTCCCCAACGTCACCAGCGTCCAGTATGCCTTTGCCCGGATCAAGGAGCCGTGGGACGATGCCATCTTCGTCTCGGTCCACGGCCGGGGGCTGAAGGGGGCCATCGACCGGATCGTCGCGGCGGAAAAGGTGGCGGTCCTCACCGACAGCGTCAACACTCCGGCGGCCATCGCCCGTGAGCTGATCGCGCGGGGCGCCGAGGGGTACGAGGCGTGGCTGTGCGAGGACCTGGGGCTCCCCGCGGAACGGTTCACCCGGACCGACGTGCGCGGCCTCGCGGAGCTCACCGCATCCCCCCTCAACATACTGATCCTGATCAAGGCGTGGGAGCCGTCGCTTACCCACTACCCGGTGCTCGGGATCGACGACGAGGAATTCGCCACCGCCAAGAAGCTGATCACCAAGCAGGAGGTCCGGGCGGTGACGCTGGCCAAGCTCCAGCTCCAGGACGACCTGGTCATGTGGGACATCGGCGCGGGGAGCGGCTCCGTTTCCATCGAGGCGGAGAACCTGATGCCGAACGGCAAGGTCTTCGCCCTGGAGAAGAACCCCCAGTACCTCGCCTTCATCCGGGAGAACCTGAAGAAGTTCGTTTCCCGCAACATCGTGCTGGTGGAGGCGTTCGCCCCCGAGGGGCTGGACGACCTCCCCGACCCGGACCGGATCTTCATCGGCGGCTCGGGCGGGATGCTGGAGGAGATCATCGAGGCGGTCGACCGGCGGCTGAAGCCCGACGGGCGGATCGTCCTGAACGCCGTCACGCTGGACACCCTGACCAAGGCGGTGGAGTTCCTGGAGGACCACGGCTACGCGGTGGAGGTGACCTGCGTCAACATCGCCAAGACCCGGGGTCTGACCGAGTACAAGATGTTCGACGCGCATAATCCGGTGTATATCATTGCTGCATGGAAAGGTGAGGAGTAATGGCTAAGATCTATGCGGTTGGCGTCGGCCCCGGCGACCCGGAGCTCCTGACCCGCAAGGCGGAGCGGATACTCCGGGAGGTTGCGGTCGTCTGCGCCCCCACGGCGAGCCCCGCCGATTCCAGCTACGCCCTCTCCATCGTCGAGTCCTTTCTCGACCGGGACCGGCAGGAGGTGATCGTCCAGGTCTTTCCCATGCGGAAGGACCAGGAGGGGCTCGCCGAGTTCTGGGAAACGGCGGCCGACGAGGTGGCGGAAAAGGTCCGGCAGGGGCGCGACGTGGCCTTCATCACCATCGGCGACCCGTTTCTCTACTCCACCTTTCTCTATCTCTACCGGATCTTCCGGGAGAGGTATCCGGACATCCCCGTGGAGGTGGTGCCGGGGATTTCCAGCGTGGGGGCGGCCGCCGTGGCCGCCGGCGTTCCCCTCGGGATGGCCTCGGAGCGGATCGCCATCATTCCCGCCGCCTTCGAGAACGGGGGCCTGCGGCGGACCCTGGAGGAGTTCGACACGGTCGTGCTGATGAAGGTGAGCCGGGTGTTCGACGGGGTCTACGCGCTGCTCCAGGAACTGGGGCTGGAGAATAACGGGGTGTTCGTCAGCCGGGTCGGCTCGCCGGAGGAAGAGGTGGTGTTCGACCTCGGGGCGCTGGTGGGGCGCAAGCTCGATTACCTGTCGCTCTTGATCGTGAAGAAGTAACAGATTTCGAGGTGAGGTTTTCTCCGTGTCTCCGTGTCTCCGTGGTGAAAATAATGTCATAGTCCACTTCGTCGGCGCCGGTCCCGGCGACGCGGAGCTGATCACCGTCAAGGGCGCGCGGCTGCTCCGGGAGGCGGACGTGGTCGTCTTCGCCGGGAGCCTGGTGGACCGGGAACTGGTTCGCGCCCATGCGCCCAACGCGGATGTGTACGACTCGGCCGGCATGACCCTGGAGGAGACGACCGCTCTCCTTGCCGGTGCGGTGGCGGCCGGGAAACGGGCGGTGCGGCTCCACACCGGCGACCCCTCCATCTACGGGGCGATCCAGGAGCAGATGGCGGCCCTGGACGAGCTCGGCATCGCGTACGAGGTTGTGCCCGGCGTCACCAGCGCCTTCGCCGCCGCCGCGGCGCTCGGGCAGGAGCTGACCCTGCCGGAGGTCTCCCAGACGGTGATCATCACCCGCCTGGCCGGCAAGACGCCGGTGCCGGAGCGGGAGGGCCTTGCGGAGATCGGCAAGATCGGCGCGACCCTTGTCATCTACCTTTCCGTTGCCATGATAGAAAAGGTGGTGGCGGAGCTGCTTGCGGGGGCTTACACCACCGGGACCCCGGCAGCCGTGGTGGCACGCGCTTCCTGGCCCGACGAGCAGGTGGTGGAGGGGACCCTGGCCGACATCGCCGACAAGGTGCGGGAAACCGGGATCGGCAAGCAGGCGGTGATCATCGTCGGAGACGTGCTCCGGGCGCGGCGGGAGGGACTGGCGGCCGTGTCGAAGCTGTACGACAAGGGGTTCAGCCACGAGTACCGGAAGGGGATGCTCGCCTAAACCCTCACCCTTATTTAACAGGGATTTTCAGGATAATCAGGATAAAAGCCATTCAAATAAAAATCTATGTGGGCCGGAAAAGCTTCATATCAATCCGTGATTCATCCGTGGTTCGATGGCACATAAACGTCGCTATGTTTTCGCGGGTTCAGGAAAGTCTTTTTGTCGTTAAATCCTGAATATCCTGAATATCCCTGTTAATTCTGCTTTTGGATGACCATGCGTATCGCCATCATCGCCATAACCCGCGACGGCGCCCGGCTCGGCGCCCGGCTCCGGGACGGCCTCGGCTCTGCCTCCCTCCATGTCCTCGGGAAGTACCGGGGCGAGGGGGGGAAGGAGTCGGTCCCCTTCACGGGGGATCTGAAAGAGCTGGTGGGGCGGCTCTGGCCCCCCTCCCATCCCTCCCCCCAGCGGGGGGAGGGCGAGGGTGGGGGGGAGGATAGCTATACGGGTTTTGTCTTCATCATGGCCGCCGGTATCGTCGTCCGGATGATCGCCCCCCTGATCGAGTCAAAAGACAAGGACCCGGCGGTGGTGGTTATGGACGATTGCGGGCGGTTCGCCATCTCCCTCCTCTCCGGCCACCTGGGGGGCGCCAACGAGCTCGCCTCCCGGTGCGCCTTCGTCACCGGGGCGCGGGAGGTGATCACCACCGCCACCGATGGCCACGGCCTCCCCTCCTTCGACATGCTTGCCCGGGAGGAGGGGTGGGGCATCGACGACCTGTCCCGGGTCAAGGTGCTGAACAGCCTGCTCCTGGACGGCGAGGAGATCGCGGTGGTCGACGCGACCGGCCGGGTGCGCCCCTGGTTTCACGGCCGCGGCCGGCTCTCCTTCCGCGATACCTTCGTCGAGGCGCTCCAGAGCGGGGCCAAGGGGTTCCTGTTCGTCACCAACCGCCATCTCCCCCCCCAGGCACTCTCCGAGAGCCTCCTCATTCTCCGGCCGCGGAACCTGGTGCTCGGGATCGGCTGCAACAGCGGCACCGGCGCAGCCGAGATCGAAGAGGTGGTGGCGACGAACCTGAAGCGGCTGTTTCTTTCGGTAAAAAGCGTCCGCTGCATCGCCAGCGCCGCCGCCAAGCGCGGAGAGGCGGGGCTTCTGGCATTTGCCGGCAACCATGCGCTCCCCATCGCCTTTTACGAGAGCGATGAATTGAACGGCGTTTCCGCGCCCTCTCCCCCGTCCCCCCATGCCCTGGGGGCGATCGGCGCGGTCGGTGTCGCGGAGCCCGCCGCGCTCCTCGCCTCGGAAGGGGGGCGGCTCATTCTCAAGAAGGTGAAGAGCGGGAATGTGACGCTGGCCATAGCAGAGACGGCTTGAAAACCGAAATTAACAGGGATATTCAGGATTGAAAGTCTAAACCCATGCTATATAGAGACATTACAGAAAGCATACTCGGAGCCTGCTTCGAGGTAATGAATGAACTGGGTGCTGGCTTTCTTGAATCTGTCTATGAAAAAGTGCTTTTGGTTCTTCTCCGTGAGAGGGGGCTTACGGCTCAATCCCAAGTGCCGTTTTCGGTCATGTTTCGAGGTGAAAAGGTCGGTGAATTCTTTGCAGATATCCTGGTAGAGGGAAAAGTAATCATCGAATTAAAGGCAGCCAAGGCAATTGCGCCGGAACACCAAGCCCAACTCATAAATTATCTCAAAGCCACAGGCATCGAAGTCGGGCTCCTCGTTAATTTTGGCCCAACAAAACTTGAATACAGAAGGTTTCATAGAAAGACTTTATCCTGATTATCCTGAATATCCCTGTCCATTAAAGAGGTTTTGGATGTCGAAACTGTACGTCGTCGGGACCGGTCCCGGCGACCTGAAGCATATGACCCATGAGGCGCGCGAGGCGATCGGGGCGGCCGAGGTGGTGGTCGGCTACAAGACCTACCTCGACCTGATCGGGCCGCTCCTGGAGGGGAAGGACGTGGTCTCCTCCGGAATGATGCGCGAGGTGGAGCGCTGCTCCGAAGCGCTCCGGATCGCCGCCTCCGGCCGGACCGTTGCCCTCGTCTCCGGCGGCGATGCCGGCATCTACGGCATGGCCGGGCTGGTGCTGGAACTGGCGGACGCAGGCAATAACCCCCTGAATCCTCCTTTGACAAAGGGGGATTTTAAAGATGTCGAAATCGTCGTCGTCCCCGGCGTCTCCGCCCTGCAGGCCGCGGCGGCGGTGCTCGGCGCGCCGCTCATGCACGACTTCGCGGTGATCTCCCTCTCCGACCTCCTCACCCCCTGGGAGGCGATCGAGCGGCGCATCGCGGCGGCCGCGGCGGCCGACTTCGTCATCGCCATCTACAACCCCAGGAGCAAGGGGCGGGTGCGGCAGATCGAGCGGGCGCGGGAACTCTGCCTTGCCGCCCGGCCGGGCGGGACGCCGGTCGGGATCGTCCGCAACGCCTGCCGGGACGGGGAGGCGCGGGTGGTCACGACGCTTGAGGAGATGCTCGACCACCCCATCGACATGTTCTCCCTGGTCATGATCGGCAACGCCGCCACCTTTGTGGATGAACAGGGACGGATGGTGACGCCGCGCGGGTATGACACCCGTTCGACGTTCGACGTTCGACGTTCGACGTTAAAGGAAGAAAACCTTGAACCCCGAACCTCGAACCTCGAACCCCATCACGGCAGCGCCGTGATGGTCTGCGGCACCGGGTCCGACGTGGGCAAATCGGTCCTGACCGCCGGCCTCTGCCGCATCCTCAGGAACCGCGGCCTGAACGTGGCCCCCTTCAAGTCCCAGAACATGGCGCTCAACTCGGCCGTCACCCCGGAGGGGGGGGAGATCGGCCGGGCCCAGGCGGTGCAGGCCGCGGCATGCGGCATCCCCCCCCACACCGACATGAACCCGGTGCTCTTGAAGCCGAACTCCGACACCGGGAGCCAGGTGATCGTCCAGGGGAAAGCGGTCGGGAACATGACGGTCAGGGAATACAACGATTTCAAGCCGCACGCGTTCGAGCGGGTGCGGGAGAGCTTCGGCCGGCTCAGCTCCCGGTGCGACTTCATCGTCATCGAGGGGGCGGGGAGCATCGCCGAGATCAACCTCAAGGCCCACGACATCGCCAACCTCAAGGTGGCGGAGATGGCCGGCTGCCCGGTGGTCCTGGTGGCGGACATCGACCGCGGGGGGGTGTTCGCCCAGATCGTCGGCACCCTGGAGCTCCTGGAGCCTTCGGAGCGGGCGCTGGTCAAGGGGGTGGTGATCAACAAGTTCCGCGGCGACCCGTCGCTCCTCGCCCCCGGCATCGACTTCGTGGAAAGGCGGACCGGGGTGCCGGTGCTCGGCGTGGTGCCGTACTTCACCGGCATTCGCCTGCCGGAAGAGGACAGTGTCGCCCTCCAGCGGAGGGCGGGATGCGGCATGCGGCATGCGGCATGCGGCATGATCAATATCGGGGTGGTGCGGCTGACGCGCATCTCCAACTATACCGACTTCGACGCGCTGGAGAGGGAGCCGGACGTGGCACTCCGCTACGTCGAGACCGCCGATCAGGTGGCGGGGCTCGACCTGCTCATCCTGCCGGGGAGCAAGTCCACCACGGCCGACCTCTACTTCCTGATGGAACGGGGGCTTTTCCGGGCGATCCGGGAGTTCGACGGCTTCGTGGCCGGCATTTGCGGCGGTTTCCAGATGCTCGGCACGCGGGTGCTCGATCCTTCCGGCGTAGAGTCCCACATCCGCGAGGCGGAGGGGCTCGCGCTGCTCGACGCGGAGACCACCATGCTGGCGGACAAGGAGACTCACCAGGCCGAGGCCGCGCTTTCCGCTGCCGGTGCTGGTGTGGCGCCGGGATACGGGGGGACGCTGGCGGGATACGAGATCCACATGGGGGAAACCGTGGCCGGGCCGGGGGCGCTCCCCTTTGCCACCGTCACCCGCCGCTCCGGCCGGGAGGCGGCGGTTGCGGACGGCGCAGTCTCCCCGGACGGCCGGGTGTTCGGCACCTACCTGCACGGGATCTTCGACAACGACGGCTTCCGGACCGCGTACCTGAACAGGATCAGGCGGGATAAGGGGCTGGCGCCCCTTGCGGAAGCCGCGCCGCAGGCGGACCCGTTCGACCTCCTGGCGGAGCACCTGGAGCGGCACCTGGACATGGAGCGGCTGCTCGAGATCTGCGGGGTGAAGTAGGAACCGAGGCAATGCACACGTCGAGTTTTATAAGCGTTGTGACCATCCTGGTTTTCATGGGCGCGTATGCTTCCACAATGCCCCGGTCAGTTGCGGCTGACGACATGACGCCGCTGAAGGAACAGGACTAGGAATCCGGGGTAACCATATGTCCGCAAGCTCGCAGTTGCTGCTCCCGCTCCTGGGTTTGTACCCGTTCGACGCACAAAGGGGGCATGGCTCCTTTGTCACGTTCAGCCTGACGAGCACCCCCGATGCTCCCAGGGAAGAGCACTACTTCTGGGTGTACATGTGTCATTGGGAAATTCAGGTGGGGGAGCGCAAGCTCGCCCATTCGGAATGTGCGGACGACCAGATCGATGCGGCAGTGGCCGCCCTCAACAACAGGCGCCTGAACGAAATACTCTTGAACTCGTGGGTGAAAGAAGAGGGGCTTTACCACGATGCCATCCTGTTTTTCGAAAACGACCTGGTGATGAAACTCATGCAGTATCAAAACGCTGTAGACGACTACGCTCTTTTCATGACCAGAGATCCGGCGGGCCGGTGGATCAGGTATCTCAGCAACGGCTCGATTCTGGCCGAAGCGGCAGAGGGGTAAAGGAAGAGGAGGGGGGAAAATGAATGCAGGGGCATGGTCATGCGAGAAGGTCATCCTCGCCGCCGTCTGTCTCGACCTCCTGCTGGGCGACCCCCGCTGGCTGCCGCATCCGGTGGTCTGGATCGGTCGGTTGATCGCTGCCCTGGAGAAGTGGCTGCGCCTGCTTGTGCCGAACGAGCGGACGGGCGGTTTACTTCTCCTGGTGATGACGGTCGGCGTTACCTGCGGGGTTGCGCTTGGTGTGTTGCAGTGGGCGTACGCCGCAAGCCCCTACATGGGGTTTGCGGCTGCGGTCTTCCTTTCCTGGACCTGTCTCGCCGCCCGCTCCCTTCACGGCGAGTCGCGCCTGGTTGCGGACGCCCTGGCGCGGGGCGACATCGGGGAAGCGAGAAGGTCGCTCTCGTACATCGTCGGCAGGGACACGGCGGGGCTGGAAGAGCCGGAGATCTGGCGGGGGGCGGTGGAGACCGTGGCGGAGAATAGCTCCGACGGGGTGATTGCCCCCCTCTTTTACCTGATGCTGGGGGGGCCGGCCCTGGCGCTCGCCTACAAGGCGGTCAACACCCTCGACTCCATGGTGGGGTACAAAAACGAGCGCTACCTCCGGTTCGGCTGGGCGTCGGCCCGCTGCGACGACCTGGCAAACTGGCTCCCCGCCCGCCTCACCGGGCTTTTGATGGTGCTGATCGCACCTTTCCTCGGCCTGTCCGGCCGCGCGGCCTGGCGGACCATGCGCCGGGACGGGCGCAACCACTCCTCCCCCAACAGCGGTGTACCCGAGGCGGCCGCCGCAGGGGCGCTCGGTGTCATGCTCGGCGGGACGAATGTCTACTTCGGCACGCCGGTGGCGAAGCCGACCATCGGCGATGCCGTGCGGCCGCTCTCACGGGAGGCGTACCAGGGGGTGGTGCGGCTCATGTACGGGGCGGAGGGGCTGATGGTGGCGGGCTTCCTGATCACAAACATCTTTTGAATGAACAGGGATATTCAGGATAATCAGGATTATAACTCAGAAAACAAACAACTCACTGCGATTCTTAAAGAAAACGTCTTGTCGTCTGTTCGTTGCCTTTATCCTGAATATCCCTGTTAAATCATGTTTTCGAAAGGTTTTATGAGCACGACATTCGACCATGGCGGCAACGTCTTCGCCGTTGCCCGCGCTCTCGGGGTCCAGCCGGAGGCGATCCTCGACTTCTCCGCCAGCATCAACCCGCTCGGCCCCCCGCCCGGTGTCCGGGATGCAGTGGCGGCGGCGTTCGACCGGCTGGGCCACTACCCGGACAGCGGCTGCACGGAGCTCACGGCGGCCCTGGCACGCCGCCACGGGGTGGGGCAGGAAAACGTCTGCGTGGCGAACGGCTCCACCGAGTTGATCTTTCTCCTCCCCCGGCTGGTCGCAAAGGGGCGGGCGCTCCTCGTTTCCCCCACATTTTCCGAGTACGCCGTGGCGCTTCGCCAGGCGGGCTGGGAGTGCGACCGGTTCGTCCTCCCCCATGACGACAGCTTTCCCCTCCGCCTCGATCTGCTGCGGGAGGATCTGGCAAAGGGGTACGCCCTCCTCTTCCTCTGCAACCCGGGGAACCCGACCGGCAGGCTCTACGGCCGGGAGGAGGTGGCGGCGCTCCTCGCCCTCTGCCGGGAGGCGGGGACGCTCCTGGTGCTGGACGAGGCGTTCATGGACTTCTGCGAGGAGGGGTCGGCGAAGGACCTGGTGGTGGCGAGCGGCGCCGGGGTGGTGCTCCGCTCCATGACCAAGTTTTATGCCATGCCGGGCTTACGGCTCGGCTGCGCCCTGGCGGCGGCCCCGCTCGCGGAGCGGCTGATGGCGCTGCGTCCCCCCTGGAGCGTCGGCACACTCGCCCAGGCGGCGGGAATTGCGGCCCTGGCCGACGGCGGACATGGCGCCCGCACCCTGGGCTGCGTGGCTGCGGAGCGGGCCGTTCTCTTGGAAGGGCTCGCGGGACTGCCGGGTGTGCGGGTCTATCCCGGCGCGGCCAATTACCTGCTGGTGCGCTTGACGAATGGGATGACGGCCGCATCGCTGCAGGAGCGGCTCCTCCCTGAGCGCATCCTGATCCGCGACTGCGCCAATTTTGCGGGGCTGGATGAGCGGTTCTTTCGGGTGGCGGTGCGGAGCCGGGAGGAGAACGGAAGGCTCCTGGCTGCGCTCAGAGGTTTTTTGTGAGGTGAGGTTGAAGCGGGGTTGTGAATAGTTATGCCAGCTCCAGGTGAAGGCTTTTGTGAAAGACCCGCGCCAGCCGTTCCAGTGTTTTCAACGTAGGGTTGCTTTTCCCGGGCTTCTCCAGGCGCTGGTAAGCCTGGTAGGAAATGCCGAGAACCCTGGCGACGTCGCTTTGTGTGAGCTTGCTGCTTTCGCGGAGCCGCCTGAGTATCACCGGGACAGCCACATCTGGTTCCGGTTCGATGAAGTAAATATTTTTCTTGCGAACCGTTGACGGCTCCGGTATCGGAATATTACGTTCAAACAATGAGGCAAGAAAGCCCGTCAGTGCTTCCCGCCCATTGCTTGCGGCCTCCTCAAGGGTGTCGCCTTCAGTGATGCATCCCGGTAAGTCGATGAATTCGACGAGGTAACCGTTGTCTTCCGGGTCATGTGTTATGGTTGCCGGATACAGCAATTTCATTTGAGGCCTCCCTGTTTCTTGATGGCATGCAGCGTCCCCTTTTTCAGGTCGCTGTTTCCATGGACCGGCACAGACAGAGTCTCGTTTCCCCGGATGAGGATATGGTGACTTCCCTGAATTCTGTCGAGAATCCATCCCTGTTGCTGGAGCAGTTTTATTAGCTCTTTGCCGGTCATCTATACCTGTTTATACAACATATAAGTTGTTTTGGCAAGGACCGGGCGGAACCAAAATAGCAGGAATCCGCACTTGAGGTCTCTTTCAGCCTGCGCGATGGTTTGCGGTTGACATGAAGCCGGCAAAGTGTGATAAAAGGGGATAAATGTGGTTGATTTTTAATTTTCCCGGAGGGGAAATGGTGTGGGCCATGGGTGCTCTTTCCAAAGCCGCTCGGGTCAGCTTTGTGCTGACGGGGCGGTTTTTTGCGTTTTGAGGTCCTTGATGGAAAAACAGTCAGGGATGTGTTTACTCTGGGAAAGCATATACCTATATATGAAGCGGATAACTTAAGTCGTCTGCTCAATTACATATGTTATACGCGAAAGGGAAACCATGAATCAGAAATTGAAAGAAATCATTTATGGTGTGGTTTTGCTTGGTGGTGGAATATTTATCGGACGTATGATAGGTCTCGCCGAGACGACAACAACAATAACTGATATGTATTTCAACAGTGCATCGTCAAATTTGAAATTGCACGTCACTCTCCTGAATTTACTCAAAGCTAACGATACTGAAAAATGCCACAGGTTGCTTGAAGGACTTGTGGACGCAGACTTGATTGTGCTAGCAGATTATTCGAAAATCCCGGCAACCAAGCGCAGCGTCGAAGTACTGAAGCCAATAGAAAGAGCCAAGGAATATAGGCAAAAATACCCTGAACCGAACAACAGTGAGGCAGTTTCCGCCACAATCAAAAAGGCATTTGATTTGGTGAAGTAGACAATCAGTGCGCCAGATTTCAATAAAATGCGTATAACCACGGACTCAGACGCGGACGGCTGACGCCGCCGGTCAAGGCTGGACCCCGTTGTCGCGAGGGAATGGATATGAAACAGAAAACCACCTGCCCGCAATGCAAGCAACTATTCGAGGTTCCTGGCGAGGACTTCAACACAACTGTATCGTGCCCCGCTTGCGCCAAGAAATTCAATCCCATGAAAGAGTATATAGACGCCGCATGGGAAAGCACTAAGACCCCTGAGTTTCGTGCTGCGCTCAAGGATAGTATCAACGAGAATAATAGAAACATAAGCCACGCTGATTTTGTCGCTGGGATGCAGAACAAGACAATGGGATTCAAGTGTCTGTTGGGAGAACCATCTCAATTGATCAGCGGGATGCGAAAAACTATTTTCAACGTCCTTGTGGTGCTTTATATGATTGCGCCCTTAATAATCGTTCCGTTATGGGCTCATCATGAGAATAACTGGTGGTTATTAATTGGGATCATTATTTCGTGGGCTTCGAGTGTCGCAACATCTAGCTCAGTAAGAGTGGTAATCAAGAGAAAAAGTGTCGGCGGAAGCCTACTCCTTGCTTGTATTGTTTTATGGGTTTTGAAAGGAATCCATTATTACTTTACCTTTTACGCTTTGTGCGCTTTATGGGGATGTATGTTGTTTCAAATGGCAGAGGAGGCCCAATGGGACTACGCTATGCAGTCTCTCATAGAAAATCCAGAACTCTTCAATGAAGCAATCGTCCAAAGCAAAATAATGATCGTCCGCAACGAAATAGATGGATGACGGAATCGTGCGATTCAAAGCGATATATTTATAGTGCAGGAAGGAGTATATATGAAAAAGCAATTAACACCTGAAAAAGCAAAGCAAATTCTTGAAACGGTTTCTTGCCCATTCAATGCCATGTTGAATGCTACGATTTCTTTTATAATAAAGTCTTAATCAGGCTTCTTAAGGAAGACGGCACCCCCTTGTATTATTTGGAGTGCAAAACTGAAGACATAATCAGCCCCAACATTGGCGTAGGATTGCCTACTAAAATTGGTTTAGTAAGACAATTTATTGAAGAACAGTTACAGCTTCAACTTTTACCATGGGATTCAGAGGTGATAACGAAAGCGTTAGCGGATAGATAGAGAGTGCCCCGGAATTCCGTGGACACAATACTGAATTCTGTCTTTGCGATTAGATCTAACACTATGACAGCTTTGCTAACTCAAGGATGTAAACATGATCGTAAGATTCACCTTTACGCTGCTGCTTTTTGCCCTATTCTCAGCTCTCTGCGGATGCCTCTACCGAGGGGAAGGCATCTTCAAAAAAATCGGAGATTCGGACTACAAAGCCCGGCTGAATTTCCAGAACCTTGTCGCAGCGGGAGACGGTGGCCTAAGCGCGGTGAGCGGCGTGGTGCTGTTGGAAGATCATCTTACTCCTCTGAGGAATGTGTCGGTACGCCTCAAAAGGAAGAAGGAGCAGGTTGTCGTCTCCAGTACTCAGACCGACAATGTCGGTCGGTTCTTTATCACAGGAATCTTATACAGCGAGCCGTATGTAGTGGAAATAGAATCGGAACAGTACTCCGGCAGCAAAGAAATAATTGTCACTCCCAACCGCGTGAACTCTCATGACATCTTTGCAGAGAAGCGGTGACAGTGTTGCACGCAGCCATGTCCCTTTTTTCTGTCTGAAATTTCTGTCATTTCCGGTAGCTGATCCGGTAGATGGCGCCGGCTTTGTCATCCGAAACGAGCATGCTGCCGTCGGGCATGACCTGCAGATCGACCGGCCGCCCGCTTACCTTGCCGTTGCGCAGCCACCCCTCCGCAAAGGTCTCATAGGAAACGGCCCGGTTCTCCTTGAGACGGACCAGGGTTATCCGGTACCCGATGGGCACGCTGCGGTTCCATGAGCCGTGCTCGGCGATGAAGACCTGGTTGCGGTAGCTCTCGGGAAACATGGCGCCGGTATAGAAGCGCATGCCGAGGGAGGCCACATGGGGGCCGAGTTCCATCTCCGGCGGGACGAACTGGTCCCGGCTCCGCTTCCTGCCGAATTCGGGATCGGGGACGTTGCGCCCGTGCCAGTAGGGAAATCCGAAGTGGAGCCCGGCCCGCGGCGCACGATTGAGCTCGTCCGGCGGCAGGTTGTCCCCCAGCCAGTCCCGGCCGTTGTCGGTGAACCAGAGCTCCCCGGTCAGGGGATGCCAGTCGAAACCGACCGTATTGCGCACCCCGCTGGCGAATATCTCCAGATGGCTGCCGTCCGGGTCCATGCGCATGATCGTGGCGAAGCGCAGGTCCTTCTCCTCGCAGACGTTGCAGGGTGCCCCCACCGGGACATAGAGCCTGCCGTCCGGACCGAAACGGATGAACTTCCAGCCGTGCTGGGTCTTGTCCGGGAACGAGGCGTTGACGATGACGGGTCGGGGGGGATTTCTCAGCCGCTCCTCGATGTTGTCGTACCGCAGCACCCGGCTGACTTCGGCCACGTACAGGGAACCGTTGCGGAAGGCGACGCCGTTGGGCATCCGCAGCCCGCTGGCGATGGTGATCACCTCGTCGGCCTTGTGGTCGCCAGTGCGGTCGATGACGGCATAGACCTTTCCTGTCTCGCGGGTCCCGACAAACAGGGTGCCTTTGGCGCCGAGGGCCATGGAGCGGGCACCCGGCACGTTGCCGGCGTAGACGGCGATGCTGAAGCCCGGCGGCAGGGTGATGCCGGCCAATGGCTGGCCGGCGCCGCAGCCTGAAGCGGCCGTCAGGCAGAACGCCAGTGCCAGCGGAATCCGGAGGGGTGTGTGCAGGCGCATGGGAACCTCCCGTGCTGCTACGTTCGTGTCAATCCATTGTAGCACAACGTGATGATGCCGCTGGACCTTCCCTCCCGTTCAAATATCCCTTGCATCCCCTCCGGGTTTCACTTACATTTATTGCAGTTTATTCAATGTGGCCCGGCGTTCCCGGCTGGACACCGACGGCGTTCCCTTGACCCACTCGTTTGTTGTCGGAGTACATACTGATGCTTATCGAGCGACAAATATCGGTGGCTTTGGCCGGGATTTCCGCAGCCCTGGTGCTGCCGGCATATGGGCCGATCCTGGCCGATAAACCGGCCGCAGCGGCCGGATCGCCCGGTGTCCTGTTCGTTGGAACGCTGCTCGGCGCACTCGCTATCCTGATGGGTTCGCTTCTCTCCGTTGATGAACTGGAGGGGACCACCGGCGGACGAAGGCTTTTGCCGCTGGCCAAAACCATCGTCTGGTCGGCGTTTGCACTCTGCGTGAGCGCAGGGACGGGAATGACGGCGATGCACGCGCAGGGAACCGGCTGGCGTATCGCCCTCGGTGTCGCGGCCCTGCTTCCCCTGGCCGGGCTGGCGCCGGCGCTTATCCGCAGCCGTATCAAGTTTTAGTTCGAAGAGAAAGCAGGCCGCAAAAGCCCCAACGGCGGTTGCTCACGCGAGTTCTAAGCGACAACCGCGACAAATTCGGATGCCTGAAAAAAGCGGTTGAACCGCCGTGTATAACTTTTCAAGGAGCAAGAGGTGGATACCATACTCATCGTCGGCTGCGGGGACATCGGCAGGCGGATCGCCGGCCTTGCGCTGGCGGAAAATGCCGCCGTCTCCGGCGTCGTCAGGTCGGCGGAAAGCGCCGCGGAACTGGAGAAACTGGGGATACGCCCGGTCATGGCAAACCTGGACGACCCCGCGACCCTCACGGGAATCCCGGCCAAGGGCGCGACCCTCTTCTACCTCGCCCCGCCCCCCGGCGGGGGGATCGCCGACCCGCGGGTGCGCAACCTCTGCGCCGCCATTCCGCGCGGCGAGGAGCCGCGGAAGGTCGTCTACATGAGCACCAGCGGCGTTTACGGCGACAGCGGCGGGGAGACGGTCACCGAGGATACCCCGCCCAACCCCCAGACCACGCGCGGGAGGCGCCGCCTCGACGCGGAGAACGTATTCCGGGAGTGGGGGAAGGCACGCGGGGCCGCAGTGGTCATCCTGCGGGTGACCGGCATCTACGGGCCGGGGCGCTTCCCGGTTTCCCAGCTGGCGGGCGGCCAGCCGGTGCTGGAGGAGCGGCTCGCCCCCCTCACCAACCGGATCCATGCCGACGACCTGGCCCGGGTCTGCCTGGCCGCCGCGGCAAAAGGGGAGGACGGCGACGTGTTCAACGTGAGCGACGGCCACCCCACCACCATGACCCACTACTTCAACGCCGTGGCCGACCTGCTCGGCTACCCCCGCCCCCGCCAGGTTTCGCTGGAGGAGGCCCGCCGGGTGATGTCACCGCTCATGCTCTCCTACATGAGCGAGTCGCGCCGGCTGGACAACTCCAGGATGCTCAGGAAACTCGGCATCGAGCTCCTCTATCCCGACCTGGAGGCGGGGTTGAAGGCGAGTAAAACAAAACCTTAATATTAACAAGGATATTCAGGATAATCAGGATAAGAACCGGAATCTTTTTTTCCTGTTTTGAACCAGGAGCCTTTATCCTGAATATCCTGTCCATCCTTGTTAATTCGCTTCTCTGTTTTGCAGTTGTGTTTCCCCGTGCATCCCGCCGAAAACGCGCTATACTTCCCCCCATGGACCTTTCTGAAAACGCCCTCAAGGTGCTGCAGGCCCGCTACCTCCTGAAGGACGAGGCGGGGCGGGCGATCGAATCTCCCCGGGAGATGTTCGGCCGGGTCGCCCGCGCGGTCGCCGCAGCCGAGGAGCAGTACGGCCATCCTCCCGCCCCTTGGGAGGAGCGCTTCTTCGACCTCCTGTCATCGCTCAGGTTCCTCCCCAATTCCCCCACCCTGATGAACGCCGGCAAGGGGATGGGACAGCTGGCCGCCTGCTTCGTCCTCCCGGTGGAGGATTCCATGCAGAGCATCTTCGACACCCTGAAGAACGCCGCCCTGATCCTCCAGTCGGGGGGCGGCACCGGCTTCTCCTTCTCCCGCCTGCGACCGCGGGCCGACATCGTCCGCTCCACCGGCGGCATCGCCAGCGGCCCGGTCTCCTTCATGAAGATCTACAATATCGCCACCGACGTGATCAAGCAGGGGGGGGCGCGGCGGGGGGCCAACATGGGGATTCTCCGGGTGGACCACCCAGACGTCCTGGAGTTCATCAGGGTAAAGCGGAGCGTAGCGGAACTGGCCAACTTCAACATCTCGGTGGCGGTGACCGATGCCTTCATGGACGCACTGGAAAAGGACGGGGCGTACGACCTCGTCAATCCCCGCTCGGGGCGAACGGCCGGCACCGTGCGGGCGCGGCTGGTGTTCGACGAGATCGTGGCGAGCGCCTGGGAAACGGGGGACCCGGGGGTGATCTTCATCGACCGGATCAACCGGGCGAACCCCACCCCCCTGATCGGCAGCTTCGAGAGCACCAACCCGTGCGGCGAGCAGCCGCTCCTTCCCTACGAGGCGTGCGTCCTCGGCTCCATGAACCTTTCGAAGTACGTCAGGGGCGGGGAGGTCGATTTCGCCGCCCTCGGGGACGACGTGCGGCTGGCCGTCCGCTTCCTGGACGACACCATCGATGCCAACGTCTACCCCCTGCCGGCCATCGAGGCGATGCACAAGGGGAACCGGAAGATCGGGCTCGGGGTGATGGGGTGGGCGGACCTCCTGATCCTCATGGGTATGCCGTACAACCACCGCAGGGCCTTCGAACTCGCCCGCGCGGTGATGCGCTTCGTCAGGGACACCTCGCGGGAGGCGTCCGCGGAACTGGCGAAGAGCCGCGGGGTTTTCCCCAACTTCACCGGCTCGATCTACGACGCGCCCGGGATGCCCCGGGTGCGCAACGCCACCACCACCACCATCGCCCCCACCGGGACGCTCGCCACCATCGCCGACTGTTCCAGCGGCATCGAGCCGCTGTTCGCCATCGCCTACCAGCGGCTGGTGCTCGACACCGCCCTGGAGGAGGTGAATCCCCACTTCGTCCGGATCGCCCGCGAGCGGGGGTTCTACTCCCCGGAGCTGATGGCGGCGGTGCGCAGGCGGGGGATGGTGAAGGGGATGAAGGAGGTCCCCGCCGAGGTGCGGCGGCTGTTCCGGACCGCGCTGGAGATCCCTCCCAGGGACCACATCGAGATGCAGGCGGCCTTCCAGGAGTATACCGACAACGCGGTCTCCAAGACCATCAACCTCCCTCCACGGGCCACGAAGGACGACGTGGCGCAGGCGTACCTCCTCGCCTACCGGAAGGGGCTGAAGGGGATCACCGTGTTCCGCTACGGCGCCAAGCGGGGGACCATGGTCCGGTACGTGGATACCGATTGAGCCTCTGTAGGGGCGCAGCATGCTGCGCCCCTGCATCCATGCCCGCCTTTTCTGCTTGATCCGGCAGTTGCCGCTTGACAACGCCCGAAATATGGCTATTCTCTCAAAAAGAAATGAATTCCATTTGCAACGAGAGACCATGCACGCCCGGCACAGCCAGACCCTGAAGTCCCTCAACCTGAAGGCCACCCCCAGGAGGCTGGCGATCCTCGCCCTTTTGGGGGAGGCGATGACCTACGTCAGCCCGGAGGAGGTCTGGCACCGGCTGAAGGGGGAGTTCGGCCGGATCGGGCTCCCCACGGTCTACCGCAACCTGGAGGAACTGGCCGCCGGGGGGGTCATCACCAAGGTGCTCCACCCGAACCGCCAGCTCTACTACCTTTTCTGTCCCAACCGGGAGCACCACCACCATTTCGTCTGCCTTGCCTGCCGCAGGGTGGAGGACGTGGACGCCTGCGGCCTGGAAAACATCGAGCGGGAGATCGGCGAACGGCTCGGCGGGCGGGTCACCTCCCACCTGGTCCAGGTGAACGGCCTCTGCCGGGCCTGTTCCGCCACGGAAGAAGGGATGCAACGATGAAGGCTTTCAGGATATTCGCGCTCATCCTGCTCATGCTCGTTCCCCTGCTTGCCGCCTGCCGGAAGGGGGAGGGGCCGGCGGCGGGGGCGAAAAAGCTCCGGGTGGTCACCACCCTCTTTCCGCTCTACGACTTCGCCCGGCAGGTGGGTGGGGACCGGGCGGAGGTGACGCTTCTCCTTCCCCCGGCCGTTGAGCCGCACGACTTCGAGCCGCGGCCGGAGGACGTGGTCAGGCTCGCCAGGGCGGACCTGTTCGTCTACACCAACCGGTACATGGAGCCGTGGGCGGCCGGCATTCTGCAGGGGGTTGACAACAAGGGGCTGGTGGTGATCGATGCCAGTGCCGGCGTGACCTTCATCCCGGTCGCGCAGGAAGAGGAAAGCGAAGAGGGGGGGCATCACCGGGACGGGGGGATGAATCCCCACGTCTGGCTGAGCATCCCCAATGCGGAACGGATGGTGGAGAACGTCCGGGACGGCTTGATCAGGAAGGACCCGGCGGGGAGCGCCTACTACCAAAAGAATGCCGAAGCCTGCCGGCTGCGCCTGGAGGATATGGACCGCCGGTTCCGGGAGGGACTTTCCGGCTGCACCCAGCGCCTCTTTCTCCACGGCGGCCACTACGCCTTCGGCTACCTGGCGAAGCGGTACGGCCTGAGCTACGTCTCCGCCTATCCCCTCTCGGCGAACGCGGAGCCGACGCCGCGCAAGCTCATGGCGCTGGTCGACCTGATGCGGAAGAATTCCCTCCATCACATCTTCTACGAGGAACTCCTCTCCCCCAGGGTGGCGGAGACCATCGCCCGGGAGACCGGCGCGACCCTCCTGAAGCTCCATGTCATCGAGAACGTCACCCGCGAGGAGCTGGCGGGGGGTGCGACCTACCTTTCCCTCATGGAGGAGAATCTGAAAAATCTCAGGACCGGTCTGCAATGCAGGTAGACGTGCTGGCCATAGCGGGGCTCAGCTTCAGGTACAACGCCAACACGGTGCTGGATGACATCTCCTTCCGCGTGCAGGCGGGGGACTACCTGGGGGTGGTGGGGCACAACGGTTCCGGCAAGAGCACCCTGATCAGGGCGATCCTCGGGCTGGAGGAGCCCGACCGGGGGTCGGTGGTCCTGTTCGGCTCGCCCCTCTCCCGTTTCGGGGAGTGGCACAGGGTCGGCTACCTCCCCCAGCGGCTCAAGTTCTTCAATCCCAACTTTCCCGCCACCGTCGAGGAGGTGGTGCGGCTCGGGCTGCTGGCGGGGAAAAGCATCCCGCGGCTCGGGAGGAAGGGGGACGACGAGGCGGTGGCGCGGACCCTGGAGCTCATGGGGATCGGCGACATCAGGAAGAGGCCTATCGGCGACCTTTCCGGCGGCCAGCAGCAGCGGGTGCTCCTGGCGCGGGCCGTGGTGGGGGGGCCGGAGCTCCTGATCCTGGACGAGCCGACCACCGCCCTCGACCCGGAGACCCGGGAGAACTTCTACCTGCTCCTGGAGCGGCTGAATCGGGAGCACGCCACCACGGTCATTCTGGTCACCCACGATACCTGGAGCATCGGCAAGTACGCGAACCGCTTCCTCTACCTGGACAAGCGGGTCATCTTCGACGGCACCTTCGACGACTTCTGCCACTCGCCGGAGATGACCAGCTTTTTCGGGGAGCAGGCGCAGCATCAGATCTGCCACCGGCACTGAATGGATGTAGAAAAACTATTCGGAATGTACCACCTAAGTTCCCTCCCCCTCACCCCCTCCCATCGAGGGAGGGGGAATGAGAGAGAAGGAAAGAGTCGATACATGACCATCACCGAAATCCTCAGCTATGGCTTCATGCAGCGGGCACTCGTCGCCGGCACTCTGATCGCGGTCCTCTGCGCGGTCCTCGGCGTGTTCCTGGTGCTGCGGCGGCTCTCCCTGATCGGCGACGGCCTGGCCCACGTCACCTTCGGCAGCGTGGCCGTTTCCCTCATGTTCCGGATCAATCCGGTCTACGTGACCCTCGCCTCCGTCCCTCTGGTGCTCCTTTCATCCCTCGGGATACTCAAGCTGACGGACAAGGCGCGCATTTACGGCGACGCGGCGATCGGCATCGTCTCCTCCCTCGGGATCGCCTGCGGCGTGCTCCTCGCCAGCGTCTCCGGCGGCTACAACGTGGACCTGTTCAGCTACCTGTTCGGCAACATCCTCTCCATCAGCTCCACCGAGCTCGCAACCGCCGCGGCGCTCTTCAGCGTGGTGATGATCATGGTCTTCCTGTTCTACAACGATCTGTTCGCCATTACCTTCGATGAGGACCTGGCGCGGAGCTCCGGCATAAAAACCGGCCTGATCAACAAAGTGCTGGTGCTCATGACCGGCCTGACCGTGGTGCTCGCCATGAAGGTGGTGGGGATCATGCTGATCTCGGCGCTCCTGATCATCCCGGCGGTCACGGCGCTCCAGGTGGCGCGGGGGTTCCGGGGCACCATCGTGACGGCGGCCGGCATCGCCGTGTTTTCCGTGGTATCCGGCATCTTCGGCTCATTCGCCCTGAACCTGCCGACCGGCGCGACCATCGTCATCATCAACATCGCGCTGTTCGCGCTGGCGTTTGCCGGCAAGAGGTTTTTTTTGAAATGAACCTGGTAACGGCAGTCCCACCACGAAGGCACGAAGAACACGAAGAATTCACGGAAATAAACACGTCATCGGCTTTCCCCGGCAAATGCCGACGGGAAGTTCGTGTTGAGATGTAACCGCAGGCTATTCCTTCAAGAAAACTTCGTGACCTTCGTGTCTTCGTGGTGAACTGTTTTTTTCAGGATAAAGAGAGGAAGATCTTTATGGGTGAGACGATCCGCTTCGGGATTTCCATCGACGAGAAGCTGCTGGATAACTTCGACCTGCTGATCGAGGAAAAGGGGTACGTGAACCGCTCCGAGGCGATCCGCGACCTGATCCGTGCCGCCCTGGTGGAGCTGAAATGGGAGGCGGGGGAGGAGGAGACGGTCGGCACCGTCACGCTGGTCTACAACCACCACGTGCGCGACCTCTCCGACAAGCTGACCGAGCAGCAGCACGCCCACCACCACGAGATCATCTCAGCCCTCCACGTCCACCTGGACGCCCACAACTGCCTGGAAGTGCTGGTGGTGCGCGGCAAGGCGCGGGAGGTGAAGAAGATCGCGGACGAGCTGATCGGCGTGAAAGGGGTGAAGCATGGCAAGCTGGTCATGACCACGACCGGCGAGGAGCTCCACTGAGCAGGGACCGATCAAGTAAACATGTAATAATCCGAATATTTTGATACAATCGTGCAATTTATTTATGCAAAATGTTAAATCTCTTTAAACTTATTCCGGTTTCTCCCGAAAAGCGAATTTTTCCCACAGAGTTATCCACAATTTTTGTGGATTAAACGCCCGCCCTGCTTGCTTTGCCGGCAACTATGCAAAAGTTATCCACTTTTCAGGCAGTTTTGGCGATGCCGACAAAATCATGACGGCCAACCATCGTTTTTTCGCGGGGTTACCCGGCACTTTTTCAAACAGGTCCGGCGCACGTAAAACAAGACACTGCCGAGAGATCAATCGCGATCACGCGATGGTGTGCCGGATATCCTTCCCCTTGACCATAAAGATCACCATTTCCGCCACGTTGGTGGCATGGTCGGCGATCCGCTCCAGGCACTTGGAGATGTAGTTCACCTTGATGGCGCGGGTGATGGTGGCCGGGTCCTCGATCATGAAGGTCAGCAGTTCCCGCTGGATCTGCTCGTTCAGGTCGTCCACGAACTGGTCGTCCTGGCAGACCTTTATCGCCAGGGTGTCGTCGCCCCGGACAAAGGCATCGAGCGCCTCCTTGACCATGACGCTGGCCGCCTTCGCCATCCGGGGGAGATCGATGTAGGGCTTGAGCGCCGGCTCCCGGTTCAGCTCCGTGGCGCGCTTGGCGATGGCCGCGCACTGGTCGCCGATCCGCTCCAGGTCGGTGACTATCTTCAGCGCCAGGGTGAGAAAACGGAGGTCGCGGGCCGCCGGCTGGCGGGTGGCGAGCACCTGGAGGCACTTCTCGTCGATCTCCACCTCCAGGTGGTTGATCTCGTGGTCGAAGGCGATGGTCTGCTCGGCCAGCGCCGAGTCGCGCTCCACCAGCGACTTCATGGCATTGTCGATCATCACCTCGACCCTGCCTCCCATCTCCAGGAGTTTCTCCCTGATCTCGTTCAGTTCCGCGTCGTACTGTTTGCTGAAATGTTCCCGTTCCATTAAAACCCCTTGTTCGATGTTCGACGTTCGACGTTCGATGTTCGAGGTTTTAAATTTCGAACATCGAACCTGGAACTTCGAACTGATTTTAGCCGAATCTTCCCGTGATGTAGTCCTCGGTCTGCTTTTTCTCCGGGGTGGTGAAGATCTTCTTGGTTTCCCCGCATTCGATGAGCTCTCCCAGGTAGAAAAACGCGGTGATGTCGGAGACCCGGGCCGCCTGCTGCATGTTGTGGGTGACGATGATGATGGTGTACCGCTCCTTCAGTTCTTCGATCAGCTCTTCTATTTTCAGGGTCGAAAGCGGGTCGAGGGCCGACGCGGGCTCGTCCATCAGGATCACCTCGGGCTTTACCGCGATGGTCCGGGCGATGCAGAGCCGCTGCTGCTGGCCGCCGGAGAGTTCCATGGCGTTCGCCCGCAGCCGGTCCTTCACCTCGTCCCAGAGCGCCACCCGCCTGAGCGACGATTCGACGATCTCGTCCGCCTCCTCCCGCCTCACCCTGCCGTTCAGCCGGTAGCCGGCAATCACATTGTCATGGATCGACATGGCGGGAAAGGGGTTCGGCTTCTGGAAGACCATCCCGATCCGGCGCCGGATGGCGACCGGGTCGACGCTCTTGTCGTGGATGTCCAGGCCGTCCAGCAGGATTTTCCCATCCACCCGCGCGCCCGGGGTGAGGTCGTGCATCCGGTTGATGGAGCGGAGCACGGTGGACTTGCCGCAGCCGGACGGGCCGATGATGGCGGTGACGGAGTTCTCGCGGAACTCCATGGAAACCTCTTTGACGGCGTGGGTCCGGCCGAAATGGACGTTCAGGTTATGGAGTTGGACTTTAGTATTCATCAATTGCCTCTGAAACAGTCATGTAGGGGCGCAGCATGCTGCGCCCTTGCTGAATTTGCCAAAATCGGGCGCAGCATGCTGCGCCCCTACGGATCAATATCTCCTGCTTCTGCCGAAGAACCGCGCCGCCAGGCTCAATCCGAACATCACCGTAACCAGGACCAGTGCCCCGGCCCAGGCGAGACGGTGCCAGTCCTCGTAGGGTGAAATGGCGAAGTTGAAGATCTGGAGCGGCATGGCGGCGATCGGTTGGGTCAGCTTCCACCCCCAGAACTGGTTCCCCAGGGCGGTGAAGAGAAGCGGTGCGGTCTCCCCGGCGATCCGGGCGATGGCGAGCAGGATGCCGGTCAGCACCCCCGTCAGGGCGCTCCGCAGGGTGACCTTGAGGGTGGTGCGCCAGAGCGGCACTCCCAGGGCGAGGGACGCCTCCCGCAGCGATGTGGGGACCAGCTTCAACTGCTCTTCGGTGGTGCGGAGCACGATGGGGATCATGATCAGCGCCAGGGCCAGCGCCCCTGCCAGGGCGGAGAACCCCTTCATCGGGACCACCAGCAGGGCGTAGGCCACCATCCCGGTGATGATGGAGGGGACCCCGGCGAGGACATCGGCGCTGAAACGGATGATGGCGGAGATCCTGTTCCCGCCGTATTCGGAGAGATACACGGCGCCGAAGATGCCGACCGGGATGCCGAGAAACGACGCGAGGCCGATCAGGATGGCGGAGCCTGCCATGCCGTTGGCCATCCCGCCTCCTGCTTCGCCGGGAGGGGACGGAATGCGGGTGAAGAAGTCGAGGTTGACGGCGCTCCCCCCCATCCTGACGATATGGACGAAGATGAGGGCCAGCGGGACGAGCACGGCCAGGGCAGCGGACGCCATCAGCAGGATCATCCCCGCATTCTTCGCTTTCCGCCAGGCGAGATGCGTCATGGCCGTCCCCCCCTCTGCTGCCCGCGGGTGACGCTCCAGAGGAGGAGCTGCGCGAGCCCGTTGATGATCAGCGTTACTGCCAGCAGGATCAGGCCGATCTCCATCAGGGCGGAGGTGTGGAGCTTTGAGGTGGCTTCGGCAAACTCGTTGGCAATGACGCTCGGCATGGTGTAGGCGGGGGCGAGGAGCGACAGGGATATCTGCGGGGTGTTGCCGATCACCATGGTGACTGCCATGGTCTCACCCACGGCGCGCCCCAGGCCGAGGATGACCGCCCCGAGTATCCCAGACTTGCCGTAGGGGAGGACCGCCATCCGGAGCATCTCCCAGCGGGTCGCCCCGAGGGCGATGGCCGCCTCCTTCTGACTCTGCGGCACGGTCAGGAGGACCTCCTTGGTGATGGACGTGATGATCGGCACCACCATGATCATCAGGATGAAGACCGCGGCGAGCATGCTCACCCCGTAGGGAGCCCCCTGGAAAATGGGGATGAAGCCGAGGCGGTCGTTGAGAAACGGCTCGACGGTTTTTTGCAGCCAGGGGGCCATGACCAGCACCCCCCAGAGGCCGTAGATGACGCTCGGGATGGCGGCGAGGAGCTCCACCAGGGAGGCGATCAGGCCCCCCGCTTTTTTCGGCGCTATCTCGGTGATGAAGATGGCGGTGCCCACCGAGAGAGGGGTGGCGAGGAGCAGCGCCAGGATGGAGGAAACCACCGAACCCCAGATGTAGGAGAGGGCGCCGAAATTTCCCTGGACCGCATCCCAGTCCCGGCCGATGACGAATCGCCAGCCGAACGTGCCGATGGCGGGAAGGCTTTCGCGGGCCATCTCGACCACCATCAGAAGGAGGATGGCGAGGATGCTGAAGGCGAACAGCACGGTCACCCCCTTGAAGATGAAGTCGCCGCTCACCCCCTTTTCCATTTTCCAGCTGTGGGTTTCTGCTTCCGTGGGCACGGATCCTCCGCAATCGCCTGTCGGTCGGGCGTCCTTGCAGTTTTCGTCGACCGCCTGACACATGTTCTTAACCTGTCTGTAAAAATTCTCCGCCCGGAAAAACGCCCGGGCAGGCAAGGGGCGAAAAGGGGATGCCTGTCCGGGCTGTTACGGCCGGTGCGATCAGTATTTGATGGTCTTGACGGTCTTTTCCACCATCCGCGCCACGTTCGCCGGAAGCGGGGCATAGAGGAGAGCGGCGGCCATCTTCTGCCCCTTCTTCAGTTCCCAGTTGAGGAATTCGACCAGCTTCTTCCCTTTGGTCGCGTCTTTCTGGTGCTCATAGACCAGGAGGTAGGTGAAGCCGGCGATCGGGTAGGCGTTCTTGCCCGGCTGGTTCACCAGGGAGATCCGGTAGTCGGCCGGCATCTGTTTGGCGGCGCCGGCAGCGGCAGCGGAGGTGGAGGCGATGGTCGGCTCGACGAACGTGCCGGACTTGTTTTTCAGGAAGGCAACCGGCAGCTTGTTCTCGAAGGCGTAGGCGAGTTCCACGTAGCCGATGGTGTAGCCGGTGGTCTTGATCTGCCCGGCCACCCCCTCGTTCCCCTTGCCGCCAAGGCCTGCCGGCCATTTGACCGAGGTGCCGGTGCCGACTTTCCGGGTCCACTCCAGGCTTACGCTGCAGAGGTAGCTGGTGAAGATGGCCGTGGTGCCGCTCCCGTCGGAGCGGTGCACGACGATGATCGGCTTGTTCACGCTTTTCAGCTGCGGGTTGTCTTTCACGAGCCGCGGGTCGTTCCACGTCTTGATCTTGCCGAGGTAGATGTCGGTCAGGCCGTCGGCGGTAAGCTTCAGCCCCTTGCCCACGCCGGGGATGTTGTAGGTGACCACTACCGCGCCCATGACGGTCGGGATGTGGAGGAGCTTGCCGCCTGCGGCTGCTGCTGCGCCCAGTTCCTGGTCGGAGAGCGGCTTGTCGGAGGCGCCGAAGTCGACGGTCTGCTCGGTGATCTGCTTGATGCCGCCGCCGCTGCCGATCGACTGGTAGTTGAACTTCACCGAGGGATCGACCTTGGCGTACTCGCTGAACCATTTGGAATAGATCGGGTAGGGGAAGGTGGCGCCGGCGCCGTTGATGAGGGTTTCGGCCGAGGCGGCGCCCGCCGAGGCGAAACCGGTCACCAGGGCCAGGGCCAGAATGCTTTTCTGTATTTTGCCGAACATCGCGTCCTCCTTGTTGCCTGTTTGGTTTGCACGCTGTGCACGGATTTAAGGTAGCAGGCGAATGTTACAGGCATGTTACGGATTCTCGAAGATTGGGAAAAATCGGCAAGATAATACGTGCTGTGCTGTGCGTAACCGTATGTAAAAGCCTAGCAGGGTTCTCCCGGCGGTCAACCCCTCTGCCCTCCTTCCTTTCGCTGCCGCAGGTTGAATCTGTTCTTTACTTCATCCGTAAAAATGGATATATTGCCCCCATGGATGCTATCGCCGCGCTGTTCCAGTCCCTCGAAGACCCGACCCGCCTCCGCATCATGGCCCTCCTCCTGGAGCAGGGCGAACTCTGCGTCTGCGACCTGACGGCGGTCCTGCAGCTCCCCCAATCGACCGTCTCCCGCCATCTCTTCCACCTGAAGAACGCGGGGTGGCTGAAGGACCGCCGGGAAGGGGTCTGGATCCACTACTCCATCGCCAGGAATCCCGGCCCGATCCACCAGTTCCTGCTCCCGGTGCTGGACACGTTCCTCCCCGCCACGGAAGCCGGAAAGAGGGACATGGAACGGTTCAAAAGCCTCGGCAAGGGGAGCACGTGCGCCTGAAGTTTTTGCCTTCTATAAATCCGCAAATCCGGATGAAGGGAATATGAAGACATGAAAAAACGGGTACTCTTTCTTTGCACCGCCAATTCCTGCCGCTCCCAGATGGCGGAGTTCCGCCGGGTGCGGGACGAGATCAGGGAGAGGCTGCTGGCGTTTTTCTCCGGCGTGCAGGGGCGCATGGCATGAGCCCAAGGGGCGGACGCCGTCCGCCCCTGCAATAATTAAATTTTTCAAGAGGCATCCATGACCGCCGGCATCTCGAAAAAACTTTCGTTCCTCGACCGCTTCCTTACCCTCTGGATCTTCGCCGCCATGGCCCTCGGGGTCGGCGGCGGCTACCTCTTCCCCGGCGTCGAGGCGTTCATCAACCGCTTCCAGTCGGGGACCACCAACATCCCGATCGCCGCCGGCCTGATTCTCATGATGTACCCACCCCTGGCAAAGGTGAAGTACGAGGGACTGGGGGAGGTCTTCCGCAACCGGCGGGTCCTCCTCCTCTCCCTGGTCCAGAACTGGCTGGTCGGGCCGATCTTCATGTTCTGCCTGGCCGTCCTCTTCCTCCGCCATTACCCGGCATACATGATCGGCCTGATCATGATCGGCCTTGCCCGCTGCATCGCCATGGTGATCGTCTGGAACGACCTCGCCTGCGGCGACCGGGAGTACGCGGCGGGGCTGGTCGCTTTCAACTCCCTGTTCCAGGTCCTGTTCTTCTCCCTCTACTGCTGGATCTTCATCACTATTCTCCCCGGCTGGCTGGGGCTGAAGGGGGCTGTAGTGAACATCACCATGGGGGAGATCGCCCGGAGCGTCTTCATTTATCTCGGCATCCCGTTCCTCGCCGGCGTCGGGAGCCGCTTCACCCTCCTCAGGCTCAAGGGGCGGGAGTGGTACGAGACCCGCTTCATCCCGCGGATCTCCCCCATCACCCTCGTCTCGCTCCTCTTTACCATCCTGGTGATGTTCGCCCTGAAGGGGGAGTACATCGTCCGCCTGCCGCTGGACGTGATCAGGGTGGCGATACCGCTCCTCGTCTACTTCGTGGTGATGTTCCTCGCCTCATTCTTCATGGCGAAGAAGGCGGGGGCCGATTACCAGAAGAGCGCCACCCTCTCCTTCACCGCCGCCAGCAACAACTTCGAGCTGGCCATTGCCGTGGCGGTATCGGTGTTCGGCCTCAATTCGGGGCAGGCGTTCGCCGCGGTGATCGGGCCGCTGGTGGAGGTGCCGGCGCTGATCGGCCTGGTGAACGTGGCCTTCCGGATACAGAGGAGGTACTTCAAAGACCAGATGCAGTGCAGAGTTGCGGAGGTCGAAACTCCGTAAGAGTTGCGAAGGCTGCTCTCCCTGAATGGCGCACGTTGCGGGGGAAGAAGGGTTTTCCCGGGAAGGGACAGGTTAGGGAGAGCGGTTGAAATACGCCAGCCGCTTTTTTCCGGCAGTTATTTATGCATTGATTTATATAAAACAATTCTTATAAAATACCAAGTCGAAAGGAAGCCAGCCCGGATGTCCATCGGTAATGCAAAATCGGTAGCTTGTCGAAAGCAATCCCGTACAAGGCAAAATCGGCTCATTGCCGCAGCCATGAAGGCGCTGCTTTTGACCGCAAGCCTTTCGGCAGCCACGTCATACGCCGCAGAGCCGCTTAATCTCGAAGAGGCGCTGGCAACGGCGTTGAAAAGCCACCCGCTGGTAATCGAGGCAAAAGAAAATCTGAACGGTGCCGAGGCGAGGACAGGCCAAGCGCTGGCGAACTACTACCCCCAGATCAGCATCGCCGCCGACTGGAGCAAGGGGCGTTCCTTTCTCACTCCGCTGGAGAGTATCAGAACCACGGAAGTCAACACCGACGCCCTCTACCTGAAGCAAACCATCTACGATTTCGGCCGCACCGCCGGCGCTGTCGATGCGGCCCGCGGCAATCGCGAAGCCGCCGTCAAAACCATTGCCATAACCCGGCAGGATCTGGCGTTGCGGGTAAAAAGCGGGTTCTATCTGCTGCTGGCGTCTGAAAAGCAGGTTGTCGCGACCAGGGAAACCGTAAGAGCACGGGAAGAGGTTTACCAACAGGCGAAGGAGTTCTTCAATCAGGGGATCAGGGCGAAGGTGGACGTAGCCAGGGCCGAAGCGAACCTGTTTGCCGCCAGGACGGCGCTTATCCGGGCGGAGAACAACCGGGAAATCGCGCGGGTCGAGCTTGCCAACGCCATGGGGATAGCATCCCTGGGAGAACGAACCCTGGCTGAACCATCTGCCGTTTCGCTCCCTTTGCCGGAACGAAGCCAGTCGCAACTGGACGCCGTCAACAACCGACCCGAGCTGCAACAAGCGGCAGCCCTGAAAGTGGCTGCGAACGCCAACCTGAAATCCGCCAAGAGCAGCTATCTGCCGATTCTTTCCGGTACGGCCAGCATCGGCTATGCCGAGCGGGATTTCCCACCCACCGGCAACGTCTGGGGAGTGGGGCTGGACCTGACCATGCCGCTTTTTTCCGGCTTCTCCTCGATTGAGCAGGTACGGGAAGCCCGCGCCAGTATAGGCGCCATCGAGGCCAGACAGAACAATCTCAACCTGCAGATCGTCAAAGAGGTCGAATCTGCCTGGCTCGGGGTAAGGGAGTCCTCCGCGCGCATGGTCTCGACCGCGAAGGAAGCCGCGGCCGCCGAAGAGAACAGGGTACTGGCGGAAGAACGTTATCATGAAGGGGTCGGCAGCATCATCGAGGTGACCGACGCGGAGTCCCTGGCCCTCGATGCGCAGACGGCCCGCATCCAGGCTCAGTATGACTATTACACCGCCCTGGCGCTGCTTGACAGGGCCGTCGGGAAAGAGTGAGCACGTAGCCGTGAAGGAGTGACGCATGGAACTGCTGAAAACCGTCGCAAGAAAGAAATCGTATCTGGTCTGGCTTGCAGTTCTGGCAGCCGTCGGCATAGCTCTCAAGACGATGGTCTTTGCCCCGCCGCTGGTCAAGGTCGTGGCCGTTGAGAAGAGCGACCTGACCGCCCAGGTCTACGGCAACGGCACGGTGGAGGCCAAGGTGGTGGTCGGGATATCCAGCAAGATCACCGGCCGGATCGTGGAACTGTACGCCGACCAGGGTGACCGGGTGAAGCGGGGGCAGCTCCTCGCCAGGCTGGAAAACGACGACTTCGTCCAGCAGGAACAGCAGTCCGAAGCGGGCCTGAAAAGGTCCGCGGCCGGCCTGATCGTTGAACAGGCCAATCTCCAGAAGGCTAAGGCGAACCTCGCCCTGGCCGAAAAGAATGCCCAACGGTTCAAGACCCTGGCCGGGAAGAATCTGGTCTCCAGGCTGGAGGCCGAACAGTATGACACCGCCTGTCAGGTTGCCAGGGAAGAGGTCGCCCGGTGCCAGGCAGCGGCAGATGCGGCGCGGATGGAACAACGGGCCGGCCGCGCCGGTCTCGGTTTTGCCCGGAGCAAGGTGGCCGAAACGCTCATCTACGCTCCCCAGGATGGGATCATCATCACGCGGGACCTGGAAAAGGGTGCCACGGTGACGCCGGGGATGTCGATCTTCACCCTGGCCGATCCCCGGACCGTCTGGGTCAAGGCCAATGTGGACGAATCGCAGCTCAAAGGGGTGGCGGCAGGCAAGCAGGCCGTCATCACCCTTCGTTCCTCGCCCAACGAGCAGTACCCCGGCCAGGTGGCCCGTCTTGGCCGCGAGAGCGACCGGGTCACCGAGGAACTGGAAGTGGACGTGGCTTTTACCCCGCCGCTCGATAACTTCCGTCTGGGAGAGCAGTCCGACGTCTACATCGCCACCGGAACGAAAAAGGAAGCTTCGGCGCTCCCCTCTGCCGCCATAGTCACCAGGGAGAAAAAGCGCGGGGTCTGGGTCGTGGCGAACGGGAGGCTCGCGTTCAAGCCGGTGACCGTTGGCATCGAGGACCGACGCAACCTCACGGAAATCGTCGCCGGTCTTGACGGCAATGAGCGGGTCGCTCTGGCTCCTGCGCCGGAGGCGGCAAAATTCAGGGACGACATGAAGGTTCGGATCGCGCAATGAATCTCGCCATACGGGACATACGCTATCACCGGGGGCGCTTCATCCTGACCTCCATCGGCTTGGGGCTGCTGCTCGGCGTCGTCATGAGCATGGGGGGGATCTACCGGGGGCTTTTTGCCGATGCCCTGGCGGTGCTCAACTTCACCAAGGCGGATATCTGGGTGGTGCAGCAGGATACGAACGGCCCTTTTGCCGAGAATTCGCGCATTCCCGAAGACATCAAATACCGCATAAGCGCGGTGCCCGGTGTGGCGGAGGCATCCCCGCTTTCGTTCCAGACCATCCAGATCGAGCGGCAGGGGAAGCCGTTCCGCTTCTTCCTTATCGGCTACGACCTGAACGGTTTCGGCGGTCCGCCGGGCATTATTGCCGGACGGAACATCCTGCAGAAACACTACGAAATGGTGGTTGCCAAGGCAACGAAGTTGGAGATCGGCGAGAAGATTCACCTGGGGCTCCACGACTACACTGTGGTGGGAATCACGGGAAAAGTGGTTTCATCTGCCGGTGACCCGGCGGCATATGTGAGTCTCGCCGATGCCCAGGATATACAGTTCAAGAAGGACAACGACGCCATCAGAAACGACCGGTGGCGGATCGGGGCGAATCTGGCCGTCACCCAATCCCTTTCTCCGGCCCAGGCAAAGTATCTGCAACAGAACATCGCCGGCATTACGGAATCGACCCATACGGTGAACGCCGTCGTGGCACGGCTGGCGCCGGGGGCAGACCTCCATGAGGTGCAGGAACGGATCAGGCGCTGGAACCACTTCCGGCCGATATCCGTGGAAGAACAGACGAAGATCCTCACCAAGGGGATGATCGAAAAGGCCAGGATGCAGTTGGGGCTCTTCCGCATCATCCTGCTGGTGATCTCGGCGGTCATCATCTCCCTCATCATCTACACCACGACCATCGACAAGATCAGGACCATTGCCACCCTTAAGCTGATCGGTTCGCAGAACCGGGTGATCGTCGGGATGATCCTCCAGCAGTCGCTGCTGATGGGAGTCATCGCTTACGGCATCGGTTACGTGTTGATCCTCATGACCTATGAACATTTTCCCCGCCGTATCGTTCTGGAATTCTCCGACCTGCGGGCGCTCTTTGTCATCGTGGTGGCGATATGCACCATTGCGAGTTTCGTAGGGATACGCAAGGCGCTGAAGGTCGAGCCGGCGGAGGCCCTGGGCGGATGAACATGTATGCGATAGAAGTTGAAAGACTGACAAAGATATACGGCCGGGGCGAAACGGCGGTTACGGCCATCTCTGACGCCACGTTCCAGGTCAAGCCGGGAGAGCTGGTCGCCATCCTCGGCCCGTCGGGCTCGGGGAAAACCACGCTCTTGACCTCCATCGGCTTGATCAATGAGCCGACCCGCGGCAAAGTGGTCGTCGACGGCGCCGTTGTCGCCGACGGGAGGTGGTTGCCGGGGCTGGATCTCAAGCGGATACGCCGGGAAAAGCTCGGCTTCATCTTCCAGGCCCACAACCTGATCCCGTTCCTCACCGCCCAGGAAAACGTCATGGTTGCCCTGGAAATCAACCATCTGACGAGAACCGAAGCCAAAAGCCGGGCGACGGAACTCCTTGCATCCCTCAATCTCGGCCACCGGCTGCTCAACTACCCTTCAGCCCTTTCGGGCGGCGAGGCGCAGCGAGTGGCCATTGCACGGGCTTTGGCCAACAAGCCGAAAGTGATCCTGGCGGATGAACCGACGGCGGCCCTCGACACCGAGAACGGGAAAAACGTCATGGCCTTGTTGAAAAAACTGGCGGTGGAAAACAACTCGGCCATCCTGGTCGTGACCCATGACCACCGGATGGTGGAGGGATTCGACCGAATCTTCGAGGTGCGGGACGGCAGGATCACCGGCGAGAGAAACAACGGCAGCCTGGACGACACGCACGTCAGCAACCTGTTCGGCGAAGGGTTGAAACATATTATGATCAAGGAGGATAACCAGTTGCCATGATGCGAAAGATTAGCGGGGCTTTCACCGGCGGCGCGCTCGGCGCCCTGCTGGACAGTTTCAACATCTGGATTCTCGGCCAGGCGGGGGTGACGGCCAGGCTGGGAATCGGCCTGAGGCCGGCATTCACCCCGGCATGGCTTTACCCCCGGCTCGTCTGGGGCGGCTTGTGGATGCTGCTTTTGCTGCTCCCTATCCTGAAAAAAAGGGGCATCCTGCGGGGATGCGTTTTCAGCCTCGTGCCATCGGCCATGATGCTGTTCATGGTCTTCCCGAAAATGGGTAAGGGGATGCTCGGGCTCGGTTTCGGGGCGCTGACCCCGGTGCTGGTGATTCTCCTGAACTTCATCTACGGGATCGCGGCATCGCTCTGGTACGAGGAAGTAAAATAACATGAACGATCAATCAAGGGAAAAACTGTATGCCACGGCCAACCTCCTCGCCCTGATCACCATCGGCTACAACCTCGTCGAGGGGGCGGTCTCGGTCTGGTTCGGCGCCGCCGACGAGACCCTGTCGCTCTTCGGCTTCGGGGTCGATTCGTTCGTGGAGGTGATCTCCGGGATCGGCATCTGGCACATGGTCCGCCGGATACGGGCAAACGGCGGGGCGAGCCGGGACGAGTTCGAGCGGCGGGCGCTCAGGATCACCGGCTGGGCCTTCTATGCGCTCACGGCGGGGCTTGTCCTCTCGGCGGCGGTGTCGCTCTACGAGCGGCACCGGCCTACATCGACCCTCTGGGGGGTGATCGTGTCGCTCGTCTCCATCGCCTGCATGTGGGGGCTGATCCGCGCCAAGACCAGGGTCGGCACCATCCTCGACTCGCAGGCGATCCTCGCCGACGCCGCCTGCTCCCGGGCCTGCCTCTACCTCTCCCTGGTCCTTCTCGCCGCCAGCGCAGGGTACGAACTGACAGGCATTGCCAGCCTCGACGCGGTCGGCGCGCTCCTCATCGGCTGGTTCTCGTTCAGGGAGGGGAGAGAGGCGTTGCAGAAGGCCCGCGGGCTATCCTGCTGCTGCAGCGGAAGCTGCGGCGGCCAGAGTTAAATTCTCTTGACATAAATCGCCGAAAACGTATACTCCAGCAACAAAACCAATAGCAGCCGAGACCCGTTCTGCACGGAACGGGTGCGGGGGACCCATGTAGAATGGGGCGAATTTCCGGTACATCTCTGCGTCGAGAGGTGCCGGGATAGGGTACTTTCAAGCCCGAGCCCGTCAGCTAACCCCGTAGGCATATGGAAGGGCAACGACAGCGTCTTAAAACCGCCGGCTTCGTACCGGCGGTTTTTTTGCTTGCAGGGATAAAGCGCAGAGAGGCACTTGCATGACACAGCATACGCAGCACGGCTCGTCTTCCTTCTGGGGGGGGATCGTGAAGTCCATGGGGCTGGTCTTTGGCGACATCGGCACGAGCCCCATCTATACCCTGACGGTCATCTTCGCCCTGACCAAGCCTACCGAGGCCAACGTCTTCGGCATCCTGTCGCTGGTGGTCTGGACCCTGATCATCCTCGTCTCCGTGGAGTACGCCTGGCTCGCCATGAGCCTCGGGCGCAAGGGGGAGGGGGGGACCATCGTCCTGAAGGAGATCCTGGTGCGGCTCCTGAAACAGGGGCGCGGCGTCGCCTTCGTCGGCTTCCTCTCCTTCCTCGGGGTGTCGCTCCTCCTGGGCGACGGCGTGATCACCCCGGCCATCAGTATCCTCTCCGCCGTGGAGGGGATGGTGCTCATCCCCGGCCTGGAAGGGCTCGGGCAGGGGACCCTGATCTTCGCCGCCGCGCTGATCGCGGTCGGCCTGTTCATCTTCCAGTTCCTGGGGACCGACCGGGTGGCCGGCGCCTTCGGTCCGTTGATGGTCCTCTGGTTCGTCGCCCTCACGGTCTCGGGGCTCGCCTCCATCGCCACCGCTCCCCGCGTGCTGCAGGCGGTGAGCCCCCACTATGCGGTCCGCTTCTTCATGGATAACGGCATGTCCGCCTTCTTCGTCCTCTCGGAGGTGATCCTCTGCGCCACCGGCGGCGAGGCGCTCTACGCCGACATGGGGCACCTGGGGCGGCGGCCGATCATCCGGGCCTGGTACTTCGTGTTCGTCGCCCTGGTGATCAACTACCTGGGGCAGGGGGCGTACGTGCTGCACCACGGCACGGAGAAGAACCTCCTGTTCGGCATGGTGCAGGGTGAGGCACCCCTCCTCTACATACCGTTCCTCATCCTGACCGTCATCGCCACCGTCATCGCCTCCCAGGCGTTGATCAGCGGCGTCTTCTCCATCGTCTACCAGGGGATCACCACCCGCATCATGCCGCTCATGAAGGTGGACTACACCTCCAGCCACATGAAATCCCAGATATACATCGGCTCGGTCAACTGGTTCCTCCTCCTCCTCGTCATCTTCATCATGCTGGTCTTCCGGAAATCGGAAAACCTGGCCGCGGCCTACGGCCTGGCGGTCACCGGCACCATGACCATCACCGGCATCATGATGGCCATGATCTTTGCCCGCACCACCAAGAAGTGGAAGGTGCCGATCGCCGTCTTCGTCACACTGGTGGACGCGGTCTTCCTCGTCTCCAACCTGAACAAGCTCCCCCACGGCGGCTACTGGTCCCTCATCCTCGCATCCGTTCCCTTTGCCACCATCCTCGTCTGGACCAGGGGGCAGCGTGCCCTCTACGGGGCGCTCAAGCCGCTCGACATGGACACCTTCCTCCTCTCCTACGAGCAGATCTACGGCAAGGGGAGACAGATTCCCGGCACCGGCCTCTTCTTCACCCGGGAGTGGAACGTCATCCCCCCCTACGTGGTGCACTGCATCATCAGGAGCAACATCGTCTACGAGCGGAACATCTTCATCTCCATCATCAGGAACGACGAGCCGTTCGGGGTCAAGTCCCACCTGCGGGAGGAGATCGGGCCGGGGCTGGACGCCTTCGAGATCAGGGCGGGCTACATGGAGGTGCTCGACATCGAAAGAATCCTGAAGAAGCACGACATCCTGGGGAAGGTCATCTTCTACGGCATCGAGGACATCGACACCACCAACCCGGTCTGGCGGGTCTTCTCCGTGATCAAGAAGCTCACCCCCAACTTCGTCCAGTTCAACAAATTGCCTGCCAGCAAGTTGCAGGGGGTGGTGACACGGGTGGAGATGTAGGCAGATCCGGTGGGGAGATGATACCCATGACATATGAGGAGCGGCCTTTGGCCCCGATTGCCCTGCGTAATCGCGCCTGAAGGCGCTCCGACAGTTTCTGGCGTAAAAGGCCGTGTCCCGGGAGGGATGCGGCCTTTTTGCGTTCGAAAGGACAACTTTTTTCATAATCTTAATGCTTTCTTTACGCTTCCTGCACCCATCTTAACACCTTCTTTAGGTCGAAAGGTTTAACGTGATAATCAGAGCAACGACCTCGAAACCGGCCAGGAGGATTTCACATGAAGATCTATTTGTTCAACCCGGAAACGGGCGCCTATCTGGGGGAAGATTTTGCCGACGAGGCGCCGATGGGGCGGGGCGAATGCGTGATGCCTTCCGGTGCCACGGCCATCGCACCGCCTCCCTTCAAGGGCGGAGAGGTGCCTGTCTTCAGGGCAGAGGAAAATCGATGGGAGATCAGACCGGTTATCGCAGAGGCGGCCGGAGGTGCCGGTGATCCGTCTGAGCAGGCGGACCCGCAGCCGAAGCGCCACACGTTTCGGCCCACGTTCTAGGTCGCCGTCATCATGGCACCTACCGGGCACGATCTCCAGCCGGGGCAGACCCTCGATGACCGGTTTTTCATCACCGAGACCATCAGCCGCAGCGGCATGGCGACCATCTTCAAGGCGACCGACCTGCTCACCGGACAGGACGTGGCGATCAAGGTGCCGTTCATGCAGTACGAGTGCGACCTCCGTTTCTATACGCGTTTCGCCCGCGAGGAGAAGATCGGGCTGCTGCTCGATCACCCGTACATCCTGAAATTCGTCCCGGTCGAGCACCGCAGCCGCCCCTACATCGTGACGGAGTATCTGCACGGCTGCACGCTGGCGCACCTGCTGAAAGACGTCCGTCCCCTCCCCGAAAAGGACGCGGTCAGGCTCGCCAGCCGTATCTGCGAGGCCCTGGCGCACATGCACGCGCACGGCGTCGTCCACCGCGACCTCAAGCCGCAGAACATCATGATTCTCTCCGACGACACCATACGGATACTGGACTTCGGCATCGCCAAGGCGACGGGAAGACGCTTCACCTTCGTCGGCTTCACGCCGGCGATGGGGACCCCCGAATACATGGCCCCCGAACAGGTCATGGGGAAGCGGGGCGACGAACGGACCGACATCTACAGCCTGGGCGCCATGCTGTACGAGATGGTTACCGGGGCGATCCCCTTCGCGAGCGGGAACGAGGACGTGTTCGTGGGCATGAACGCCCGGGTAACCGGCGACCCGGTGGCCCCGCGCAAACAGAACCTCGAACTGTCGGAACAGGTCGAGGAGATCGTCCTCCACGCCATGGAACGGGACCCCGGGAAAAGGTACCCGACTGCCGTCGCCATGAAAGAGGACCTGGACCGTCCGGGCGAGGTGCAGCTGACCGGGCGCTGCCACCGGTTGCAGGCGCCCTCCCCGTGGAAGCGGCACTGGAAGAACATACTCCTGATCGGCCTGGCCCTGACGACCATCGTTATCGGCCTGGTCCAACTGATCCTGATGATCATGCGGCGCGGCCCTTAAGGTTTTTGCGGCAACGTTCTAGAGCACCCGGGAGGTTTTAATACTTTCTTAACGTGTTTGGCATTTCTTTTAACACCTTATTAAGGTGCAAAGAGCTAAGGTGATAGTCAGCACACTTCATTCTACCCTTTGTTGAAGCATGCTGAAACTAAGGTAGACTTCGTTAAGTGAGGTCGCCACTCTATCAACCGGAGATGAAAAACTATGAACCTGTATGAATGGGCAGAAACAATCCTCTTCTTTGCCATCCTGCTGGCCATGATCAAGCCGTTCGGCACCTTCATGGCCAAGGTCTATCAGGGGGAGCGGACTTGCCTTTCCTCCGTCCTCGCCCCTTGCGAAAACCTTCTCTACCGGGTCTGCGGGGTGAACAGGGACGAGGAGATGGGGTGGAGGCAATACGCCATCGGCCTCATCCTCTTCAACCTGCTCTCCGGCGTGGCGCTCTTCGCCATGCTGATGCTCCAGGGGGTGCTGCCGCTCAACCGGCAGAATTTCCCGGGGTTCTCCTGGCACCTGGCGCTCAACACCGCCATCAGCTTCATGACCAACACCAACTGGCAGAACTACAGCGGCGAGCAGGCCGCCAGCTACTTCACCCAGATGTTCGGTCTTGCGGTGCACAACTTCGTCTCCGCCGCCACCGGGATGACGGTTGCCATCGCCCTGGTCCGCGGCTTCGTGCGGAGAAAGAGCTCCGCCATCGGCAATTTCTGGGTGGACCTGACGAGAAGCATCCTCTACATCCTGCTGCCGTTGTCGCTGGTTTTCGCCGTATTCCTGGTTTCCCAGGGGGTGATCCAGAACTTCAGCGACTACAAGAAGGTGTTGCTGGTGCAGCCGACGACCTACGACAAGCCGCGGCTGGACGCCAAGGGGAACCCGCTCAAGGACGCCAAGGGGAACCCGGTCACCGAGAGCGTGACGGCGAAGGAAGTCACCATCCCCATGGGGCCGGTCGCCTCGCAGGAGGCGATCAAGGAGATCGGGACCAACGGCGGCGGCTTCTTCAACGCCAACTCGGCCCACCCCTACGAGAACCCGACCCCGCTCTCCAACATGGTGGAGATCTTCCTGATCCTCCTCATCTCCGGCGGGCTCACCTACACCTTCGGCCGGATGGCGGGGAACCCCCGGCAGGGGTGGGCGCTGCTGGCGGTCATGCTCGCCATCCTTATCTTCGCGATGGGCGTTCTCTACTGGGCCGAATCGAGCGGTAATCCGCTGGTGGCAAAGCTCGGCGTGCACGGCATCAACATGGAGGGGAAGGATACCCGCTTCGGCCTGGCCGGCAGTTCCCTCTTTACCGTCGCCACCACCGGCACCTCCTGCGGCGCGGTCAACACCATGCACGACTCCCTGACCCCGCTCGGCGGGATGATGCCGCTCTCCTTGATCCTCCTCTCCGAGGTGGTCTTCGGGGGGGTCGGCACGGGACTCTACACCATGCTCGCCTTCGTGGTGATCGCGGTCTTCATTGCCGGGCTGATGATCGGGCGAACGCCCGAGTTCCTGGGGAAGAAGATCGAGGTAACCGAGATGTGGATGTCGATGATCACGGTCCTCACCTCCGGCATCCTGATCCTCATCTTTTTCGGTATAGCGATGGTGGTGCCGTCCGCGGTCGCCTCCATGGCGAACCCGGGCGCCCACGGCCTCTCGGAGGTGTTCTACGCCTTCGCCTCCATGTCCAACAACAACGGGAGCGCCTTTGCGGGGCTGAACGGCAACACCGTCTTCTACAATACCATCGGCGCGGTCTGCATGTTCTTCGGCCGCTTTGCCCCGATCGTGGCGTCGCTCGCCATGGCCGGGTCGCTGGCGGAGAAGAAGTACGTTCCCGCGAGCCTCGGGACGCTCCCGACCGACAAGGTGCCGTTTGCCCTCTGGCTTACGCTGGTGATCCTGATCGTCGGGGCGCTCACCTTTTTCCCGGCCCTGTCGCTCGGGCCGATCGTCGAACAGTTGACCATGATTCGGTAGGGGCGCCGCTTGCTGCGCCCTGACGATCTGACATTTTAAAGGCGGGCGCGGCAAGCGGCGCCCCTACAGGAGAAATGACAACCATGTCCAAACACGCACCGCAACCCATATCCATCTTCGATCCGCGGATCATGCGGCCCGCGCTGCTCGATTCCTTCAAGAAGCTCGATCCCCGCACCCTCTGGCGCAACCCGGTCATGTTCGCGGTGGAGATCGCGAGTGCCATCACCCTGGTGACCTTCGTCATGTCGCTCACCGGCGCGAACAAGGAGCCCGCATGGTTCACCGGCCTCGTCTCCGTATGGCTCTGGCTGACGGTCATCTTCGCCAACTTCTCCGAGGCGCTGGCGGAGGGGCGCGGCAAGGCGCGCGCCGCATCGCTTCGCAAGACCCGCACCGACGTGACGGCCAAGCGCCTGAAAAAGCCGGAGTTCGGCGCCCCCTACGAGACGGTGCCCGCCCCCGAGCTGCGCAAGGACGACTACATCCTGGTGGAGGCGAATGAGCTGATCGCCGGCGACGGCGACGTCATCGCCGGCGCAGCCCTGGTGAACGAGTCGGCCATCACCGGCGAGTCCGCCCCGGTGGTGCGCGAGTCGGGCGGCGACCGGTCTGCTGTCACCGGCGGCACCACGGTCATCGCCAACGCCATCGTCGTGCGCATCACCGCCAATCCGGGGGAGACCTTCCTCGACCGGATGATCTCCCTCATCGAGGGGGCCAAGCGGCGCAAGACCCCCAACGAGATCGCCCTGGAGGTGCTCCTCATCGCCCTCACCCTGGTCTTCCTGCTGGTCTGCGCCAACATCAGCCCGCTCTCTATCTACAGCGTGAAGGCTGCCGGGCAGGGGACGCCGGTGTCGCTGACGGTCCTGGTCGCCCTGTTCGTCTGTCTGGCGCCGACCACCATCGCCGCGCTTCTCCCCGCCATCGGCATCGCCGGGATGGACCGGCTCTTCCAGAAGAACGTGATCGCCCTGTCGGGGCGCGCCATCGAGGCGGCGGGCGACGTGAACGTGCTGCTGCTCGACAAGACCGGCACCATCACCCACGGCAATCGGGAGGCGGTGGAGTTCGTCCCGGTGGGGGGGCACACGGACCAGGAGCTGGCCGAGGCGGCCCTCATGTCGTCGCTCACCGACGAAACCCCGGAGGGGCGCAGTGTCGTGACGCTGGCGAAGACCAAATACGGCATGAAGATGGAGGCACTCCCTGCCGACACGGAAAGCATCGCCTTCAGCGCGGACACCCGTCTTTCCGGGGTGAACACGGGGGGGAGACAGTACCGCAAGGGGGCCGCCGACTCGACGGTCGCCTTCGTCAAGGCCCTGGGCGCGAAGACCATCCCGGAGAACCTCTCGGAGGTGGTGGACCGGATTGCCCGGGCAGGGGCAACCCCCCTGGTGGTCAGCTGCGATGCCGAGATCTTCGGGGTGATCAACCTGAAGGACATCATCAAGGCGGGTATCCAGGAGCGGTTCCAGCAGCTGCGGAGCATGGGGATCAAGACCGTGATGATCACCGGCGACAACCCCCTGACTGCCGCGGCCATCGCCGCCGAGGCCCAGGTGGACGACTTCCTGGCCCAGGCGAAGCCGGAGGAAAAGCTGCGGCTCATCAAGGAGAACCAGGAGGCGGGCTTCATGGTCGCCATGACCGGCGACGGCACCAACGACGCCCCGGCCCTCGCCCAGGCGGACGTGGCGGTGGCGATGAACACCGGCACCCAGCCGGCCCGGGAGGCGGCCAACATCATCGACCTGGACTCGAACCCGACGAAGCTCCTGGACATCGTGGAGGTGGGGAAACAGATCCTGATGACCCGGGGGAACCTGACCACCTTCAGCATCTCCAACGACGTGGCCAAGTACTTCGCCATCATCCCGGCGATGATGCTCTCCATCTATCCCCAGCTGAACGTGCTGAACGTCATGCACCTGGCGACCCCCTTAAGCGCGATCCTGTCGGCGGTCATCTTCAACGCCATCATCATCCCGCTCCTGGTGCCGCTGGCGCTCAAGGGGACGAAGTTTAAACCGATGCCCGCCGAGAAGCTCCTGATCCATAATCTCCTCGTCTACGGGGTGGGGGGGATGATTGCGCCGTTCGTGGGGATCAAGGCGATCGATATGGCTGTGGCGATGTTTGTGTAAATACCACCCCCCATCCCCCTCCTAATTTAGGAGGGGGTGCCCGTCAGGGCGGGGGTGGTTACAATGGGAGACAACAACCATGAAAGAAATAAAACCGGCAATCCTCTTCTTCATCGTCTTCACTATCATCTGCGGCGGCATCTACCCCGCCGTGGTCACCGGCATCGCCTCGGTCGCCTTCCCGCGGCAGGCGAAGGGGAGCTTCATCACCGACAAAACAGGGCGCGAGATCGGCTCCAGCCTGATCGGCCAGCCCTTCTCCGACCCGAAGTACTTCTGGCCCCGTCCCTCCGCCGCCACCGATTTCGGCTACAACCCGATGGGCTCCGGCGGTTCCAACTCCGGCCCGACCAACCCCGATTACCTGAAGACCGTAGCCGACCGGGTGAAGGCGCTCCGTGATACGGGTGTCACCGGCGGCGTCCCGGCCGACCTGGTCCAGTCCTCCGCCAGCGGCCTCGATCCCCACATCTCGCCGGCGGCGGCCAGCGTGCAGATTGCAAGGGTCGCCAAGGCGCGCGGGATGAGTGCGGATGAGCTGGCAAAAGTCGTCGCCGACCACACCGAAGGGCGCCAGCTCGGCTTTCTCGGCGAGCCGCGGGTGAACGTGCTCGAACTGAACCTGGCACTGGACGGTATGAGGTAGGGGCGGCGCTTGCTCCGCCCAATCGGGGCGCGGCAGGCAGCGCCCCTACAGCATGACACAAGGCGACCATGGCAAACACCGACGAAAAACGCCCCTCCCCCGAGGCCTTCCTCAAACTGGCCCAGGCGGAAGAAAAGGAAGACGGGCGGGGGAAGCTGAAGATCTTCCTCGGCTACGCCGCCGGCGTCGGGAAGACCTACGCCATGCTGGAGGCGGCCTGGCAGCGGAAGCTGGACGAGCGGGACGTGGTGGCGGCGTATGTGGAGTCCCACGGCCGGTTCGAGACCGATTCGCTCCTGTCGGGGCTGGAGATCATCCCCAAGCTCGGGATCGAGTACATGGGGGTGACGCTGCACGAGATGGACATCGATGCGGTCCTTGCCCGCCGGCCGCAGATCGCCCTGGTGGACGAACTCGCCCACACCAACGCCCCCGGCTCGCGCCACGAGAAGCGCTGGCAGGACGTGGAAGAGCTCCTGGCGGCCGGGATCGACGTCTACACCACGGTCAACATCCAGCATTTCGAGAGCTTGAACGACACCGTCGCCCAGATCACCGGCGTAAAGGTGCGGGAGACGGTCCCGGACAGCATCATCGACCTGGCCGCGGAGATCCGGCTGGTGGATATCCCCCCGGAAGACCTTCTCCAGCGCCTGGCCGAGGGAAAGGTGTACATCCCGAAGCAGGCGGCCGTGGCGATGGACAGGTTCTTCAAGCCCGGGAACCTGATGGCGCTGCGCGAGCTGTCGCTGCGCCGGGCGGCCGAGCGCGTGGACGACCAGATGCGCGCCTACATGGAGACGCGCTCCATAGCCGGTCCGTGGGCGGTAACGGAGCGGCTCCTGGTGTGCGTCAGCGGCAGCCCGTACAGCGAACAGCTGATCCGCACCACCCGGCGGCTGGCGGACGAGTTGAAGGCCCCCTGGCACACGGTCTACATCGAGACTCCCGGCGGCGGCAGGCTCCTGCGGGAAAACCGCGAGCGGGTCTGGCGCGACATCCGGCTGGCCGAAACCCTCGGCGCCCAGGTGGCGACCATGACGGCCACCTCGGTGGCAAGCGCCCTCGTCGACTACGCGGTCAAGCACCATATCACCAAGATCGTCGTCGGCAAGCCCTCCAAGCCGCGCTGGCGCGAGTTCCTCCGGGCGCCGCTGGTGGACCAGATCATCCGGCTGAGCGGGCCGATCGACGTGTATGTCGTGAGCCTCGGCGAGACGGAGAAAAAGCCCGAACCGGGCATCGCGCAGCCGAAAAAGGGGATTCCCTGGCCGGAGTACGGGAAAAGCCTGGTCCTGGTCACCGCGGCCACGGCCGTCTCCGAGCTCGCCTTCCAGTTTCTTTCCCCCACCAACCTGGTCATGATCTACCTGCTCGCCGTGGTCCTGGCGGCCACCCGCCTGGGGCGCAAGCCGGCGATCATGACCGCGTTCCTGGGGGTGCTCGCCTTCGACTTCTTCTTCGTCCCGCCCCGGTTTACGTTCGCTGTTGCCGACACCGAATACTTCATTACCTTTGCCGCCCTTTTTACGGTCGGTGTGGTCATCAGCACGCTCGTTTCCCAGTCCCGCGAACGGGCCGAGGCCATCCGGGTACGGGAAGTCCAGACCGCCAGCCTCTACTACCTGAGCCGCGACCTGGCGGCCGCCGCCGATGTCACGGGTATCCTGAATGCCATCATAAAGAACGTCGAGGGAAGTCTCGAAGCCCAGCTGGCGGTCCTTCTGCCGGAGGGAGACCGGCTGGAAGCGAGGGGCGCCAGCGAGAATTTGAGCCTGCATGCGAAAGAGCTGGCGGTTGCCGACTGGGCCTTTCGCAACCGTCAGCCGGCCGGCCGGGGGACGGAAACCCTCGCTTCGGCGGAGTTCCTCTACCTGCCGTTGCAGACCACCACAGACGTACTCGGCGTCCTGGGGATAAAGCTGGCGGACGCGGCGGGCTATACCTCCCCGGAGACCCGCAGGCTGCTCAATGCCTTCGTCACCCAGGCAACCCTGGCCATCGAACGGGTCCAACTGGTCAAGCAGGCCGAACAGGCGCAGATCCTCCAGGCCCGGGATACGCTGGAACGGGCGCTCCTCAATTCCATCTCCCACGACCTGCGCACCCCCCTGGTGTCGATCACCGCGGCCCTGGACAACCTGTGGGAGAAGGGGGCGCAGCTCGCGGAAAAGGCCCGGCAAGACCTCCTCCTGACTGCCAGGGAGGAGGCGGGACGGCTGAACCGGTTCGTCGGCAATCTCCTCGACATGACCCGCCTGGAGGCCGGGGCGTTCAAGCTGAATGAGGTCCCCTGCGACGTCCAGGACCTGGTCGGCTGCGCCCTGGCTGCCCTGGAGCAGAGAATCGGTCCGCGGCAGATCGACGTGCGCCTCCCCCCCGACCTGCCGCCGGTTGGGATGGACCTGGCGCTGATGACCCAGGTGCTGGTGAACCTGCTGGACAATGCGCTCAAGTATTCCCCCGCCGACAAGGGCATCGAGATCACCGCCCGGCAGGACGGCGGCAGAGTCGCGGTGGAAGTCGCCGACCGCGGGCCCGGTGTTCCGGCGGACGACCTGACGCGGGTCTTCGACAAGTTCTACCGGATACCGGTCCCCGAGGGGGCAGGCGGGACCGGGCTCGGGCTCGCCATCTGCAAGGGGATCGTCGAGGCGCACGGCGGGGAGATTCGGGCGGAAAACCGCGCCGGCGGGGGGTTGCGGGTGGTGGTCACGCTGCCGGTGAAATAGTCCCCCCTCACCCTAGCCCTCTCCCACTAAGGGAGAGGGTTTCAAGCCCCCCTCCCTTTGATGGGAGGGGCTGGGGGAGGGTGCAAGGCCGTGATTTTCAGATTTAATTCGAGTCTCATTGCTTTAGGGGTTAGTATCATGCCGACTGAAAAAACGAGAACCAACCTCCCCCGCATCCTGATCGTCGACGACGAGCCGGCGATCCTGCGCCTGCTCCACACCTCCCTCGACACGGGGGAATTCGCCCTGCACCAGGCGGAAAACGGCCATGCGGCCTTGGCAGCGGCTGCTGCGGCGAAACCCGACATCATCATCCTCGACCTGGGGCTCCCCGACATGGACGGCGTCGAGGTGATCAGGCGGATACGGGAATGGTCGCAGGTCCCGATCATCGTCCTGTCGGTGCGGGAACGCGAGGGGGACAAGATGGAGGCGCTCGACACCGGGGCGGACGATTACCTGACCAAGCCGTTCGGCGTCGGGGAGCTCCTGGCGCGGATCAGGGCCGCGCTCCGCCGCTCGCTGCGGGAGGTCCCCGAGCCGGTCTGCCGGATAGGCGAGCTGGAGGTCGACCTGCCGCGCCGGCGCGTTTCGGTGGCGGGGGAGGAGGTCCAGCTGACCCCGACCGAATACGACCTGCTCCGCCTGCTGGTGACCCATGCCGGGAAGGTCCTGACCCACGGCCAGATCCTCAAGCAGATCTGGGGGACTGCCTATGCCGAGCAGCAAAATATCCTGCGGGTCAACATCAGCCACCTCCGCCAGAAGATCGAGAAAGACGCGTCCCGGCCCCGCTACATCATCACCGAACCGGGCGTGGGGTACCGGTTGAAGAGTGAATGAACCTATAAACGGCAGTTAAACTCTTAGTTTCCCCTCTGCGATTCTCTGCGTACTCTGCGGTAACCGCTTTGTTTAGGATAAACAATCCTCTTTCCCCGGGCTCCTGGGGCGTGACCCTTCTCTTTCCCCCGTCACTCATCGAATTTCCCCTTAATGAAAGCTTAAATTCATGGTTATTATCGGTGAATTCTGTTATGTATAAGGAACTTACCGGATCTGATGTAGCCGCGTTCAATAAGCGAACACTTCCGGTGACACAACCGCATCGAGGCGTTCCGTCGTGAATCTTTGACAAGCGGCTTGAGATATTGTTCTCGCACCTCGTTATTGCCTCACAAATCAACCACTTGAATTCTAGGCTATATTGTATTAATATGTACAAGTAATTGTATAAAAAAGTACAATATTTTGTATGGTAAGATACAAATGGATTATAGGCTAAATAGACATAATGGTTGTCAGTTGAAAAAATAAGACCTGCCATCCTTGCAACGTGGGTTATGCTCTGGGACGGAAATCACCAAGGCACAGAGCCAAAACCAAGGAGGCAGGTCATGAAGAAGTCTATCACATTTGTCGGTCT
>DATDNF010000054.1:0-25795 GCA_036518435.1 Geobacteraceae bacterium
TATCTGATCGCTGCCAAGCTCCCGGACAAGAAGGCGGCAACCATGAATGTCCAGACTATCGCGGCTTTCCGGAGGCTGCCACGGCTGATACGCCAGACGCTAACCGTAGACAACGGCAAAGAATTTTCTAAATTCAAAGAGATGGAAGCAAGAACCGGATTAAAGGTGTACTTTGCCGATCCCTATGCAGCGTGGCAACGCGGAACTAACGAGAATACGAATGGCCTGTTACGCTTTTATTACCCTAAAGGAACTGACTTTCTCGCAGTTACGGAAGAGGAACTGCATTTCGTCATCGAAAAGGTGAATCATCGACCCAGAAAGTGCCTCAACTACCAGACACCACATGAAGTCTTCTTTCAAAATTCACGTGGTGCACTTGCAATTTGAATCTGCCACATGACGAGGGGGAAATCTGGGGACATAATACGCATATTCTGATACCGACCGACGGAAAGTTTAAACTTGACTCCATAAAGGACATCTAATAATCTCTAGCTATGCCAAGAATGTCTCGCCTTATAGTGCCTGCATATCCGCACCATGTGACGCAGCGTGGGGTTAGATCGATGGATGTTTTCCCCGATGATGACGCACGTTGGGCGTACCTTCAATTTCTTTCCGAAGAGAATAAACGGTTCGGGGTGCAAATCCTTTCCTGGTGCCTCATGAACAATCACGTTCATTTCGTTGCCATTCCAGAAGGTTTGCAGTCACTTGCCAGAGCATTCGGAGAGGCGCATCGACGGTACACCAGGATGCGTAATTTTCAGGAAGGAGTGCGTGGCTATTTGTTCCAAGGGAGATTCGGCTCGTGTGTCCTTGATGAAAAGCACCTTGTTGCCGCGGCCAGGTACGTGGAGCGCAATCCCGTGAAAGCCGGCATCGTTTCTCTTCCGCATGATTACCAATGGTCCAGTGCGCGGTTTCACCTCGGCATCGTTGAGACTGATGCGCTAGTTACAGACCGAACGCTGCTGGGTCTGGTGTCGGATTGGGAGAATCTTCTGATGTCGGAGAACGAGGAAGACTCTAAGAGATTGCGGCTTTCCACGAGGACCGGAAGACCGGCTGGAGATGATGATTTTGCTGAGAAAGTAAAGGACCTGACGGGCAGAGACCCCAGACCTCAGCCAGCAGGCAGACCACGAAAAGCGGCATAATCCGTATTATGTCCCCAGATTTCAACTACGTGATAGAGAACCGCAAAGAGGAGTTGTTTAAGTAGCAACAGACAAACGATGGAATTTTCAAGTCCGGGAATACGAAAATACAGGGACATTTATGACACTAAAGTCCAAATCAGGGGGAATAGGCAAGGTCTCCCCGTATTTTCCTGTATTTTCCTGAAAAAGGAGATCGTCCCTTTTTACGATTGCGAAGGAAGGCCTATCGAATCAGTTCTGCGATGGCCGCACGAAAGAATAGTATAGCTACTTTCCAGGGGGGATATTCAAAAAGATGTCCCCTTTAACCTCGGAAGCATTCTCTGACGGAGGGAGGGATGAGTTCTCTAGACACACTGCGACATTATGAAGAACAGGTGCTGGATGCGCAGTACTCCAAATGGCCCATCTGGTCATATGATAAAGAAAAAATCATTTATGCTCTATTTGCGGCATTTGACAGCATGTACGTTGTTTTCAGAATGGTAAATCCAACTACAGTTGGACATTTCCAACACTTCAAATACGTTGAGGAAGGCTTCGTTTATGCCTTGCGGTGTTTTACGCGCCACCACGGAATCAGCCCCCTAAGACCCACTGGCGAGTCATCGATCATTTGTGCTGCAGGAGACTTTCTTAATTTCTGTGCTAGGTACGCTCTAGTTGCTCATTTGCATCAAATGACGAGTCAAGGTTTGTGCGACGCTGAAATTGATGAGACCACCAAAATGGTAACTTTTGTGCCACGGTGGAAGTGGGAGGAAGGCGAAGGGTTTTCGCAAGGGCTACAGGTCGATCTAGCAAATATTAAAAGCACCCGCAGCAATGTTGAGCCTTCTGCTGTGCGCGAAGAGCTTGAAAAAGTCAATTTTAGCCTGTTAGGTGGGAGAATAGTGTTTAATGATTATAATTTTCTCGGCAGCACAGCATTGAGAGGTGTGGCGACAGCAACGTCTAGTGGTGAGAATCTATTTCTTCCTGCCAATTTTAGAATAAGAACTTTTTGTTTTAGCCAATTCATAAGTGTTATGGAAATTATACAAACATGGTCGTTCGTATCAATAATGCTCTATGAATCTTTGATGAATCAAGGTTATCACCAAGAATCCTGCATGCCCACGCAAGTATTGAAATTAGATATGTTCATATCGGTTTTGAGTGAGCACACAAGAATTGAAGAAAGTGTGATTTTAGACGTTGTTAGTATGTTGTCATACGACATGGGACATAAGGGCGATGTTTATTTAAAACCCTTTTATGTCAGCGATGGCAAAATAATGTGGTCGCCTTTTCAAGTCAGCAAATCGAGACACAAAAGAAACCTTCTCAAGCTTATGTCAAGAACGCCAGAGCTTGAAGCCGAGGCTTCAAATCTTATCGGCTCGCGTGAGACTCTACTTGCAAGCACAATAGGCAAGTTTTTTGCCAAGAAAGGAGGGTATTCCTTCAAGACAAACGTCCCGATAAAGTCATCAACAGGAAATGGAGAGATTGATATTTTATTGTACACCAACAAAGCACCATCAGAGGTCTTGTTAGTGGAAGTCAAGAGTGTACTTGCTGCAGACGATATAAACGAAGTCAAATCAGCTACCGACCAGATGATGAAGGGTCAAAAACAAATAAAAAAAGCTATTGATATTCTGAAAACCATGCTTGATCGTGACAAACTCGCCATTTATCCTTTTGTTAATTGGGATGTTGTCAAGGAATATTACGGGCTGGTGGTCTCACCCGATACGTTTCCTGGCCGAAAATATTGCCACGATGACATTCCAGGGACAACCTTTCAAATTATGAAGTACCAATTATGCGCAAAGGACTTTAAAAAGCCATCTTCTATTTGTTCAGCATTTAAGACAATGGAGTGGAAAGTGAAGCCATTATCATCAAATGTTGTGTACGAAGATATTATATTTGAAGATGTTACTTACAGAATTCCTTCCGTAGAGCTTGATAATCCAACGGTCAATTAAGTCAAACAGTAAAAGTTGTCCTACAACTAGCAAAACGTTAAATTCTACTTCTGAAAAGAAAAGATGCAGGTGTCAGAGCTACACATTGACATGTAGCTGAATCTGTAAATGTGTAGCCCTGGCCCCTTTCCTTACCTTTGCCCCAACTTCACCCCAAGGAGACACCCTGCCCCGCCCGAACAGTGATACAACCCGCGAAACCCGCCGGGGAGTCGCCTACGGCCTCGCCGCCTACCTTCTCTGGGGATTTTTCCCCCTCTACTTCAAGGGGGTGGCCCACATCCCCCCGCTGGAGGTGCTCGCCCACCGCTGCGCCTGGTCGCTCGCCACGCTCCTCGTCTTTCTGGCCGCCACCGGCGGATGGGGGAAGGTCCGCGCCGCACTGGCGGAGCGCCGCACGCTCCTCACCCTCTGCGCCACCACGCTCCTGATCGCCACCAACTGGTTCGTCTTCCTCTACGCCGTGGCCAACAACCAGGTGCTGCAGTCGAGCTTCGGCTACTTCATCAACCCCCTCGTCTCCGTGCTGCTCGGCTTCCTGTTTCTCCGGGAGCGGCTGCGGCGGCTGCAGGCGGCAAGCGTTTTCTTTGCGCTTGCCGGGGTCCTCGTCCTCGCGTTTCACCACGGCAGTCCCCCCTGGATAGCCCTCGTCCTGGCCGTTACTTTTGCCCTGTACGGGCTCTTGCGGAAGGTCGTCGCGGTCGATGCCCTCACCGGGCTTGCCGTGGAAACGCTCCTCCTCTTTCCCCTGGCTTCCGGCTACCTCATCTACCTCGGCGCCACCGGGAAGGGGGCGTTTCCCTCCGCAGCGGTGGGGGACGACATCCTCCTTCCCCTTGCCGGCGTCATCACCGCGGTCCCCCTGCTCTGGTTCTCGGCCGCGGCCCGGCGGCTGCGGCTCTCCACCGTCGGCTTCATGCAGTACGTGACGCCGACGCTCCATTTCCTCCTCGCCGTCCTGGCGTTCGGCGAACCGTTCAGCCGGACCGAACTGGCCAGTTTCGCGTGCATCTGGACCGGCCTTCTCCTTTATTCCTGCGATGCGGCGCGCACCCTGCGACCGTGAATCGATCCCCACAGGAAGCGATTGACATTGATGGGTCTAATTGATAACTTAGATTTAATTTGTAAATACCATCGGCAATTACGATAAGGAATAGGCCATGAACCTCAAGCAGCTGGAGATCTTCCTGGCGGTGGCGGAAACGGGGAGTTTTTCCAAAGGGGCGGAGGCGACCTTCATCACCCAGTCTACGGCAAGCCAGCACATATCCTCCCTGGAGAACGACTTCGGGGTCAGGCTCCTCGACCGGACCGGCAAGGGTGCGCTCCTCACCGAGGGGGGGAAGGTGCTCTTCCAGCACGCGCGGCAGGTGATCGCCGACGTCCGGGCCATCCACCAGGCCATGCGGCGCTTCACGGGGATCGAGGACGTCGAGCTCAGGATCGGCGGGAGCAACATCCCGGCCAACTACATGATCCCGGACCTCCTCCCGACCGTGATCGGGCGCTTCCCCCTGCTGCGGCTGACCCTCATCCAGGGTGACAGCCGCGACATCCTGGAAAAGCTGGCCAGGGAAGAGATCGAGCTGGGGGTGGTCGGGAGCAGGTTTGACGAGGAGGAGTTCGATTTCGCCCCCCTCGGCCGGGACGAGATCTCCCTGGTGGTGAACCGCGGCCACAAGTGGAACGGGAGGAAGTACGTCGAGCCGGCGGAGCTGGCCGGCGAGCCCATGATCCTGCGCGAACCGGGCTCCGGAACCGGCAGGACCGTGGGCGATGCCCTGAGGAATGCGGGATTCCCCCCCGAGAAGCTGAAGGTCACCGCTTGCCTCGGCAGCAACGAGGCGGTGAAAAACGCGGTCATGAGCGGGCTCGGCGTCTCCTTCGTCTCCGAGCTCTCGGTCAGGAAAGAACTGGAGCGGGAAGAACTGGCCATCGTCAAGGTCAAGGGACTCAAAATCTCCCGCCGCTTTTACCTGGCGAGCCGCGCCGGGCGGGAGCTTTCGCCGGCGGCCAAGGCCTTCGCCGCGGTGATCAGGGAAAAGCGTAAATAGGGTTCGAGGTTTAACGTCGAACATCGAACATAGAACTGATTTTAAGGAAAGCCATGGAAAAGATCCTGATCGTCGATGACGAGACCTTCATCCGGGAGAACGTGGAACGGATCCTCGGTGAAGACGGCTACACGGTGCTGGGCGCGGAGAGCGGCCGGAGCGCCCTGGAACTCGCGGCCGAAGAGGACCTCGACCTGGTGCTGCTCGACCTGAACCTGGGGGCGGATGACGGGATCGAGGTGCTGAAATCCCTGAAGGAGATCGATCCGGAACTCCTGGTGATCGTCATCACCGGCTTCGGCTCGGTGGAGAGCGCGGTGGAGGCCCTGAAGCTCGGCGCCTTCCACTACATGAAAAAGCCGTTCAAGGCGGATGCCCTGCGGGTGATCGTCAAGCTGGCGCTCCAGACTCAGATCCTGAAGCGGGAGGTGCGCAACCTCCGCCGGGGGGACCTGGAGCTGTTCGAGAAGGTGCCGATCGTCGGCGCCAGCAGCTCCTTCAGGGAGATGATCCGCCAGGTACGGGAGATTGCCCGCTATCCCGCCTCGACGGTCCTGATTACCGGCGAATCGGGGACCGGCAAGGAGCTGGTGGCGCGGGCCATCCACCACCTGTCGGACCGGCGCGAAGCGCCGTTCATCGAGATCAACTGCGCCTCCATTCCGGTGAACCTCCTGGAAAGCGAGCTGTTCGGCCACGAGAAGGGGGCCTTCACCAGCGCCGGCCAGCGGAAAATCGGGCTGTTCGAGGAGGCGGACAAGGGGACCATCTTTCTCGACGAGATCGGCGAGATGGATCCGGCCATGCAGGTAAAGCTCCTGCGGGTCCTGGAGGAGCGGAAGATCCGGCGGGTCGGGGGCACCCGGAACATCGAGATCGACGTGCGGGTGATCGCCGCCACCAACCGCAATCTCCCGGCGGCGATCAGGGAGGGGCTGTTCCGGGAGGACCTCTACTACAGGCTGAATGTCTTCCCGATCGACATGCCCCCCCTGCGGGAGCGGCGGGAGGATATCCCGGTCCTGGCGAAATTCTACCTCGCGCGCTACAACAGGGCCTTTTCCCGGCACTTCCAGGAGATCTCCGCCGAGGCGCTGCGGCTGATGGAGGGGTATGGCTGGCCGGGGAACATCCGGGAGCTGAAGAATGTCATCGAACGGATATGCATCATGCACGGCGGGCCGGTGCTGATGCCGGAATACCTCCCCCGCGAGATCAGCCTGACCGAGCGGAGGGAGGAAGCGGTCCCCGCCGTGACGCGGGAGGAGATGGAGCTCGGGCTGGAGGGGGCAACCGAGCGGTACGAGAAAACGCTCATCCGGGCGGCCCTGGCCGGGACCGGGGGGAACGTCCTCCAGGCCGCCCAGATCCTCAAGGTGCCGCGGGGGACACTGCGCTACAAGATGGCCAAGTACGGGCTCTGACGAGCACTCTCCCCCGCCGTGAACCGGACCTCTCCGCAGGAAAGTCCGTCGGCGAGCACCGCCGTAAAGGCCTCCTCGGACAGCGGACGGCTGAAAAAGAACCCCTGCATCTCGTCACACCGGTGGGCGCGAAGAAAGTCCATCTGGTCCCGCTGCTCCACCCCTTCCGCGATTACCTTCAGCTTGAGGCTGTGCGCCATGGCAATGATCGCCTCGGCGATGGCGGCGTCGTCCGGATTGGTGGTGACGTCGCGCACGAAAAACTGGGCGATCTTCAGCCGGCCGATGGGAAACTGCTTGAGGTGGCTGAGGGACGAATAGCCGGTGCCGAAGTCGTCGATGGCGAGACTGATCCCCCGCTCTTTCAGCCGGTGCAGGGTCATGGCGGCCCGCTCGGGACTCTCCATGATGGCGCTCTCGGTCAGTTCCAGCTCCAGCCAGCGCGGGTCGAGCCCGGTTTCACCCAGCACGCTCTCCACCATCTCCACCAGGTTCCCGTGGCGAAACTGGTAGCCGGAAAGGTTTACCGCCACCTGCAGCGGAGGGAACCCCGCATCCTGCCACGCCTTGTTCCGCGCGCACGCGGCCCGCAGCACCCGCTCCCCGATCTGCATGATCAACCCGCTCTCTTCGGCAAGGGGGATGAACTTGGCGGGAGAGAGAAAACCCAGGTCGGGGTGCCGCCAGCGCAGGAGCGCCTCCATACCGAAGATCCTGCCGGTCGCGAGGTTCACCTGGGGCTGATAGAAGAGGAAAAACTCCTCCCGCTCCAGCGCATGCCGCATCCCCGTCTCCAGAACAAGCCGCTCCACCGCCTTGACGTTCATCTCCCGCGAGAAGAACTGGTAGGTGTTGCGTCCCTGCTCCTTCGCCTGGTACATGGCGATGTCGGCGTTCTTGAGGAGTGTGTCCACATCCTCCCCGTCCACGGGGTAGACGGCGATGCCGATACTACAGGTGCAGAATATCTCCTGACCGCCCAACAGCAGGGGCTCGGCAAGCTCATCCTGGATCTTTTGCGCAATGGCGGCGATATCTTCGTCCCGGTGCACGGAAGAAAGGATCAGCACGAACTCGTCCCCCCCGAGGCGCGACACCGTATCGGTCCGACGGACGCAGGCCAGCAGACGTCCGGCCACCGCCTTGAGCAGTTCGTCGCCGGCAGAATGGCCGAGGGTGTCGTTTACCTCCTTGAACCGGTCGAGATCGAGAAAAAGGACCACCGCCTGCCTCCCGTCGCGGCTTGCCTGCGCCTGCGCCTGACTCAGTCGGTCGCAGAAGAGAAGCCGGTTGGGAAGGCCCGTCAGCGCGTCGTAGTAGGCAAGCTGCTGTATCTCGTCCTGTGCCCGCTTGCGTTCGGTGATGTCCCGCGCCACGGCGAGCACCGCGGGTTTCCCCGCGAATTCCACGAGACGGCTGCTCATCTCCACCGGATAGGCGGTGCCGTCCCTGCGGACGTGCAGCGCTTCGAACACCAGTTGGCCCGCTTCGCGCACTATCTGGAGCCGTTCATGGCATCCCAGCGCCTGCTGGCAGGAGATCACATCGGACGGCTCCATCGACAGGAACTCCTCCCGGCTGAAACCGAGCTCCTCGCAGGCCGACTGGTTCACCTCGATGAACTCCCCCTCGAAATCGATGATGTAGACCGCATCGCCGGCGCTGTTGAAGAGGGTCCTGAACTTCGCCTCCGACTCCTTGAGCGCGCTTATGTGCAGGGAGTTCTGAATGGCCACCGCCGCCTGATTGCCGATCACCTGGTAGAGGGCGATCTCTTCGCGGCTGAAGGATCGCTTGTCAACGGTATGGCCGACAAGTATCCCGAACACCTTCCCCTCCAGCATCATCGGCACGCTCACCGCCGACAGGATGTGCCGCTCCGTCACCGCCTGCGGCACCCCGAAGCGGGTTTCCCGCCGGAAATCCCGGACAGTGGCCGGTTTCCCCCTTCTCGCCACAAGGCTTGCCAACCCCTCCCCTTCGAGAAGGTTGAAGGTGCCGATCATCGTGTCCGGGAAACCTATGGCATCGGTCATGATCAGTTGACTGGCGTCAGGGGAGAGGAGCATCAGCGACGAGAAGTCGAGCGCGAGGAGGTCTCGTGAAGTGGTCACTACCTTGCGGTACAGCTCTTTCAGATCGGTGGTTGTGGTGATCTCGCGGGATATCTTGGTGAGGTGCGCCAGGCGGAGGGGATCTTTCTCTGCCGCCTGACGCTTTCCAACGGATGCCAACAGTATGCCCCTCCTGAAACCGTTTTCATAACACATGGTTAATGTATCAGGATTATGCATCATCCGGACGAGTAATGCCAGTAAATTTCGCAAAGCCCCGCTGCTGACCGCCCCGTGCCGGATTCCCGACGGCATTGATCGCCGCGGCTCCGCCAGTTCCGGAAGTCCTAGTCCCCCGTCCCTTGCGCGCCGGCGTATCCCCGGATCACCTCGAGAAACGCGGCGCCGTACCGCCCAAGCTTGTGCTCCCCCACCCCGCTCACCTGCAGGAGCGCCTCGGCGGTAACCGGGCGGCGGGCAGCCATCTCCGAAAGCGTCGCATCGCCGAACACCACGAACGGCGGCACCCCCTGCTCGTCAGCCAGCCGCTTGCGCAGCATCCGAAGCGCCTGGAACAGCCCCTCGTCACGCGCCTGCGCCCGCCCCCGCAGAGCCTCTTTCTTCTTCGGCGCCACGGTCCGCACCCGCGGCCGGGCCAGCACCAGCCGCTCCTCGCCGCGCAGGAGCGGCCGGGCTGCCTCGGTGAGCCTCAAGACCGAGTAGTTGGCGATATCCTGCTCCAGGAACCCCAGATGCACCAGCTGGCGGATCAGGCTCCCCCACGCCTCCGTGGAGAGTTCCCGGCCGATCCCGTAGGTGGAAAGCCGGTCATGCCCCAGCGTTTTCACCCGCTCGCTGTTGGCGCCGCGCAACACATCGATCACGTGCCCGGCGCCGAACCGCTGGCCGACCCGGTAGACGCAGGAGAGGGCCTTCTGCGCCTCCTCCGTGGCGTCGAACCGCTGCGGCGGATCGAGACAGATGTCGCAGTTGCCGCAGTCGTCCGCCAGCCTCTCGCCGAAGTAGCCAAGCAGCACGCGGCGCCGGCAGGACTGGGCCTCGGCAAAGCCGATCATGGCGTTCAGCTTGTGGAGCTCGATCCGGACCTGCTCCGGATTGCCACCGTTCTCGATGAGAGAACGGGCAACGACCACGTCGCCGTAACCGAACAGGACGAGCGCCTCGGCGGGGAGGCCGTCGCGGCCGGCCCGGCCGGTTTCCTGGTAGTAGCTCTCCACGTTGCGGGGGAGATCGTAGTGGACCACGAACCGGACGTTCGGCTTGTCGATCCCCATGCCGAAGGCGACCGTCGCCACCACGATCTGCAGGTCGTCCTTCCGGAACGCCTCCTGGACCCGCTGCCGCTCACGGTCGGGGAGCCCGGCGTGGTAGGGCGCGGCCCGGAAGCCCGCCTCGGCAAGCCGTGCCGCCACCTCCTCGACCCGCTTGCGGGAAAGCGCGTAGACGATCCCCGCTTCCCCCTCCCCCCGCTCCTTGAGAAACGCCCGGAGCTGATTGAGAGGCTTCACCTTCTCCGCCACGGTGTAGCGGATGTTCGGCCGGTCGAACCCCGCAACGTAACAGGTGGCGCCCTCGAGCCCGAGCTGACGGACGATGTCGCCGCGGGTCTGGGGGTCGGCGGTGGCGGTGAGCGCCACCAGCGGCACCCCGGGGAAAAGGCCACGCAGCCGCCCGAGCTGCACGTACTCGGGGCGGAAGTCGTGCCCCCACTGGGAGACGCAGTGGGCCTCGTCGATGGCAAACAGGGCGATGGGAATATCACGCAGCCGCTCCAGGAAGGCGTCGGTCATCAGCCGCTCCGGCGCCACATACAGGAGCTTGAGCCGGCCCGTGTGGAACTCCGCAAGCACCCGGCGCGACTCCTTTTCCCCCAGGGTAGAGTTGTAGAAGGCGGCCGCCACGCCGTTGGCGACAAGGGCGTCCACCTGGTCCTTCATCAGGGAGATCAGCGGGGAAACCACTATGGCAACGCCATCCCGGTGGAGGGCCGGCACTTGGTAGCAGAGGGACTTCCCCCCGCCGGTCGGCATCAGGACGAAGGCGTCCTCGCCGCGGATGAGGCCGGTGACGATCTCCTCCTGGTAGGGTCGGAAGGCGCCGTAGCCGAAGACGGTTTTCAGTGTTTCGTGGATAGTCATGGTCATATGATTCCGTGGAGCGGCCCGCCGGGTGCCCCCAGCTCGTCCACCCGCCGCTCTGTCGCCGGGTCGTCCACCAGCGGCGGCGCGTGGTGCGGCTTCGTGCGGGCGTCGATGATGAGAGAGCCGGTGCATCCCCAGTGTTTGCAGACCGTCGAGCTCCCCACCCCATAGATGTCGGTGGCGGGATTGGAGCGGGTGAAGACGACCCAGAGGAAGTTGTTGAGGGTGCGGGAGACGAACTCGCTGTCGTCCACCACCACGACCAGCGGAAAGCGGTTGATCGGGTCGCACGCATCGAAGGAGGCGGCAAAGGCGGCCATCGCCGGGTCCTCGCAGCCGCGCGGGGCTGCGCAGGGGGGGGCGCTCACCGCCAGGACGCCGGGGAGGCAGACGCGGGGGTCGCGGAAACCTTCCGGCAGGCGCAGGTCGCCGGGAAGATCGGGGGGGAGATCCCGCCGCCGCTGGCCGGCAGCGGCTATCACCACCTTCGACCCCTTGTTGAGGGCGGTGCCGGAGTAGTCGAGGGTGTCGATGGTGGTCTGCGTCTGGAAGTGGAGGTCGCGCCGCCAGTCGGCCCTTTCCAGGACATGGCGGAGGAAGGCGGGGATGTCGTGGATGCCGGGGGGGCCGTCCTCGTGGGCGGCGATCAGGAGGTACTTGGCGAGGGACAGCTGCCCCTGGCCGAGGATGGCGTTGGCGATGGTGAGGAGTTCCTGCGGTGCCCGCTCCCGCTCGTAGGGGAGGTACCGCTCGCTTCCGATCGCCAGAAGGAGCGGATGTACCCCGGCCGCATCCACCGCGTGGACCGCGTGGACGCCGGCGACGACCGTCGGGATCAGCGGGCCGGTCAGCTCGTGGATGAAGGCACCGAAGGTGGTGTCCTCCTGGGGAGGGCGGCCGACCGTGGTGAAGGGCCAGATCGCCCCCTCCCGATGCCAGACCCGCTCCACCCGCACGACGGGGAAGTCGTGGGCCAGGCTGTAGTAGCCCAGGTGGTCGCCGAACGGCCCCTCGGGGAGGGTCCGGGTCGGATCGACGGTGCCGGTGATGCAGAAATCCGCCTCGGCCGGGATCGGGAGCTCCCCCGGCCGGCAGACCAGCTCGATCCTCCGCCCACCCAGGAGCCCGGCGAACGAAAGCTCGGGGAGCCCCTCGGGGAGAGGCATCACAGCCGCCACGGTGAGGGCCGGCGGGCCGCCGACGAAGATGTTGACCCGGAAGGGGAGCCCCCGCTCCAGCGCCTCGGCGTGGTGCACGCCAATCCCGCGGTGGATCTGGTAGTGGAGGCCGATTTCCTCGTTTGCGCGGTAGCGGTTGCCGGAGAGCTGCACCCGGTACATCCCCAGGTTCGAGCCGCGCCAGCCGGGACGCGCCGCGCTCTCCGAATAGACCTGCGGCAGGGTGACGAACGCCCCGCCGTCTTCCGGCCACGACTTCAGCTGGGGAAGCTCGCCGATGGCGGTTGTGCGGGAGAGAATCGGGCCGTTCCCGACCTTTTTCGGCAGCAGGTGCAGGGCCGCCGGCAGGAGCCCCGCAAGCGCCAGCGGCTCCTTCACGAGCCGGGAAGGGTCGGCCTTGAGGTTCACGAGCCGCTCGATGTCCGCCAGCGTGTCGCGGAACATATAGCGAGCCCGCTCCAGTGTGCCGAACAGGTTGCCGAGCAGGGGAAAGCGGCACCCCCTGACGTTGGTGAAGAGGAGCGCCGGCCCCCCCGCCTGGTAGACCCGCCGCTGGATGGCCCCTGCCTCCAGGTTCGGCTCCACCTCCGCGGCGATCCGGACCAGTTCCCCCGCAGCGGCAAGATCGTCAACGCATTCCCTGAGTGTGCGATATCCCATTGTCTTCCTACCGGAATTTCATGATTGAGCGACCTGTAGCAGGCCATCCCTTCTTATTAATGTACCCACCGGGGCAAGTCAACACAAAAGGAGTCGCTCCCGCCAATTGGCCGATTTCAGCCACTTAATGGCGGGAATCGGCCACAAAATGTCGTAAAACATGGCGCGCACGACAGGCGCGCAAACCTGTTTCCTCATAATTTAGCCAGGTTACATGTATCCCACCTAATTGGCACCTTGCTTGCTTGAAAATAGAACATAGTATCATTTTTTCATTTTGTTATTGCCAATAATGACGTAATTCATTATAAACAGATTTAAAACTACGTTATTTCAAATCATTTTTATCCGCCCAAGAGCGTTTTACCGTCCTTTCCGAACGGAACTGCGGTCAATGAAAAATCTGCCCCGGACGCGCCGGGTGACGGAAAAATGGCAGTTCAATGTGGCGCTTCACGGTATTAACTGTATCATTAAAAATGTGTACATTCATTACGAGGAGGTACGACCATGACAAAACGAATAACCGGACTGCTGCTCACCCTCTGCCTGGCGCTGCCGGGATTCGCCCAGGCGGCCAGGGTCAAGATCGGCTTTGTCAATTCGATCACCGGCCCGGAAGCCCCGATCGGCGAGAACCTGTCAAACGGCGTCACCCTGGCGCTGGAAGACCTGAAGAAGAAGGGGATCGACGTGGAGCTGGTCAAGGAAGACGACACCGGCAAGCCGGAAAAGTCGATGGCCGCCTTTGAAAAGATGGCCACCCGCGACAAGGTGGCCGGCATCGTCGGCCCCTACAGCTCGAAATGCGCCAATGCGGTGGCGAAGCTGGCCGAGAAGTACAAGGCGCCGCTCCTCATCCCGGTCGCCTCCAAGGACGAGATCACCCGGCAGAACCTGAAATGGACCTTCCGCCTCTCCGCCACCACCTACGACTACGCGACCATCCTGATCGACATGGCCACTGCCCTCGGCCACCCGAAGACCATCGCGATCATCAACGAGAATACGGATTTCGGCACCTCCGGCGCAAAATCCGCCAAAGCCTATGCCGCCAGGAAGGGAATCACCGTGGTGGCCGAGGAGGCCTATGCCCCCGGCTCCCCCGATTACCGCTCGACCCTGACCAAGATCAAGGCCAAGAAGCCGGACCTGGTGTTCATGGTCTCCTATGTGGCCGATGCCATCCTCCTGATGCGCCAGTCACGGGAAATCGGCATCACCCCCCAGGCCTTCCTCGGCGCCGGGGCGGGCTTCGCCACCGCGCAGTTCGCCAAAGAGACGGAGATTTCCAACCATGTCTTCTCCAGCACCCAGTGGACCGGCGATGTTAACTGGCCGGGGGCCAAGGAATTCAACAAGCGCTATATCGCCAAATTCGGCAAGGAGCCGACCTACCATGCCGCCACCGCCTATGAGTCGATGATGATCATGGCCGAGACGGCCGCCAAGGCGGGCGGCAACCAGGAAAAGATCCGCGCCGCCCTCAAGGCCGGCAAATGGAACGGCGTCATGGGCGAGGTTATGTTCAGGGATTACGGCGGCTACACCAACCAGAACAAACACCAGATGCTGGTCGAGCAGATCCAGAACGGCAAGCACGAGACCGTCTATCCGCCGAAATACGTGTCGAAGAAGCCGGTCTATCCGTTCCCGGGATGGAAGTAGTTGGGAGATTCTCCATGATCATTTTCATCCAGTCGCTCATCAGCGGCATCCTGATCGGCGGTGTCTACGCCCTGATCGGCATCGGCCTGACCATCATCTTCGGCGTCATGCGGATCATCAACTTTGCCCACGGCGACCTCCTGATGCTCGGGATGTACCTGACCTACTACCTGTTCACCCTCTTCCATATCGACCCGTTCGTGTCGATCGTGATCACCATACCGCTCATGTTTCTCTACGGCGCCTTCCTGCAAAAGGTCCTGATCAACCGGGTGCTCGGCGCGCTGCCGCAGAACCAGATCCTCCTCACCATCGGCCTCGGCCTGATCATGAGCAACACCATCATGCTCGCCTTCACCTCCGACTACAAGATCCTCTCCACCTCCTATTCGTCGTCGAGCTTTAACATTGCGGGGATATCCATCTCCTCCCCGCTGGTGATCTCCTTCCTGATCACCGCCTGCATCACGGCGGCGCTCTACTGGTTCCTCATGAAAACCGATACCGGCCAGGCCATCCGGGCCACCGCCCAGGACCGGGAAGCGGCCCAGTTGATGGGGATCGACGTGAAACGGATGTCCATCATCGCCTTCGGCCTGGGGGCGGCGCTCGCCGGCACGGCCGGGGCGCTGATCTCCCCCACCTACTACATCTTCCCCCAGGTGGGGAGCACGTTCACCCTCAAGGCGTTCGTCATCACCGTGCTCGGCGGCATGGGGAGCATCGTCGGCGCCACCATGGGGGGCGTGCTGATCGGGGTGGCCGAGTCGATCGGCGGCGTTTACTTCGGGGCGGGCTGGAAGGAAGTAATCGTCTTCGTCCTGTTCCTGCTCGTACTCCTGTTCAAGCCCGCAGGACTGATGGGCAAATCAAAAGCGTAAGCGGCGGAGTCATCATCCATGAGCACCGAACGCATGACCTTCACGAACCAGCGGGGCGCCTCACCGGTCGGCATCATCCTGGCCCTGGCGGTGCTGGCCGGGCTGTTCCTCTTCCCCCGGCTGGTGGAAAACACCTATGCCCTCCACATCATGATCCTCATCTTCATCAACGTCATCATCGGGTCGAGCTGGAACATCATCGGCGGCTACACGGGGCAGTACTCGGTTGGCCATGCCGCCTATTTCGGGATCGGCGCCTACGCAACCATGATGCTCATGCAGTTCCGGCAGGTCCCCCCCTGGTACGGGATATGGGCCGGCATGGCCGCCGCCCTCGTCGTGGCGCTGATCATCGGCACCATCTGCTTTCGGCTCCGGGGGCCGTACTTCGTCCTCGCCTCCATCGCCGTGGCGGAGATCTTCCGGGTTTCCGCGCTCAACCTGAAAGAGCTCACCAACGGGGCGGAAGGTATCCTCATCACCGAGATCCCGCCGCTCAGGATAGGCACAACGGTAGTCACCGACTTCCTCTCCAAGGTGCCGTTTTATTATGCGGGGCTCGTCTGCGTCCTCATCGTCATCGCCGTGACCTGGCTGGTGCAGCACTCCAAGCTCGGCTACTACTTCCAGGCGATCCGCGAAGACCAGGACGCCGCCAATTCGCTCGGGATCAACCTGAACATCTTCAAGAATTCGGCCCTGGTCATCTCGGCAATCTTTACCTCCCTCGCCGGAAGCCTCTACGGGCTTTACGTCGGCTTCATCGACCCATCCACGGTCCTCGGCCTCGACCTGTCGGTGCAGACCGTCCTCATCTGCATCATCGGCGGCATCGGCACCATTTTCGGCCCGGCCATCGGCGCCCTCGTGCTGATCCCGCTCTCCGAGGCGCTGCGGAGCAACATGATTACCGAGGGGCTGATCAACTCCGGGCTGGTAAAGGAGGATTCGGCGATGGGCACCTTCCTCAAGGAAAACCTGTCGCACGCCCACGTCCTGATCTACGGCATCCTCGTGGTGATCGTCATCCTCTACATGCCCGACGGGGTGCTGGGATTCATCAGGAAGATGGCAACAAAGAGGAAATAATGCAACCTTGCCGCGCCTCTGGCGCGTGGGCGCGGCAAGCAGCGCCCCTACAGGAAAACGACCGATGGCAATCCTTGAAATCAACCACGTCAGCAAATTCTTCGGCGGCCTGGCCGCCAACTCAGACGTCTCCTTCGCCATAGAAGCGGGGACGATCATGGGGCTGATCGGCCCCAACGGCGCGGGGAAGACCACCCTGTTCAACTGCATCACCGGCTACTACCCCCCCTCCCGGGGGGAAGTGCGGTTCAAGGGGCGAACGATGAACGGTCTCCAGCCGGACCGGGTCTGCAAACTCGGCATGGCAAGGACCTGGCAGAAGGTCCGCCCCCTGGCCAGGATGACGGTACTTGACAACGTCATGGTGGGGGCGCTCTGTCGGACCAACTCCCTCAAGGCGGCACGCGAGGCAGCCACGGAGCAGCTGAAGGTGGTCGGCCTCCAACAGAAGACACACGTCCTTGCCGGCGGGCTCCCCATCGGCGAGCGGAAGAAGCTGGAGGTGGCCCGGGTGCTCGCCACCAAACCGGAGTTCCTCCTTCTCGACGAGGTGATGGGGGGGCTCAACCAGGCCGAGAGCGAGGAGATCATCCAGCTCATCCTCGACATCAAGCGGCAGGGGATCACCCAGATGGTCATCGAGCACGACATGAAGGCGATCATGCGGATCTCGGACCGGATCGTGGTCCTCAACTCCGGCGAAAAGCTGGCCGAAGGAGCGCCGGAGGAGATCGTCAACAACCCGGAGGTCGTGGCGGCGTACCTGGGGAGCGATTAACATTCATAGATGAGGTTTTAATGCTCAAGATCGACAAACTGAACTTCAGCTACGGCGACCTGCAGGTGCTGTGGGGGATCGACCTGGAGGTGGCGCAGGGGGAAATCGTGACCGTCGTCGGAAGCAACGGCGCCGGCAAGTCGACCACCCTGAAGAACATCTCCCGCCTGGTGCGGTGGAACTCCGGCTCCATCACCTTCGACGGGGCCGACCTCTTCCGCCTGGAGCCGCACGAGGTGGTGGAGCGGGGAATCGTGCAGGTGCCGGAGGGGCGGAAGATCTTCCCGGAAATGACCGTCATGGAAAACCTCCGGATGGGGTCGTTCCTGAAAAGCTGCCGCAAGGACCGGGAAACCAACGTCGAGCGGGCCTTCACCCTCTTCCCCCGCCTCAGGGAGCGGGAAAAGCAGCTGGGCGGGACCATGTCCGGCGGCGAGCAGCAGATGCTCGCCATTGCCCGCGGCCTGATGGCCAACCCGAGGCTCCTCCTGCTGGACGAACCGTCGCTCGGGCTGTCGCCGCTCCTGGTGAAAAACATCTTCCAGATCATCGCCGAGATCAACCGCCAGGGGGTGACCATCCTCCTGGTGGAGCAGAACGTCTACCAGTCGCTCCGGATCGCCCACCGGGCCTATGTGCTGGAGACCGGACGGGTGGTCCTGACCGGCACGGGGGAAGCACTCTTGAACGATGCGCATGTGAAGAAGGCGTTTTTGGGGATGTAAAAAATTGCAGGGGCGCCGGTTGCCGCGCCCGATGTGGAAATGACGGATGTTGAAAGGGCGCAGCATGCTGCGCCCCTACGGGAGGCCATTATGACGAAAGTCGGACGCTGGATGACGCGAAGCCCCATTGCCATCGAGAAGGACGCCACCATCATCGAGGCGATCCACCTGATGAAGGAGAAGAACGTCCGGCGGCTCCCGGTCATGGACAGGGGAAGAATCGCCGGCATCCTGACGGAAAAGATGGTGCTGGACTTCAAACCGAGCAAGGCGACCAGCCTGGACACCTGGGAACTCCACTACCTCCTCGCCAAAACGCCGGTCACCGAGGCGATGAACCCGAACCCGTACAAGGTCACCCCCGACACCGACCTCCCCGACGCGGCCCGGCTCCTCCACGACCGGAAACTGAACGGCGTCCTGGTGGTGAACGAAAAGGATGAGCTGGTCGGCATACTCACCACCACCAACGCCCTGGAGGCGCTCATCGAGATCTGCAAAAGCCTGCGGGACAACCAGAAATAGGCGTTTTCCCTTCTCAACGAAAAAAGACCCCCTGGCAGTGCACTGCCAAGGGGTCTTTTCTGTTGACGCAGATCTTTCCCGATCATCTCCCCTGCGCCAGGATCTCCCTGCCGAATGGCGATATCTCCCGCAGCCGCCGGATGATGGGGGGTAGCTCGCGGATGACCGTGTCGATCTCCTGGTCGGTGTTGAAGCGGGAGAGGGAGAAACGGATCGAGCCGTGGGCGCAGGTGAACGGCACCCCCATGGCACGGAGCACGTGGGAGGGCTCCAACGACCCGGAGGTGCAGGCACTCCCGGACGAGGCGCAGATCCCCTTCTCGGAGAGGAGCAGCAGGATCGCCTCCCCCTCCACGTACTCGAAGGCGATGGAGACGGTGTTGGGAAGCCGCTCCGCGCCGCCGCCGTTGACCCGTCCGGCCGGGATAAGCCGCATCAGCTCCTTCTCCAGCCGGTCCCGCATCCCCCGTACCCGGCTGTTTTCCTCGTCCATGTGCCGGGACGCCAGATCGCACGCCTTCCCCAGCGCGATGATGGAAGCGGTCGCCTCGGTGCCGGCGCGGCGACTCTTCTCCTGGTGCCCACCCACCATGAACGGTCTGAACGGTACCCCCTTGCGGAGGTAAAGGGCGCCTATCCCCTTGGGGGCATGGAGCTTGTGTCCCGACAGGGACAGCATGTCGATGGTAGACGCCGCCATATCGAGGGGGATCTTGCCGACCGCCTGGACCGCATCGGTGTGGAACAGCGCCCCCTTCTCCTTGACGATGGCCCCCGCCTCCTCTATGGGGAAGACCACACCGGTCTCGTTGTTGGCGTACATGATCGAGACGATGGCCGTGTCGTCGTCGACTGCTTTTTTCAGCTCATCGAGATCGAGTCGCCCCGCGCCGTCCACGTTCAGCTCGGTCACCCGGTAGCCGCGCTTCGCCAGGTTGCGGCAGAGGGTGAGGACCGCCGGGTGCTCGACCCGGGTGGTAATGATGTGCCGCTTTTCCGGGAACACCTCCAGGGCCGACCGGATCGCCGCATTGTCGCTCTCCGTGCCGCAGGCGGTGAAGACGATCTCGGACGGGTCCGCACCGAGCAGGGCCGCCACCCGGCTTCTCGCCTCGTCCACCTTTTTCTGCACCTGGCCGCCGAAGAAGTGCATGGAGCTCGGGTTGCCGTACAGTTCGCAGAAATAGGGGCGCATCTCCTCGAACACCGCCTCGTCGACCTTGGTGGTGGCGTTGTTGTCGAAATAGATCTCCTTCATCCCTCCACCTCCTCCACGGTGATGTCATCGGCGACCAGGTCGCGCAGCTTCTGCTCCACGAACCGGGCGGTATACCCCGACGAGACGCAGCCGGCGCACGCCTTGCGAAAGGCGACCTGCACCTTCCCCCCGTCGATGTCGATCAGTTCCAGGTCGCCGCCATCGGCCCAGAGTTGCGGACGGACCTCCTTTTCCAGGACATCCTGGATCAGCTGCATCTTGCGCAGGTTGGTCAGCTTTTCCGGCTTCTTCCGAACTTCCTGCGTCTGATCGCCGAGCACCTCGGCAATCAGCTCCTTGATCTTCGGGATGCAGCCGCCGCACGCCCCCCCCGCCTTGGTGAAGTGGGTCACCTGCTCGGCGGTGTGGAGCTTGTTGGCGGCGATCACCTTCTTCAGGAAACCGTCGGTAAGGCCGAAGCACTTGCAGACGATCTCGCCTTCCTGCTCGCCGTGCTCGTGATCGTGGGACGCCACCTCCACCCCCCGGTAACTGGCGATGGCCGCTTCCAGGGCCTCCTGCCCCATGACGGAGCAGTGCATCTTCTCTTCGGGAAGGCCGCCGAGAAAATCGGCGATCTCCTGGTTGGTGATGGCGAGCGCCTCGTCGAGGGTCTTCCCCTTGATCATCTCCGTGAGGGCCGAAGAAGAGGCGATGGCGCTGCCGCAGCCGAAGGTCTGGAACTTTGCGTCGACGATCCGTTCCTTCTTCTCGTCCAGCTTCACAAAAAGCTTCAACGCATCGCCGCAGGCAAGGCTCCCCACCTCTCCCACCGCATCGGCATCCTCTATCTCTCCCACATTTCTCGGGTTCAAGAAATGTTCTTTGACCTTATCCGTATAATCCCACATGGTTCCTCCCGCTCTGTTTTTGTAAATGTTTATTATACGCCAAAAGATTCCCGTTTCACAACCATCTTTACCGCCAAACCGGCCAGAAAACGGCCGCGGGACAAAAAAATGGCGCCGCAGGATGATATATCGGATACCGCAGCGCCATTGCTTTCATGCTTACAAAGATTCCCCTCTCCCTTGAGGGCGGGGTGGGGGCTACGCCAGGATGAACTCCCGCCCCGCCTTCATCAACGCCGCCAGCCGTCCCGGATCGGCCGCCTCGCCGTACAGCCTTACCACCGGTTCGGTCCCCGACTTGCGGAAGAGGAGCCAGCTGCCGTCCTCCATGATGAACTTGTTCCCGTCGAGGGTCACCGTAGCCTTCACCCTGACCCCGCCAAACTCCCCGGGAGTGGCCGCAATCTTGTCGGCAAATCCCTCTTCCACAGCGGGAGAGAGGGCGATGTTCTCCCGTTTCGTCACGAAACGTCCCACCTGGGCATACAGCCGCTCCAGGAGGGCCTTTACCGGCATTCCTTCCCGTGCCACCATTTCAGCCACCAGGAAACAGGCGAGGATGCCGTCCTTCTCCGGGACGTGTCCCCTGATGGTGAGCCCGGCGCTCTCCTCGCCGCCGATGATGATCCTGTCCTGGCTGATCAGTTCGCCGACATACTTGAAGCCGACCGGCGTCTCGAACACCTCGACCCCGTGCCTGGCCGCCACGGCGTCCACGAAGTGGGAGGTGGCCACGCTCCGCGCCACCCCGCCGGTCATCCCCCGCACCCTGATGAGGTAGTCGAGAAGCAGGGCGATCACGTAGTTCGGCTCGATGTAGCTGCCGTCCTCATCCACGATGCCGAACCGGTCGGCGTCGCCATCGGTGGCGAGACCGAGCTTCACGGCCGGGTCTTCCCGCACGAGCCCGATGAAATCCTGAATGTACTTCTCGGCCGGTTCGGGAGGGAACCCGCCGAAATAAGGGTCGCGATGGGCGTTGACCAGTCGCACCTTGCAGCCGCGGGAGAGGAGCGGCTCTTCAAGATAGCCGCGCGCCGTGCCGTACAGGGGATTGAGGGCGATGGTGCCGAGCCGGGAGATGGCGTCAAAATCGACCTTCCCGGCAAGATCTGCCAGATACCGCTCCCTTGGATCGATCTCCTCCAGGAGCCCATCCCGAACGGCATCATCCAGGTGGCGCTCGCGGTAGCAGACCTCGCCGATCATCTCGTTGGCGCGCCGTTCGATGTCCCGGGTGGTCTCGGGGAGCGCCGGCCCCCCCCAGGCAGGGGAAAATTTTATGCCGTTGTATTCCGGCGGATTGTGGCTCGCCGTAAAATTGATCGCCCCGGCGGTGTTGCGCCGCAGTATCTCGAACGCGATCACCGGGGTCGGCGTGTCGCGGTTGCAGAAAAAGGTCTTGATGCCGGCGCCGGTCAGTACCCGGGCCGCCTCCTTGGCAAAACGCTCCCCCATGAACCGCGAATCGTACCCGACGATGACCCCTTTCTCCCGGTCCCCCTGCGCGGTAACGTGGTCCGCGATGGCCTGGGTGACGACCTTTACGTTCTCGAAGATGAAGTCTTCGCAGAGAATCCCGCGCCATCCCGACGTGCCGAATGTGATACGTTGCATGCGCCCCCCTCTTCCGGTTCGACTGCTCACCAATGCAGTCTCAAGGTTAATATAGAGGTCTCGCCCAGTCAAGGAAAAGGGCGTTTAAAAAAGGATTTTTCCTGTTGACTTTTTTCTTTCAAAATTGTTAGAGTAAAACTTACGAACGATTGCGTAGTCAACAAAGAGGAGGATTCACCATGCAGTGTCAAACAGTTCTTCCCGGCACCGAATGTACGTTCTGGGGAAAACAGGGTTGCATTTTTACAGAAGGGTCTTGCCAGGTCATCATCGAGAACTGTGAAGGTTGCGAGAGAATCGTCGACGGTTCCATCGGCAAGGTATGCAGCGCCTACCCCGCCCCGGAGAAGAAATGGACGGGAGGGATCTGCAATTTCGCCACCCACGTAAAGGTGGAGATCAAGACCGAAGAAACCAAGGTGAACCCTCTCAAGGCTTCCAAGAAGGCTTCTGGCGGCAAAAAGAAATAAACCCGGTTTCCCACCTCACAGGAGAGGGAGGATTTTATCCTCCCTTTTTTGTTGCCCACACTTTGCCGCCACGGCAATCAGGTGACCAGCATGCCCTTTGAATATCTCGCCTGCCCCAAGTGCGGGGCCGAGGTCAAGTCGTATCTCAACCCCTTTCCCGCCGTCGACATCATCATCGAAGTCTCCGGCGGCATTGTCCTCATCGAACGAAAGAATGAGCCGCTGGGGTGGGCACTTCCCGGCGGCTTCGTCGACTACGGGGAAAGCCTGGAACAGGCCGCAGTGAGGGAGGCGCGGGAAGAGACCACTCTCTCCATCGTAAATCTGCGCTTGCTGGGATGCTATTCAGACCCGCAGCGCGACCCGCGCCAGCATGTCATCTCCACGGTCTACGTGGCACGGGGGGAAGGAATGCCTCGCGCCGACGATGACGCGGCAAAGGTGGCGGTTTTCCCCCTTTCCGCCCTCCCCGAACCGCTCTGCTTCGACCACCACAAGATTCTCGATGATTATGGCCGCCTGAAGAACATGGGGTTGATCTGAAGCCACGTCACGCCCCCGTCAGGCGAACATCCTGAGCTCCGGCACCGCCTCGATCAACCGCAATTCCCTGGCGTAACGGAAAAACCGCGCAGCCCCTTCCAGGTGGCTCGCGGTGAGATCGTAGGAAATTGTCCGCCAGTAATCGACGAGGGCTTCCCTCCCCATCCATTCCCGTTCTCTGCACCGGTCGGCAATATCCCCGTAGGAGGCGTAGGCGCGTTGCTTCGAGGCAAGGAGCCGGGCAGCCAGGGATTGCACCTCCCCCCTTTTATGCTCCGCGGCCGCGCGCGTCACCATCCAGAGGGCAAAAACAAAGGGAAGGCCGGTGAACCCGAGCCAGAGCTCCCCCAGGTCGTAGACGAACAGGTCGCGGCTGGCCATACTCTCCCTGAGAGCGGCGTCGCCGATGAGCAGAAGCGCGCTGTAGTTTTTCATGGCTTCCGGCAGCGGCAGCGGCGAACGTTCGAACAGGTTGGAGAATCCGTATCGCTTGGCAAGGATGATCTTGAGGAGGTTGACTGAGGTGTCGGACTCGGTTGTCAGGGCAATGGTGTGGTTGTTCAACTCCTCGATCGGGAGGCGGGAAAAGAGGAGCACGCTCTTGACGGGACCGACGGAGCTGATGGAGATGCCGGGAAGGAGAAGATAGCCCTCCGGGGATTTGCAGTATTCAATGGAGGAGGAAGGGCAGACGTCGATTTCCCCCCGGTGCAGCATGCCGTTCAGTTGCGCCGGAACGCCTTTGACGAAGCGGTAATTGCCGCAGTCGAAGTTATCGCATAATGCCGCAAAAATAGGGGTGCAATTGGCGTACTCTATCTGTCCGATCCGGATCGTCACTGTTTTCCTCGTCCTGGGCCCCGCGCCTGCCCGCCCTGCAAACAAAGAAGGCGAGAGCATCTCTCGCCTTGGGCAGAACTTTTCTTCGTCAGTGCCTTACTCGTCTTCCGTGACATAATCCTGATAATCGTCCGCACTCATGAGTGAGTTGAGCTCTTCGGAGGAAACAATTTCCACCACCACCAGCCAACCGTCGTCGTACGGGTCGTCGTTGATGGGCGCCGGCGCATCCAGCAGGTCCCTGTTCACCTCCAGGACCGGCCCGCTGACCGGGGCATAGAGCTCCGCCACGGTCTTCCGGGCTTCCACGGAGCCGAAGGAGTCATCCTGGTCCAGTTCGTCCCCTTCATCAGGGAGTTCCAGGGCCGACACCGCCCCCAGTTCATGCTGGGCGTAATCGGTCAGGCCGATAACCCCCCGCCGCCCCTCGACCCTCACCCACAGGTGCTCTTTGCTGTATTTAAGTTCCTCTGGAATGTCCATTGCTACCCCAAAACCGTCCTTTCCAGAAAACTGGTGTCGATATTCCCTTCGATAAAGTCCTTGTTGGCCATGATCGCCTTGTGCAGCGGTATCGTGGTCTTTATCCCCTCGATGATGTATTCGTCCAGAGCCCGCGCCATCCGCTTGATGGCGGCCTCCCGCGTATCGGCATGAACCACCAGTTTCGCGATGAGCGAGTCGTAATGGGGGAGGACGGTGTACTGATCGTAGACGAAGGAATCGACCCGAACCCCGGGGCCGCCCGGCGTGTGATAGGCGGTGATCTTGCCGGGAGACGGGGTGAATTTGACCGGGTCCTCCGCGTTGATGCGGCATTCGATGGCATGTCCGTTGATCTTGATGTCGCTCTGCGTGTAGCGGAGTTTCAGGCCCGCCGCGGAACGGATCTGCTCCCTGATGATGTCCACGCCGGTAACCATCTCCGTGACCGGGTGTTCCACCTGGACCCGGGTGTTCATCTCCATGAAGTAGAAGTTATTGTGCTTGTCCACCAGAAACTCCATGGTGCCGGCACTGGAATACCCTACCGCCTTGGCCGCCCGCACGGCAGCCGCCCCCATCGCCGTGCGCAGCTCCGGGGTGCTGACGGTGGAAGGGGCCTCTTCGATGATCTTCTGGTGACGGCGCTGAATGGAACAGTCGCGCTCCCCCAGGTGGATGACGTTGCCGTGTTTGTCGCCGAGAATCTGGATCTCCACATGGCGGGGATTTTCGCAATACTTCTCGATGTAGACCTCGGGGTTGCCGAAACCGGCCTGCGCTTCCGCCCGGGCCGTGGCAAAGGCGTTGGGGAGCGCCGCGGGCGAATGGACTATCTTCATCCCCCTGCCGCCGCCGCCGGCCGTAGCCTTGATGATCACCGGGAATCCGATCTTCTTGGCGATCTTGATCGCCTCGTTGACGTCCTTGACCCCTTCCTTGGTGCCGGGAAGGATCGGGACATCTTCCTTGATCACCGCCTGCCGGGCGCTGATCTTGTCCCCCATGAGGCGCATGCTCTCCGAGGAGGGACCGATGAAGGTGATGCCGCAATTCTCGCAAATTTCGGCAAAGGCGGCGTTTTCCGACAGAAAGCCGTACCCCGGGTGGATCGCTTCCGCGTCGGTCAGTTCAGCGGCGGCTATGATGGCATTGATGTTCAGGTAACTCTGCAGGCTCGCAGGGGGGCCGATGCAGACGCTTTCGTCGGCCAGGCGGACATGGAGGGACTCGCTGTCCGCCGTGGAATAGACCGCCACGGTCTTGATCCCCAACTCCTTGCAGGCCCTGATGATGCGGAGGGCAATCTCCCCCCGGTTGGCTATGAGGATTTTATGAAACATCTATAAAAATCTCCGATTCGATTGTAGGGGCGCAGCATGCTGCGCCC
>DATDNF010000055.1:0-8032 GCA_036518435.1 Geobacteraceae bacterium
CCCGCGCATATCAGGATGATCAAACGTCGCTTAACAGGTTCCGCCTCTGCTTATGCCCTGGAATATAGGAATGCAGCATAACCGCTTAAAAAAGTTGGTAGGGGCGTCTTTTTCCCTCTTGACAACTGACAACCATATCAAAGGGTCAGGTCTCAACGGCCTGTTGCTTGAACCCATTTTGCTGCATTAGCTCAATTTAGAGATCGTCGATTGAGTAAGTATCAAGTTCTTTGAAAATCGCGCCAGCGGCAACAATTCAGCTCAAAGAGGAAGAGATATGTCGTAGAAACAAGCGACGATATACGCTCTCTAAAAGCTGTTTCCAGGGCTCTCACCTTTACTGCCACAGCTTGCTTCGGCCTGCCAGCATGCTTGATGAGAACGTTCAAGCAACAGGCCGTCAACTCTATACAATACACGAAGCTGTAGGCGGTTGAGACCCTCTTTCTTTTCTCTTTATTTCTGCTTCGCCAACGCGCTCAATTCCTCGAAAAACCTCTCGATTCCAGCCGGTGTCGCGATGACCAAGGGAAGCCTTTTGTGTGCACATAAAAAACTTGCAATTAAATACAAAATAATTATAGGATGATGTAAATTCGCCCCCCACAAATACAATCGTCTCGTGTTTTTTGGCACACACCGAACTCTTCTGCTGCCTCGCCTTAAAGAACCAAGTCGATTCCCGACAAACTGATGAGCTATTTCGGCGCATTGAGGAACTCCATGTGCTGAGAGAATCACCGGGATCGGAAGTGGCGTCCCGGAAATCGCTTAAGAGGAGGATGTATGAAGAAAGACTCCGTCGTCAGTCTCTGGGTATTGTTGGCAGTTTTCTGTTCCATTGCCATGCAATCCGGCACCTGTACCGCAGACACGTGCCCAACAGGCACTGGTCTGAACCAAACCACGGGGAAATGTGAAGCTGCGCCTGTATGTCCTCCCGACACGATCTTGAACGCCGGCAATGACATGTGCGAAGCCAATTTTACGGCCTGTCTATCCGGGTATAGCTACAATTCCACCACAAATAAATGTGAGCTTTCGACCGTACTCACAATACAATCTGAAACCTGTCCTTCCGGTAGCAGCTTCAACCCTTCCCTTGGGAAATGCGAAACCAGCAATCTTACTCCCTGCCAGACCGGTTACACATACAACGCAGGTACCAACAAGTGTGAAATCGCTGCCACCTTCATTGCCGCTTCCAGTTGCCCGACAGGATATGCATACGACGCAGCAACCAATACATGCCTGGGAGCTGCCGGTTCCGCCTGCGTGGCTGGCGGCTCCTGGTGGAAGGACGGCTATGCGGAAGGGTGCTATTCGACCACGGAGCTGCCGCAGTTCAGCTGGGATAGCGAAATAGGTGTCTATTGGGGGCCGGTCGCCTGCCCGCCGGCCTATACCCTCAATCACAACGACGGGAGTTGCTCCGGCGCCATGGTGGTCCCGAACTGCCCCAACGGCAGCGCCTACAGCACAACCAGCAGCAAGTGCGAAGCCCCCGCTGCTCAGGCTTGTGCAACCGGGTACACGTACAATCCGCAAACCACCAAGTGCCAGTTCGCCCCGGCAATCAGCGCTGCTGCGTCAACTTGCCGGCCGGGGTATGTCCTGAATGCCGGCACCAATACCTGCGCAGGATATGCCGGTGCCGCCTGCGTGGCTGGCGGCTCTTGGTGGAAGGACGGCTATGCAGAGGGTTGCTATTCGAATACGGCGCTGCCGCAGTTCAGCTGGGATGACGAAATAGGTGTCTATTGGGGCCCGGTCGCCTGCCCGACGGGCTATACCCTCGATCACGGCAACGGGAGTTGTTCCGGCTCGCCATGCCAGTCGGGGACGATCTACAATGTTGCTGCCTCTTCATGTGAAGCTCCTGTCGCAACCACGGCAAGTACTGCAATCTGTCCTTCCGGCAGCAGCTTCAACCCATCATTGGGGAAATGCGAAACCAGCAATCTTTCTCCCTGCCCAACCGGCTACTCGTACAACTCGACCACCAACAAGTGTGAAATCGCTGCCCCCTTCATTGCCGCTTCCAGTTGCCCGGCGGGGTATAGCTACGACGGCGCAACCAATACATGCCTGGGAGCTGCCGCTTCCGCCTGCGTGGCTGGCGGCTCCTGGTGGAAGGACGGCTATGCGGAGGGTTGCTATTCGACCACGGCGCTGCCGCAGTTCAGCTGGGACAACGAAATTGGTGTCTATTGGGGCCCCGTCGTCTGCCCGCCGGCCTATACCCTCAATCACAGCGACGGGAGCTGCTCCGGCGCCATGGTGGTCCCGAACTGCCCTGACGGCAGCGTCTACAGCACGACCAGCAGCAAGTGCGAAGCCCCCGCTGCTCAGGCTTGTGCAACCGGGTACACGTACAATCCGCAAACCACCAAGTGCCAGTTCGCTCCGGTAATCAGCGCTGTCGCATCGACCTGCGTGCCGGGGTATGTCCTGAATGCCGGCACCAATACCTGCGCAGGATATGCCGGTGCCGCCTGCGTGGCTGGCGGCTCTTGGTGGAAGGACGGGTATGCAGAGGGTTGCTATTCGAACACGGAACTGCCGCAGTTCAGCTGGGATGACGAAATCGGTGTCTACTGGGGCCCGGTCGTCTGTCCGACGGGCTACGCCCTTGATCATTACACCGGAAGCTGTTTCGCCTCTGCGTGCCAGTCGGGCTATGCGTATGATCCCGCCACTTCCAGCTGTATAGCTTCAGGATGCCCAACAGGGACGGTGAAAAACAACAGCCTCTGTATTGCCTCTCCTGCCTGTCTGCCCGGCACCAGCTACAACATGATTACAGACAAATGCGAAACGGGCTCGTTATAGCAGCACAACATTCCGGCATATCCGGCAGGTTTGGTGCAATCAGGCTCAAACGTAGCAACTGAAACAGAAACAGATGAGTTCCTATTTTGGGGTTTGCATTGGCAAACCCCATTTTTTTACATTGAGGAAGTCACCCCGGCTCAGCGCACCCGCGCAAGCTTCAGCGTCACCCCTCCTTTGTCCTTCCCCTTTTCGAACAGGGTTCATCGCTGGACGATATGGTCATTGTCCGTGAAGGTGATGCGCACCGCGTGCATGTTCCCTCTGCTCATCAGAGCGACAGGCCGAAACCCGCCAGTTCATGCTTCGTCGCCTCGCTGCCGGTATGGACGATGCCGCTGATCCCCAGTCCCCGGGCTGTTTCCACGAACATGGCGCGGTCCTCGATGTAGACCACCTGCGCCGGCTTCACCCGGGCTATGTCGAGGGCGATGCGGTAGATGTCCGTATCGGGCTTGCGGTAGTGCACGAAGCACGACGAAATGAAAAAATCGATGAACGTCCCCAGCCGGAATTCTCTGATCCGGAAAGATGTCAATTCGCGCCCTTCGTTGCTGACAGCCGCTACTTTGAGTTTATGGCGCTCCTTGAGCCGGCAGACGAGCTCGATCATCTCCGGGAAGGGGCGGGACTGTGCGAACATGAATTTCCGGAACTCCTGCCGGGAAAAGGGACGCTCTTCATGGAACACCACCCGGTTCAGGTACTCGTTCAGCGTCAGCTTTCCTTCCTCGTAGGTGTCGAAGGTAAGGTGATGGCGCTCGTCCATCTCCTCGCAGTCCAGATGGAAGACTTCGGCCGCGCTTCTGCGGGCCTTACTGTCCCAGCCATTGGTCAACAGTACCCCGCCGATGTCGAGAAACAGCGTCGTGATCTTTGTCATCATCTCCCCTTCTCTGCCTCAGTCGTTCGCCCGAAAACCCTGGCTCGTTTGGGCTTCAGAACCCGGTTGCCGCCTCCAGCCATTGAAGGGTGTGGCGGGGCCGCCGGCACCTGTTACAGCGTGTTCAGATAGGCGAGGAGATCGGTGATCTCCTCCTCCTTGAGGTAGGCGAAGGATGGCATTTTGCTGAACGGCTGGAGCAGTTGGAGTCTTACATTCTCTGCCGTCGCGGCCTTGTTGCTCACCGGAAGCCTGGCGGCCCTGAGCACGCCGGACAGCCCCGGACCTATGCCGGCTTTACTGCGGCGGGGATCGTGACAGAAGGCGCACTTGGCCTCGAACAGCTTTTTCCCCTTGCCGATACTCTCCGGATCGTTCTTGATACCTACCGCTTTCGGCTCGACAATTTTCATCCCCTTTTCCTTGTACTCCATGATCTCGTCGAAGGTCGTATCGGTATGGAGTTTGGTGACGAGGAAGTAGTACCCCCCCGAAGTGCCGATCATCCCGAAGGCGAGCAGCGCTACCGTGGGGCCGATAGTCATGATCTTGCCGGAAAATTGAGGGTAGAACTCGATGAACGCGATCTTCATGGCGAGCAGGACAATGACCGCCAACGCGAAGACGCCATGAAACGTGGCTCGTGGGGAGAGTTCCGCCTGGGAGCTCAGAACGGAATGGAGGCAGAACCAGGTGATGAACATATAGAGGAGAATGAAGATGAAGCCGTTTATCCGGTGGACCCGCTTCAGTCTGGCGAGGTCGTAGCGCCGCTCGTTCCGGCCGAAAGCCTCGAACATGGTGAAGACGTTGATGAGGACGCCGAGGATCATGAAGATCGACAGGATGGATTTGAGGTAGAGTATCGTCATGGTTCCACCGGATAACGGCTGAGTGTGCTATTCGGTCACAATGATCTTCCCGGTCATGTTCTCGTGTCCTTCGCCGCAGAATAAGTCGCAATGGAACTCGAAGGTTCCGGTCTTCTGCGGCACGAAATGGACCCGGTTCACCTTTCCCGGCATAATATCGGTGCGGATCGCCAAGTCCGGGCAGTTGAATCCGTGGGGCCGGTCGAGCGAGGTGAATTCCAGGGTGACCGGCACCCCCTTCTTGACGGTGATCTCGTTCGGCGAGTACTCGAACTTCTTGGCCGTCACCTTGATCACCTGCTCGGGCTCATCGGCACAGGCGCCGAAAGCGGCAAAACCGGCCACCACAATGGCGGCGACGAGAAAAACGACGGCAAGCCTGTAAGCTCTTTCGGCCATGGCGCTATCCTTTCTTGACCGGGAATTCGGTGATGACGTAGTCGGCCTTTAGTACTTTTGCGTCGATGCCGCGAAAGCCGAGATTCTTGTAAGGAGCGGCGGGGTCCCACGGCACCGGCGCCTTTTTCGGCTGGGACAACGGGGCCGGCAGGGGGTACATCAGCCCGTGGGCGGCATGGTGCGGGATATGGCCGGTCATCTGGTTGTGAACCTGGTGGATATGACCGTAGAAGACCACCACGTTCTTGTACGGCATCAGGAGCTCGATCGCCTTCGCCCCGTCGCGGGTCGCCCAGTCCCATGTGGGAGCGAGGTCGAAGAGCGGACGGTGGGTGAAGACCACGATCCGTGCGTCCTTGTCGAGCTTCTGCAGCTCTCCCGCAAGCCACTGCAGCTGCACGTCGCCGATGCTTCCCGTCGGGTCCGACACGTTGTCGATGACGATGAAGTTCACTCCCTTGTGGGCGAAGGTGTAGTGAGTCGCGCCGAAGAACTCCTGGAAGGCCTCGCCGTTGTCGAGTGCAGCGTCGTGCTCGCCCGGCATGAAACGGACAGTCTTCACCTTGAGATCGGCGACGATGTCGCGGAATCCCTGCAGGCGCTTGCGCCGCTCCTTGCTGTCGTCGGTGGTGTGGGAGAGGTCGCCGGTGAACATGATGAAATCCGGCTGGATCGAGAGGCTGTTGACCTGTGCAACGGCCTTTTTCAGGGTGCCCGCAAAGTCCGGATTGACCTTGGGGTCGCTGAACCCTATGTGGGTGTCGGAGAGTTGCACGAAGAAAAAGTCGTCCTTTGTCCCCTTTTCCCCGGCCGCATGGGCGAGCGGCCCGAGTCCGGAGACGAACACGACGCCGCCGATCCCCATCAGCTTCAGAAATTCCCGCCGTTCCATTCCCGTTCCCATAATGGTCTCCCTTCGAATGTAAGCCCGAATTCCGGCGTAACCGTCAGTTGGCCCAACGCGCCGGGATGCGGTATTTGCCCGATTTCAAAATTCTTGCACAACTTCGATGAAAGTCAAACGACATATCAAATCGTTTTGGGATGAAGCGACTCGACCATCGCTCGGATGTCACGGTTCTCGAAGACCAGGCCTTCGCGCTTCCCTGTTTCCCGGACGACCACATCCACCATGGCCCGGGCCAAGTCGTCGGCCCGAATTACCTGGTTGGGGAACAGCACCCGAAACGCGGGGTAGCTCGCGCGCAACAGGCGGTAACCGAAATTCGGCTCCTGCCGGGGCTCCACGGGGTAGATGTACGCGGGCCGGAAGAGGTAGACGCGGGGAAATCCCGCCGCGAGTAACGCCTTCTCGGCCTCTCCCTTGTAGCGTGCGAAGGCAATCCGGCTTCTTCCGGTCGGGTCCGCTCCTTTCCCGCTCAGGAAAGAGAACGCTGCGTCGGGGGAACTCTCGCGCAGAGCCCGAGCGAACTCGACCGTGTAGTCCACGGTTATCGAGCGGAACTCGGCGTCCGGCACCGCTCCGGTATACGCGCCCAGGCAAAAGACCGCGGCGTCCTGACCCGAGAGTTCCGCAGCAAGTGCAGAGCAGTCCGCGAAGTCCCCATGTAGAACCTCGTTCAGCTTGGGGTGCGAGATGCCGAGGGTCCGGCGCCCGATCGCCGTCACACGTCCGACGGCGGGGTGCTCGAGCGCGTAGCGAAGGGCGTATCCGCCGACCATTCCCGTCGCACCCACGATTACGAGCCGTGTCTGGCCGGTCATTGAACATTCCTCCAACAAAAGCGGGTCACTTGTCCCTACAAGATAATTATGCTCAGCCTGGTATCGTGCAGGCTCGTGGTCTCGTTCGTCAGCGAGACCACGCGCTGGCAATGTCCCCGCGGTGTCACATTGCTGCCGGTTGTCGATCTGGACTTCCCACTACCGTTTTATCTGATCTGGCGGAAGGATAATCAGTCGCCGCTGCTACAGAAGTTTGTGGCTCAGGTAAAACGATTTAAAGAAAGTCGCCCGTGACGATTCTTACCCCATCTAAACCGTGCTTCATCCTCGCGTGGCGGATACGTCCATGTTCCCTCCCGGTTTTGATAACGTCAGGTGTTTCTCCGTACGCATCACGATGCGGGCCCTATGCGCCGCCGGTCTTCCCGGCAAGAAGCTGCATCTCCCAAGCGAGCGCGACCCCGCTGCCGCCGCCATGCTGCGCAAGTACCTCGGCCAGACCCGGGACCGTCGACTCACGGGCCCAGTCGCGCTGCAGTTCGCCCTGCACCGCCATCCAGGTCATCGGCACCGCGCCCGCCTGGACCATGCGACGCACTGCCATGTCGTGAGCCTCGATCGAGACGCCACCCGAGGCGTCGGTGACGATGTAGACCTCATACCCCTCGCCCAACGCCTGGATCGCCGGCATGGCCAGGCAGATCTCGGTCCAGAGGGCAGCCATGATCACCTTCTTTCGTCCGGTCTTTTTAACCGCATCGACAACGCGACTATCCTCCCAGGTATTGATGAAGGTCCGATTGATCGGCTTCTGCTCCGGGAAGACGTCTTGCAGCCCCTTGATCAGCAAGCCGCCGCGTTCTTCCAAAACTGTGGTCAGGATGGTCGGCACACCGAACACCTTCGCGGTCTTGGCCAGACCGATGACGTTATTTACGACCATCGTCGGTTCGTGACTGTGCAGGTTGGCGAACTGGAACGGCTGATGGTCGATCAGGAGAAGAACGCTATCTTGGGGTGTGAGAAGCGCCTGAAGTCCTGTCTTGCTCATGGGTGGTTCCTCCTTTGTTCTTGGGAATGTCGGGGTCAGTTTTCATTGTAGCCGGTTTATGGGATGGAGCAACTCTCCCACCATTAGCAGATTTAAACGTTGACTTGAGGTCGGGAAGGGGGTAATAAATCACGTATTATCAAGTTGTTTTGTTACTTCGTGGAGGGTAGAGGTGGCCCCCATTAGTAGGACAGGTTGGCGGCGAAAATAAGGTGGATTGCCGGTTGTAGTCATGCCGCCAGCGAGAGAGTCCGGCCGGCGTAGCCAGGCCGGGATTTTTGCCAGTATGCCTCATGTGGTGTCCGGTCG
>DATDNF010000056.1:0-90447 GCA_036518435.1 Geobacteraceae bacterium
GGAAAAACGCGGTTCATCCCCGCGCGTGCGGGGAACACGAGGATGATAAGCTGTGCGGTTTCAGGGTTCACGGTTCATCCCCGCGCGTGCGGGGAACACTCCTGTTTCTGCTTCTCGAGCAGGTGTTGTTTCGGTTCATCCCCGCGCGTGCGGGGAACACTGTGACGAAAGGCGGTGCCTGATGATTGGTGACGGTTCATCCCCGCGCGTGCGGGGAACACATCTTTTTGTTTCCATCCTTTGTCTTTTAATTCGGTTCATCCCCGCGCGTGCGGGGAACACGAAACATTCCCAATCAAAGCACCGAATTTCCCCCGGTTCATCCCCGCGCGTGCGGGGAACACAATGCCGCCGTTATAGCCGCCTCGCTCATCGGCGGTTCATCCCCGCGCGTGCGGGGAACACTCGTATTCCTTTTCACCCACCTTCAGTTCCATCGGTTCATCCCCGCGCGTGCGGGGAACACTTATCTGTGTACCGCGAGTGCATGCGGATACCCGGTTCATCCCCGCGCGTGCGGGGAACACGGGCCATGAGGTAGGAATGCGAATCATCAGAGTGGTTCATCCCCGCGCGTGCGGGGAACACTTCGTCCAGCGATATATGGCGGCGGATCATTACGGTTCATCCCCGCGCGTGCGGGGAACACGTCAAAGCGGAGATCAGGATGGGATATGTAGGGCGGTTCATCCCCGCGCGTGCGGGGAACACGATGAAGGAACTCGCCAAGGACATCGAGTACGCCGGTTCATCCCCGCGCGTGCGGGGAACACTACCAGGACCGGAACAGCAACTGGCTTTCAAACGGTTCATCCCCGCGCGTGCGGGGAACACTTCGACGGCCTGGTTCGGGAGTACATGCTCTACGGTTCATCCCCGCGCGTGCGGGGAACACATGAAGAAGGGGTTCCAGGTCACACAGGCAGACGGTTCATCCCCGCGCGTGCGGGGAACACGCGTCGCGGATGTCCTTCTCCTCCATCGAGTACGGTTCATCCCCGCGCGTGCGGGGAACACGGCAATGTCAGGTTGTGTCCTGACGTAATGAACGGTTCATCCCCGCGCGTGCGGGGAACACTCGGGCACCTGCGTCAGTTTGGCGAACAGCAGCGGTTCATCCCCGCGCGTGCGGGGAACACAAATCAAACGCGGCGCAAAACTGATTGAATCATGGTTCATCCCCGCGCGTGCGGGGAACACACCCACCAGAAGATGTTTTTCCTGCAGAAGATCGGTTCATCCCCGCGCGTGCGGGGAACACTGCAGCGGCCGGGGGTGCACCGAGTCGCCGTGCGGTTCATCCCCGCGCGTGCGGGGAACACGGGATTCATGCGGCCTCCAGTTCTTTGCAGACCGGTTCATCCCCGCGCGTGCGGGGAACACTTGATCGGCTTCTCCTCGATCTTGAGGTAGTGCGGTTCATCCCCGCGCGTGCGGGGAACACGATTTTCGGCGCGGTTTTTTTATCAAACATTTCGGTTCATCCCCGCGCGTGCGGGGAACACGCACAAGCTACATGGTAGGACCGGCGCAACAACGGTTCATCCCCGCGCGTGCGGGGAACACTAACGGCAAAATTGGACGCGGCGGAAACATGGCGGTTCATCCCCGCGCGTGCGGGGAACACCTACGTTGCTTTCGTCGAATACGGGCAAATATCGGTTCATCCCCGCGCGTGCGGGGAACACGCTTTCAGGTTGGCGAGATAGCCGGGGTCTTTCGGTTCATCCCCGCGCGTGCGGGGAACACAATGACGATGTCAGCGGCAGACGAGAGGAATGCGGTTCATCCCCGCGCGTGCGGGGAACACTGGCAAGAAGATCAACAAGGAACCGCTCGACCCGGTTCATCCCCGCGCGTGCGGGGAACACTCTGGCGGTAAACAAAATAAAATACTGGTTCCCGGTTCATCCCCGCGCGTGCGGGGAACACTACGTAGAAAAGGCCGGCGAGCGGCACACCGTCGGTTCATCCCCGCGCGTGCGGGGAACACGGCAAACCTTCCAACAAGCGCGATACCTATTACGGTTCATCCCCGCGCGTGCGGGGAACACCCGTCCGACCCGGGGCCGAACAGGAACAGGCACGGTTCATCCCCGCGCGTGCGAGGAACACTGGATCGAGCCGACGTCGCCGGCGGTATCGACCGGTTCATCCCCGCGCGTGCGGGGAACACCCCTCGAAAATCATCTGGCCGTGCATATCCCTCGGTTCATCCCCGCGCGTGCGGGGAACACTTTTTCTTGGCACGGCAGGGGGCGTTTGACCCCGGTTCATCCCCGCGCGTGCGGGGAACACGTCCGTTTCGTCCCTGACGGCGTCAAAATGACCGGTTCATCCCCGCGCGTGCGGGGAACACGGGGCACGACAGCACCCGTCGTAGATTATTCCGGTTCATCCCCGCGCGTGCGGGGAACACATCATTCGTTTATCCATCCAAAGCAAGACTAGCGGTTCATCCCCGCGCGTGCGGGGAACACAACGCTTCGGCTATTTCGGTGTCGCGGAAACTCGGTTCATCCCCGCGCGTGCGGGGAACACCTCCCGGTGGCAATGGAAACACAGCGGTAAGGCGGTTCATCCCCGCGCGTGCGGGGAACACTTGTCGACGTGGCCGAGGACGGTCGCCTCGATCGGTTCATCCCCGCGCGTGCGGGGAACACTTCTCCAGCTCCTGCACCATGGAGCGCAGCCCCGGTTCATCCCCGCGCGTGCGGGGAACACAAGGTCTGTCGATAGATGATGTTCTTTCACAACGGTTCATCCCCGCGCGTGCGGGGAACACTTTCCCCCATCATCGGTCTTGGTGGCAAGCGCCGGTTCATCCCCGCGCGTGCGGGGAACACGCATTTCGTACGCGCCAGCATATCAGCAAGTTCGGTTCATCCCCGCGCGTGCGGGGAACACGCGGTGAATTCCCGGTTCAGCTCGTGCGCCTTCGGTTCATCCCCGCGCGTGCGGGGAACACGTGGGTTTGTTGCGGGACGGTCGCTACATTGTACGGTTCATCCCCGCGCGTGCGGGGAACACACTCAAATCAACTGGTGGTTCCCATCCGATGCCGGTTCATCCCCGCGCGTGCGGGGAACACACTTCCTCTATCTCTTTGAATTTTCAATCAATTTTCAAAGAGCAAAATTCTACCGGAAAAATGCTCTATTTATTTGATGCGTCAGAGTGTGCTGTTTCATCATTCTCCGGCAAAAACGACACCAGTCTTATCCCATCCATTTCCGCCGGTATCCGCCGGTTCGCCCCCAGTGTCAGAAAGTCGAAGCCCGATTCGGTGTTCGTCACCCAAGCCATGACGGCGTTGCCATCATCAATCCCTTTTTCGATGTTGTCCCAGATCATTTCCCGCACCCGACGCGACACCTTGCCCACGTAAACCCCGGCCCGGATCTCCACCAGCCACAGCCCCAGCCTTCCCCGCAGGCGCGGCGGCGCATTCTCAACCACGATGACCAGCATCTCCAAGCCCCTCCTTGTTCGGTATGGCAGGCGCCACCGCCTCTTCGTGCGCCTTCGGCACTTCCAGGCCGCCGGCCGCCAGAACCTGCTCTATAGTCGGGATGATCCGGTGCAGGAGTTTACTTTGACGGAAGGCATCACGACAGGCAAGCCGCACCTCCCGCTCCGGCTGATGGGGCTTCTTGGCGGCAATCCTGAACGCCACCGGGACCACGGTCTCGAACTTGAAAATGTCGGCGACATCGTAGACGAAGGACTGGGGCTTGCCGGTGTGGATAAAGCCGACCGCCGGGGCGTAACCGGCCGCCAGGATCGCCGCCTCGCAGATGCCGTAGAGACAGGCGGTGGCCGACGACAGACAGCGGTTCGGTACGTCGCCGCTCCCCCACTCGCTATGGTCGTAGTTGCGGTTTTTCCACTCCACCCCGAACTGCCGGGCCAGCAGCTCATACATCTTGCGCACCCGCACCCCTTCGATGCCGCGCAACTGCTCCACACTCCGCCGCTCCGGCGGCTCCTCCTTGAAGCGGAGCGCGTACATCTTGCGAACCACCTTGAGCCGTGCCCCGTCGTCCAGGGCCAGCTTCGCCTGGTACAGCAGCCGGTCGGCCCGTGCTCCACCCGGCTGGCCCGAGGCGTAGAGCCTGACTCCCGCCTCGCCGATCCAGACGAGCAGGCAGCCGACGCGCGAAGCCAAGGTAACGGCGGCATGGGAGACCCGCGTCCCCGGTTCCAGCATCAGGCACGCCACTCCGCCAACTGGCAAATGGGTTCGGACGCCGGTCTTGTCCACCACCACAAAGGCGCCGTCAAGGACGTCCAGGTTCCCCTTTTCCACGTAGAGGACCGAGATGCGGTCCTTGATGGGGATCGGCTTCAAGGGGGGGAGAATCGGTTCGGTCATGGGTTAGCCTCGTTCAGTTTTTGAGTTTCATGGGTTTAATGTGTTCTATGAGTTGTCAGCTTTTCTTAAATAATTGATGAATCCGAGAATCATTTTTGATGATTCGTCAGCCAGTGCGTAAAGTTTGTTGAATTCTGTTTCGCTTAGGTATTCCTGATCGAGAGCGATATAGAGCGCGGCTTGTACTTCTGCCGCTGAACCATGAGCAATGACAAGAAATTGAATGAATTCCCTAGTCGTCTTTCTTGCAAATCCTTCCGCAATATTCAGCATGATTGATACCGCTGCTCGTCGTATCTGATCGCGAAGGCCGAAATCCTTGGCAAATCTTCCAGCATTACTTACAGCATAGACCTCTTTTACCAACATCCGTGCTTTCTGCCATGCCTGTATTTCCTCAAACCGCTCTATCTTGGCCATATCCCCCCCAGCAAACTCATAAAACTCATAAAACTCATAAAACTCATAAAACTCAAGAAACTCAAGAAACTCCTTCCCCGCTCAATTCGCGTTCAATATCCTCAATGCTGGGGAGTGCCGATTTCAGGCTTTCCGGAAGGGCACGGGTCAGTTCATATTCGGAGATGCCGATTGGCTTGTCTATGCCACGCAACGCATATTCCGCCAGCACGGTTTTTCTGTCCTGGCAGAGAATCAGGCCTATAGTCGGCTTGTCATCGGCATGGCGCAGGCGATCATCCACCACATTGCAGTAGAAGTTCATTTTGCCGGCGTATTCGGCCTTGAAGCTCCCCTTTTTCAGTTCGATCACCACATAGCAGCGCAGCTTCAGGTGATAGAACAACAGGTCGATATAGTAATCCTCCTCGCCGACCTCCACACGATATTGCCGCCCCACGAAAGCAAATCCCTGCCCCAGCTCCAGCAGAAATTTCTCCAGATGGCGGATCAATTCAGTTTCAAGTTCCCGCTCGTGGAATGGCTCTTCAAGGGTAAGGAAATCGAACAGGTAAGGGTCTTTCAGTGCCTGCTTGACAAGGCCTGACTGAGCGGGAGGGAGATGCAGATCAAAATTGTTTACAGCCTTCCCGTGCCGCTCATAGGAACGGTCTATGATCATGGAGAGCAACGTATCTCTGACATAGCCGTGTTCAACAATCTGCTGCATATACCAAAGACGGGCTGACAGGTTCTTGACCTTTTCCATCAGCAGGATGTTGTGCCCCCAGGGGATTTTTGCAGCAAGCTGCTGCAAAATTGCCGGAGTGGCCGTTTGTGCCACGGGCTGTGGCGCTTTATCGCCTTCTGCTAATTTTGCCACAGACTGTGGCAAAATTACGGTGTCGTCTGAATAGGCACGGTAAAAGGCTACCATTCGCCCGATATTACGCTCCGAAAACCCTTTAACATCAGGCAGCTCATTATGAATATCCCTTGCAAGTCGAGGAATAACAGCTCTTCCCCAACCTTCCTGCTGCTGGCGTTCATGGAGAAGCTTTCCAACATCCCAGTACAAAGCGATCATCTCCGCGTTGGCGGCCATCACGGCGCGGGTCTGCCCCTGGCGGATGCGCTGCTTGATCTGGCCAAGAAGCTCTGTGTAATGCACGAGATCGAGAGACATGCCTGGAACTCCTCTTCGGTTGATGGTCAGTTGTCCGGGTGTTTCCGGACAACTCTGCAACGGGGGTACAGTTTGTACCCCGCTTGGCAGGCAATGCAATCCGTGACAAAATGTCACGACTTGATTCAACCGTCCGGTATTTCCGGATAGTTCATTTCAAGGGGGGGACAAGTTGTCCCCTTCCTCATTCAACCCGCCACGTTCGTAGGGGCGCTGCTTGCCGCGCCCGCCTTTGCTTTAGACCCGATTGCGTAGGGGCGGCCCCGTGTGGCCGCCCGCCTTTACACCCGCCGCACCAGCATCAGCCCGCAGCCGAAGCCTTTGGCCGGGCCGATAGACTTCCGTCACACCCTCGCTAAAGACAACAAACCACACCCGAAAGCTTTGGCAGGGCCAATGCCGGTTTGGAAAGCCGCTGCAAAGGCGGCGGCATCTATTACCTCCAACAAACCTTCAAAACGCGCCGTTTTCAGGCTTAACCGGTGTGACTTGTCGCCATTTATCTTACTGCCGTTTATATAACCTTCGTCGATTGAATCCATTCCGCAAAACCGCACTCCAAGTCGTTCCTGCTTCTTTTCCAGCCATTCCAATAACGAATCGTCGCGGATAAGTCCACGCCTCTTTCTATCCCGCGTTACCGTCGGATTCGCCCGCAGACGAAACGTGAAGTGCTGCCCCGCCTGAAACGCTGGAGAAAACTCCTTTACCCTTGCAGAGACAACGCCTCTGTTCTCTTCCATGATCTGCCGCCAATCGGGAGCCTGCGGGCTCTGTACGAGGATCGAAACCAAACCGTTTCGTTCTTCCGGTTCCACACGATACAAGACCCTCTCTGTCTCGCTGTAGGCGGTGAAACCTTTCATTACCGTCTGGTGCAGCCAGTAGATATCAGCAAGCTTTTTGATAACCGACCGATCCAGCCGTTTTAGATTCAACTGCGTCAGGTACATTGCATGCCCTCCCTTGCAGCCTTAAATTCGACAATATCCAGGTAACTCGTGGCAACATACCGCTGCCGGAATTCCCGCTGTCCAAGAGCAAAACTTTTGGGCTGATCATTACGCACCTCGTGGGTCACAGCATCTGCCTCGACTACAAAACGTATCTTATCGACACGTCCCTTTTTCACGGCATCCAGACGGTGCTGCAACTCTTCTTGGGTGATCAAAAAACGGAAGCCGAGTAAAGCATCTTGCAACGTAACATTGTCTTGCAAACCATCAGTCAGGAAAAACGGATCGGAAGGAACGTAGGACTTACGTCCCAAAAAGAGCGGCCACTTTGGCCGTACCAAGGCGTCATGGAGCGATTTGAGCAGTTCCGACGGTCCTTCGAGGCCGACCAGAAAGGCAGCGTCGGCGAGGTAATAGCGATTGGAAAGCAGATTTTGAGTCGTGTTGCCACCGGCGACCGCCACATCTTGGGCGGTCTGGAAATCTTTTTCCAGCTTTCCTTCCCGCTCAATGCGAACACCCATTCTCAGCGCTGCCAAGTCATCCACCGGTTCGCTTCGGTCGCGCCCAAGCGCGGCACAGAGCATACCGATCACGCCGCTCTTACTCGGTTCCCGCTCCGTGTCCCGTTCCTGAAAACGGCTCCGTGTCCCCCACGACTGCATGGGACCGACACAGGGTATGAGCAGTACGCCGTTCATGCCGTGGCCTCCTTGCTCAGGCTTGCACCGACAGCTTCAAGCAGTTGTTCCAGGCTGCCCGTTTTCTCGACGTACAGATTGAACAGGGCATCACAGACGATTGAGCTTTCTCCGTAGGCCGTTTTCAGACGGGTCAAATATTTCTCAAGCTCGGCAATCGAGACCTCTTCCAGGGAGCCATTTTCACGGCTGGCGTAAACAGGCTTCTGGAAGGCATTCGCCAGCGACCACGGGAAACCGTCCTGGCGTACCAGCACCCGCACATAGCCCGGAGGGTTCTGTGCCGCCATGCTGTTCTGCTTGCCCGTCGGAACCGCCTTGATCGACGCGTCGATGTACCCCTTGACCGTGGCGGCCAGCAGGTCGCTGTTGAAGCCGAGGTTTTCGTTCAGTTTGTTCAGGTCTATGGCGGAGTAGCGATAGAAACAGGAGCTGTTGAACTCAACCACACCGATCATGTCGGAGCCGGAGTCCTCGCCAGGCTGGAGATCGTCGATGGCGGTGAAATAATCCATCTCCATCTCGACCTTGTGGGTTGAAAGCGCGTGGGCCACCTGGCAGGCCGCATCCACGTTCATGTTCTTGTTGTCCGCCACCATCCGGCCAAACAAGGCGATGTCAGCGGCATAGCTGCGGGCCTCTTTGCGGGCCTTGGCCACAACCGATTTCAAGGCGTCTTGAGCCTGTTTAAGCGCTTCCGGGGGTGCATCTTTTTTCTTCTTCTCCTTGCCGATTTCCAGCGCGGTCAACCCATCCCAGGCGGACAGGGCGATGTTCACCAGCTCTTTTACCTCGCCCTCTCCCAGATAGAGCAGGTATTCAGTCTTCTCAGCTTCACCCAGCTTGAAGCCCAGCAGGTCAATAATAGCTGAAGCCGCTTTTTCCGCCTCTGCCGCAGGCTTACCGTGTTTTTCGACAAGCAGTTCCACTAGGCGCATTTTTAGTCGCTTGGTCCTGATACCGATCTCGCCGCCAGCGGACTTGACCGCATCGGCAAAGGCCCCATGACGGCGCACCGAACGCTTGATGCACTGGCTTGAAATACGGGCACGGCGATAACCGCCGAACTCGCAATCTTTGGGAGCGTTGGAATCGTCACGATTCAGGTTGGAAGGAGCAAAATTCTGGATAATGTGCAGTTCGACAATCATGGTGCTTCTCCTTTCGGTTCGTTTTGTGATGAATATTCTTTCTGTTCCTTTTCGTAACCCCAGAACTCCCGCGCCCAGCGCATCTGCACGCTACGATCATGGTAATTCCAGCATTTGATGTCATCAAAGAGTTGATGGAAATCCACCCACACCCTTTTACTCTTTGCGAGTGAAACCGCCTGCCGCAAATGTCCATCAAGGTCATCGACATCTACAGAAAGCAGGTTTTCAAAGCGTTTTTCTACACTCGGGCTTTCCGTCATCATGGCCCTGAAGACCTTACCCATGCTTGAACCGCGTCCAGTGGACTCGGGATGCAACGCGAAAAGCGAGGCAATAAGGAAGTGACGATTGGCTATACGCTGCCATTTTCGCTCGTCTTCCACATCAGTTGGGAGGAAGGGAGCCACATATCTATACATTTCTGTGGTTCCGCCCTCTTTGCCCAGTCCTCGTCGAAGCCTTGCCAAGGCGGCCCGATCATCTTTCAACTTTTCTTCGAGAAACTTCACGAATCTGCTTTCCTTGCGCTCTTTTAGCATTATTTCCCTCCTTTCGCAGAGTTCAGCCCAACAAGCTTCTTATTCAGTTCATCCACGGCAGCCGCCCACGCCTTGAACGATGCCGCTGAATCGGCATAGCGCTGTCTGACGCACGATTCCAAGGCATCCCTGGCAGTCGCTGCAATGTCGCCATACCATGTCAAAAGCGCACCATCACCCGTATCGATACCGGCAAGAAAGGTCTGGAAATGCCCTTCCAGCCGATCCCAGTAAAAGCGAAGCGCTCCGGTCGCGTTCGCCTTGTCGTTCACATCCTTTGAATTCGGCGGAAGCACGTTGCGTATATACAATTTCACCGCGCCATCGAGAATGCGCGAGACGCCATCGGCCTGCTCCATCCCCAATGAGAGGACATTTACTGTCTCCTTTTCTTCCAGAAGCGTCACCGGCACCGGCAGATTCTCTTTGCGCCACGCCAAGGGGTTGGCCTTGTCGTTTGCCAGGGCGATGGCCGTACACAGGTAGCGCGAGGCATGGAGAACTTCCTTTTTCATAGTAGTTGCCTGGCGAAAGGCCGCCGGACGTTCATCCACACCTTGATCAAAGGCAAAGAGCGAAAAGCTGTCCCGCCAGACGAGGCGATCCGAGTCAAGCTGTGGATTATAGTACTCGTCTGTCTTGTTGTTTTTTTTGCGCATGAAGGCCGGATTTGCGACATCTGGGAATACCTCCCCTTGGGCAATATGCAGCCTGGAGACCGTCACCTTGTCCCCTTGCCGTTCCGGTACCAGACGAATATGACGGCATTGACAGGTTAGGAAATCCAGATATCCGCTGGGGGTTCTTGCCTTGTCACTTCCCCTTTCATCGCGTTCCCAGATGGGACGGTCGCCGTCATTGATCGGAATCTGATGATACTCGGGCAAGAGGAGATTCAGCATGAGCGTTTCAAACAGAGATTCTCCGGCAAGCGCAATAAAAATGCCGCTGACCAGGGAGGCATTGAGATAGCTCTGTTGATAATCAAACCAGTTGGTGGTCTTCTTATTGAGACCGCCAAGGGCGAACATTTGGGTCGTGATCAACGCCCGTGCCGCCTCTGCCGGAGAGAGCGCCAGTGGTGTATCGTCGGTAGTGTGGTCGAAGATGGTCTTGTTATTGCCGCTCGCCCTTTCGAGCATCATGACGGCAACGGAGACAGGCATGGGGTTTTTGTTGGCATCGAGGTTTGTCAGCCCTGCACACTGATAAAACGGGCAGAGTTCGGAAAACAGATCGAAACGATCATGAACCTTTTGCAGATACGGGGCGATGCTCGTTTCTGGAAAGCGTCTGTCCGAATAGAGCGACTTCCACTCAGATGCCGTTTTCGGGCCGGCCACGGCCCGATGGACCAATGCCAGCAGCACCCGAAGAAGCGCGGCAATTGTCAATGGGTTGTGGGACTCGATCTCCCTCAGCTCGTGAGCCGACAGCAGCAGTTCGCGCAGTCCGACTGTGCGGAGACTGCCATCCCTGCCTGTACAGCCAATCCATGGTTCGTCAATCAGGTTGTAGGAAAATCCGTTCATTCGTCTCTCTCCTTATCCTGCTTAATGGAAAGCCCTTTTATCCTGTCGTATGTCAAGGTCAGTTCACCAGCATTGGCGATACCATTCGCAAAAAAGACCGGTTGGCAATAGCGCAACAGCGCTGATTCGCTCCAGGGGGCACATGGCTCCAGGGAGGCAAAATGTTTGACCAAAGCAGCCTTGTCCGTTGCCAAGCTCTTCAAAAACAAACGCCGCTCTGCCTCCCGTGTCGGGATGGCGATATCATACCCCTGCTCAAGGATTATCAGCGTGACCCGCTGGCGTCCGAGCCGGGTGGACGGGGTGGTTTCATCTTCATGGTCGTTCTGGATTCCGGCGAGATAATCCAGGTCGTATTCCTTTTCCTTGACTGACATGATGGCGGCGACGCGGGCATACCATGCGTTCGATATCTCTGTCCCAAGCCTCTCTTCCAGCCACTTTGCACGCCTCTTGTTGAGTTCGCCTGAATCTGCCTCACTGTACACTCTCTCAATCAGGGGAGAAACACCTTTGGGCAGCTGAACCTGGATTGCGCAGTATTTTTCTCTATTGATAAAAAGCTCACCGCTGCGACAGAGGAGGTCGGGGAAATAAATCAACTTGCTCCAACCGAAATCTGGCTGTTCTACCCGAACATCCGGCAGAAACACATGCAACCGCCGTGTTTGAAGGTGCACAGGGCGGTCGTTTGCATGCATTTCGTGTCGGTGCAGCCGTCCGGCGCGTTGGAGAAGCAGATCTATCGGCGCAAGTTCTGAAAACATGGCGTCGAAGCAGACATCGAGGCTTTCCTGAAGCACCGGACTTGCCACCACCACGCCACGGCGGGGGCGCCTTCCATCCTTGCCGTAGCTGCCAATAATCTCCTCTTCGATTTCCAGTCTGCGTTCCAGAGTGAACCGAGAATGAAAGAGAATCAGCTCTTCCTCCGGGAACCCTTCTTTCAAAAGCTCATACATGTCCTGGGCATCGGCGACTGTATTGAGGATACAGGCAGCGCAACCGGCAGCGCCGACCACCTCCACAAGCTTGTCAGCCATGGTACGGAGTTTGTTCTTTTGATCCACAATTACCGGGGAAATCTCCAAAACACTCGGAGTCATGGCGACCGGCCTATATGCTGGCTTCCCGTGCAAATCAACACCGAAAACGCAGGGATATTCGAGTTCAGGCGGCAACTGTGCGCTGGGTAGAAATGCCTCCACAAGCCGTTTCCTCTTGTTGGCTGGCAGTGTGGCCGACAGCAGGACAATCGAAGAACCACAGCGGGACGCCCAGCCGATCAAGTTGTAGATTTCCTCGGACATGTAGGCATCATAGGCGTGGACCTCGTCCAGCACAATCAACTTGCCGCCGAGCCCGAAAAGGCGGACAAAAAAGTGCTTCACGCGCAGAATCGCCATCAGCGCCTGATCTATGGTGCCAGTCCCGTAGGCGGCCAGAAGGCCGCGCTTTCTTTGGGCAAACCAGGATGACGCAACCACCGTTCCCTTCCGGTCGGCATCGATTGCCGCGATTTTGAGACAGTCGTATTCCTTGTGCATCCCCGCATTGGCGTGTAGTAGGTGCAGTTCCACCGTCTGCGCATCGTGAAGTCTGCCGAGAAAGTCCGCCATCCGTCGGAACATGGCGTTACCCGTGGCCTGGGTCGGCAGGGCGCAGTACATCCCCCGCAGTCCGTCCCGCACCGCAATGTAGCTATAGGCGGCCTGTGCAGCCTCCGTCTTGCCGCTCCCCATGGGTGTTTCCACAACAACCAGCATCGGATGCGACAGCCCCGCGATCACATCGAGCGTTGCTTGCTGGCAGGCATTCGGCGTAGCGAATTCAAACAATTCAGAGAAATTCTTTTCACCCTCTACCGTTGTTCCCAACGAGAGTCTATCGAACAGTCTGCCTGCGATTGCGCTACGTTCCTGCACATACAAGTCTATGTCTGCGGGAGTCGCATTCAGGTAGCCAAAGGTCTTCTCATCGGATGCAATCCAGTCGGCAACAGAGATCAATCCGGCAAGAAGAAACAAATCGGGGACACCGCTCAAACGAAGGGTTGATAGCGATTCGACACCAAACGTTCGTGACAGTAATCCGACAGCCTCCCGTCGCGCCTCTTGCCATGGCTTGTCGCCAGAACCAACACCATCGGAGTTATCAAAAACACCATGATGGGCCGCAAGAATGCACGACAGAGCGTAGGCAAGCTGAGGCGTGCATCCAAAGATTTCCTCGAAAATTTCCGGCAAGGCATCCATGGCAACTCGGCCATGATTTGGTTCGGCAATGTTCGATAACGAAAAACCCCGCGCCTTCAGTTGGCCGCACAAATCTATGCGTTTGGTCTGAAAGCCGGGGCTAATTTTGCCGATATCGTGAAGCGAGGCAATGAGTGCTATGGCGTTGAGAGCGTCCGCTTCATCGAGACCTAAACAGGAAGTGAAGCGTTGCCGAAATGTTTGTGGTTGTAGCTTGAGAATCTCTCTCGCCACGATGCCAGTGTCGAGCATGTGACAAACTGCCGGGTGCCAGCCGGAGCCGTTTCTTTCGGCCTTACCCCAGAAGTCAAAGATTGAAGTATTCAAAATTTCTCCTAACGTCTTCCGAGCACCCAGATTGCCACCAACAACACAAAGAGCGCAAAAGCGACCAAGGCATTTGGCGTGGCCCCATTCAACGTTCTTATGAGCTTGGTAAGCGCGTCGATTATCTTGTGCATGACAGATCCTCCGCAAGTGATTGCGGTATCTCTACCATGCCTCAGGTAAAAGATCAAGTTAAATGATATACGAAGCTTGACAATACCAAAAGACTCATGTATAAATACATCCAAGTTCTCGTCAATAGATGAGATGAACCGTTAAACGCTATACGCAGCACAATGTTCCCCATCCCTATGGGGCCGAGCCGGGCAAACAAATTGTCCGGCTCTCTTCTTTCCACTTCCCCCAATACCGAAAATACCCCGAAATCTCCTTCATCTCCCCTCCATCGCCCCCGCAACAGTACTGGATGAATGTGACACAATACGTCGCAACCGCAAAAGGGCGAAAATCGGGCGGGTCTGAGACCCGCCCCTACGACCGCACAATCCGGGCGAACGTGAGAATCGCCCCTACGGCACATTTGACGGGTTTTCCTTGTCCTGCGCCCATTTCATCGGGTTTTCCGCAATGTACGCACGCGCATGCTCCAATTCACCCTCATTACGGATGACCCGTTCGTAATAATTGCGCTGCCAAACGGGAACGCCGGGGTTGTCGCGCAACCGGTTGATCTGTCGCGACGAAAACGATTTGAACGCCCGCACCACCTCAGACAAGGGCGCATCGCGCATTTCAGGAACCAGGGCGGGTCTGAGACCCGCCCCTACGGAATCTGCCCCTACGGGTGTAGGGGCAGGTCTCAGACCTGCCCTGGTTTCCAGACCTGCCCTGGTTTCCAGACCAACACCCGTTTGCCTTTGCAGAATTATGATTGCGTGCACATGGTTCGGCATGACAACGAACGCATCCAACACCACATGCGGGTAATGTTCCGGCAACCCTTCCCATACCGCCTGGACGATCTCACCTGCAAGGTTCAGCCGGACACTTCCTTCCTCAACCTCCCCCAACAGGCATTCCCGCCACTGCGCGCAAACCGTCACGAAATACGCCCCATTGGCGGCATAATCATATCCCTTCAGACGAATGGAACGACGGTGACGAACGCCCGGATCGTATTTCATCCACCCATCCCCTCCAACTCCACCCATACCCGCGCCGTCAGCCGCGCATCGTCCAGCGCCCTGTGGGTCTGCGCCCCGCCGGGGAGCGGACCGAACAGATGGCGATAGACCGTTTCCAGCCGGTGATTGGGCAGATGCGGCAGGGCACGCCGGCTACGCCGCACGGTGCAGTGCCAGCGGTTCGGCAGCCGCTTCCCGAGCCGCGCCAGCTCATGCCGGATGAACGCGCTGTCGAACGGCGCGTTGTGGGCGACCAGCGGCGCGTCGGCCAGGAACTCCAGGAACCGGCGCCAGACCTCCGCCGGCTCCGGCTTGCCGAACAGCATGTCGTGGGAGATGCCGTGGACGCGGTATGCCCCGGCGGCGATGGGGGCCTCAACGCAGATCAGGGTATCGAGCTCGGCGACGATCCGCCCCTCCTCGACTGCCACCGCACCCACCTCGATCACCCGCCCTCCCCGCGCGACCGACATGCCGGTCGTTTCCACGTCCACAACGATGACCCGGTTCGCCAAGTGCGCCTCCAGCTTCACATGAAGTAGTGGCTAAGACTATACCACAAACCTGCGACAAAATAAGTCGTCACTAATATCCCGCAACGGTCTTTTCCCGGCCACAAAAAAAGGGCGCCGCAGTTTCCCGCGGCGCCCATGATGCCCATATCCGTCCGGCCTATTTGAAATCGGCGTACTTCGACATCACGTAGTCGGTCTCCTTCGCATCCTTCAGGTGGCACTCGAAGCAGTTCTTCACCGGGTCGACGCCGGAGGGCTTGCCGTCCGGGTTGAACCCGGCGAACAGCCAGCCGCCGGTTTCCGCGTGCTTCCTGTTCTTCTCCATCAGGACGACCATGTTCTTCTTCCCCTTAACGGGCTTGCCCCCCTCGTCCCTGATGTTGTAGAAGACCACCACGAACCGGCTCCCGTCGGGATACGCGCCCCCCGCCTTGTAGGCCTTCATCGCCTTCTTGTCCACGTAGATGTAGTGGATGCCGTAGAAGAGCGATTTCTTGTCGTTCACCACCTTCTCCTTGCTCTTCTCCCACTTCTCGTACCCCTTGGGCAGGGAAACCTTGTCCGCGGCACCGGCCGGCAGGACGGCAAGCGCCAGCGACAGTGCTACCAGAGTTCCGACTATCCTTTTCATCACAACCTCCTCCATGGTATTCGGCGTGCGGTAAAGAGTAGCCGATTTGTACGCGCTTGTCACGGAAAAGGTGCGCACGGCCCTTGTGCAAAATGCGCATTCACGCCATTTTCCCCTGCCCGGCTTGTACTTCGCCGGTTATTGGTTAAAATCAAAAACGAAGGTACATTATGATGAAACTGCCAGGGAAAGGGGGGTGACAGGCGGTTCCGGAGCGAACAGATCGAGAGCCATCATCAAACGGAGAAAGGAGAGGAAACATGAAAGGAATTGCCCGTATCGTTGCATTGCTTACCCTGGTCGTCATGGTCGCCGCGCCGCTGGCCGCGCAGGCCGCCGAGAAGAAGGTCAAGGGCGAAGTGGTCATGAAGGCCGGCAAGAAGGTCCACCTCTTCCACAGCGGCACCGCGGACGTCAAGAAGGAGGTCTGCCTGAACGACGTGATTCCGGTCTACCGGGAGACCATGGGGGGCGGCCACACCCAGGTCAAGGAAGTGGGGAAGGTGAAGGTCCTCGGCTACGTGGGAGAGCACTATTTTGATGCGGAAGTGGTGAGCGGCGAGATCAAGGTGGGGGACATCGCCAAGAAGGAAACCGCCGCCTGCCTGGTGCAGCCCGCCAGGTAGCCTCCCACGAAGAACGGCGGGCCGCTTGCGCAACCCGCCGTATCGAACCGGGTCCGGGCCAACGACGTCCCGGACTTACATCATCCCCATGCCCCCCACGAATACGGTGGCGGTGGCGGATTTAGTCGGGTCCGCAACGCTGGTGGCCTTCACGAGGAACATTCCCTGGAAAGATGGAGCCGTATACAGCCCGCCGGACGTTATGGCCCCGCTGTTCAGCCCCACGCTCCAGGTAACCGGGATGTTGGCGCTGAACTGCAGGGTTCCGTTTGCCGGCACCGTAGCGTTGGCGGGAGTGATGGTTATGCCGCTGACCGTCTGCCCGGTGCCCATCGGCATGATATTCCCGGACATCATCGTGCCGCCCGATATATTCCCCATCGGCCCGCTGTAAATGGTTGCGCCGCTCGTGTTCATCATGGTCACGTTGCCGTGCTGGTCTATCGACATGGCCACATTGTCGAACATCAGGTCCAGCCCCCGGCCGATGGCGTAGGGAGACGTAATCGGATCGACGTTGGCGACACCGTAGGCCGTGAGCAAGGACCCCATCGTTTGCCGCATCTGCAGCCGTGCGGTGCTCAAGTTGCCGAACATGGCCCGCATCGTGGTGCCGTCCGGATTTTTATAGAAGGAGGTCATGGCGGACATGTTGCCGAAACCCGTCGTGTTGGCCACCATGAGGTTCGACAGCGGGTTTATGTTGGCCGTGCCCGAACCGCCGCTCATCGAATAGAGCGCACCCGTCCTGATCATGAATGGCGGCGTTTTGCCGCTGACGTCGAACGCAAACGCGCCGGTCTGCGGGTTGATCTGCGCGCTCATCTCGGGACTGCCGGCGGCGTCCTTCAGGTAAACGGTGCCGCTCATCGGGGCGCCGGTTGCGGCGACCCCCGATACGGTGGAGGCCGCGGTGCCGCCACCGCTGCCGCACCCGGCAATGAAGCCGGCGGCGATAATCGTTGCTGCTGCAAGAGCTTTTCTCAACATGATTGCATCTCCTCTAATCGCTTCTGCAAGCGAACGCTAGAATTCGTAGAAAACGGCAAGCCCCATGCCGTAATCGGGGCTGGCCGTCGTGACCCCCTTGGCAAGATACCCGTCGATGCCGGTATGCTTCGTGACCTGGTATTTCACCCTCAGCCGCGCCTCCAGCAGGGCCGATGCCCCCTCCACGGTAGGGGTGCTCCCTTTGACCAGGAAGATCGGGCGCAGCCGCTCGGTGAGCTGGTAGCCGACCCCGGCATCGTAATAGAAATAATTTTCCACCGCCAAAACGTCCGATTTTCCCTGGATGGCGTACCCCCCCTCGCCGTCGGCAACCCAGTCGCCGAACCACTTGGTGAGCTCCACGGCAAACCCGCCGTCGAACGCCCCGGTGCCGAGGAATTTGTTCTTGTCCGCCGTGGGGATTTTCACGTAGACATTGGGACGGATGGCCGGCACATGCTCCTCCTCGGTAAACAGGACATACCCCGCCTTCAGCTTTATGTCCCCCAGCCCGTACTGGGCATTGTTGACATCCCCCGCCGAAGCGGTCGTCCTCGGGCCGGGACCACCCATTGCGGCCATGACCGCCTGCGTACCCGTGGAAGCGCTCTGCATCCCCATGAACTGCCCTGCCACCACCGCGCTGGTGCTCTGGTAGACAAAGGGGATCTCCAGGGTGAAATCGAGCCGCGGGGTCGGGTTCACGGTCGCGGTGAACGGCATGAATACCGAGTCCGTCCTGATGCCGGTGCCGTAATCCCCCGACGCGAACTCAACACCGAGACCGACGGAATAGGAAGGGCCGGCGGCAGACGCCCGGGCGGGAAGTGAGCTGAGTGCCAGGGCGACCAGCAAGGCTGAAAGCTTCTTTGTGCTGAAATACTGTTGCATCGTTCGTCCTCCCCTTTTGGATACGCTGAACCGGCACACGTCAATGCCGCATCATGCCGCCGCCTTTCATCATGCCGCCGCCCCCCATCCCGCCCGCCGGGCCGTTGGACATCATGCCGCTCGCATTGTTCCCCATCCAGGGAGGCCCGCCGCGCTCGTTCCTGAGAACTACCTGGGAAGCGGCCGTCCTGTTGGCAAGCTTCTGCACCAGCAGGTAGCTCTTCCCGTCCTTGCCCTGGGCCTTGGAACCCTTGGCGGCCACTTCGTCGTTGAGACGGAGCGGGATACCCTTTTTATCCCAGTAGGATTTGGTGCCGAGACTGAGGTCGACGGTTTCGCCGCCGGAGGTGACTGCAACGAAGACCTGCCCGTTTTCGCCGGCTCTCGGGAGGGATGCCACCCGACCCGACACGGTTGTCACCGTGTTGACGTCGTATCCCGTGCTGAAGTCCAGGCCGCTCTTCCCCGGATCACCGCCGCCGAAGCCGAAGCCGGCGAAAGCGGTGCCGATCGCCAGGCAATTCACGGACATTGCCAACACTATAATCGAGGAAAAGCGGCTTGGTTTCATTGCGTTCCACTCCGTCAGGCTAGTTGCTCGAAGGTGCGGCCGGCGTACCCGTGGCGGTGCCGGCGCCGCTCCCCTTCATTCGTCCCTGCTGGCTTCCCGGACCGCTCATCGGTCCCTGCATGACTGCGGCGTTGTCCATCCGGGGATTCCCCATGGACGTCGCCGGCATGGCGGCCGGCATGGCGGTCGCCCCCATCGCTGCACCGGAGCCGGGCGTGCCGTCGCCGGTGCTCCCCCCCTTGGTCATGGAGCCTTGCCCGCTCCCCTGGTGTTTGCCGCTTTGGCCTTTGCTCCCCTGGTGCTGGCCGGCTTGCCCCTTCGAGCTCCCATTGCTTCCCCGTGACAGGGACGACCCGCCCTGGGGTCCACCGAGCGAGCCCCCGCGCCCCCCTCCTCCGCCCATGCCGCCGCCGAAAGCGAATGCCTGGCCGGCGAGGGAGAGGGCCGCAATGACCATAACTGCCGAGATTGCCCCGTTCCTTTTCATATCCTTGTTCCTCCTTGAAGAAGTGTTGTTCCTGCAAGGAGGTATTCCACGAGGCGTGCCAAAACCCGGATATTTTATAACAGGCCGTTATTGCGTCATGTTTTATGCGGGCCGCGCATCATGCGGCGTGCATTCGGTGCAATTTCCTGCACCTCGGGAGAAGGGTTTTGCACCACGCTACCTGCCGTCGAGCAGGCCGAACTCCTTGAGCTTGTACTGGAGCGTGCGCCGGGAAATCCCCAGCTCTTCCGCGGCCAGCCGCCGGTTGCCCCCATGCTTGCGCAGCGCCTGGACGATGATCTCCCGTTCCGTTCCCCTGAGGATGTCCCTCCCCTGACGGTTCCCCGCGCCCCCCTTTTCCAGCAGTTCGGCGGGGAGGTTCCCGATCCGGACGCAGTCTGCCGCCAGTATCACCGCCCGTTCCATGACGTTTTGCAGCTCGCGGACATTCCCCGGCCAGGCGTAGCTCTTCATTGCCGCCATCGCTTCCGTGTCGATCCCCTTGAGCTTATTGCCGATCTGCCGGCTGAAGCGGTGCAGGAAATAGTCCGCCAGCAGGGGGAGAGCGTCGAGACGTTCCCGCAGGGGAGGGAGCCGGAGGGGAAAGACGTTCAGGCGGTAGTAGAGGTCCTCGCGGAACCGCCGCGCCGCCACTTCCTCCTGGAGGTTGCGGTTGGTGGCGGCGATCACCCGCACGTCGGCCCTGATCTCCTTCCCTCCGCCGACCCTCTCGAAGACCCGCTCCTGCAGGACCCGCAGCAGCTTGGCCTGGAGCGGGAGCGGCATCTCGCCGATCTCGTCCAGGAAGATCGTCCCCCCCCGGGCGAGCTCGAATTTTCCCTGGCGCGCCTGGATCGCCCCGGTGAAGGCCCCTTTCTCGTGGCCGAACAGCTCGCTCTCCAGGAGATTCTCCGGAATGGCGGCGCAGTTGAGCGGGATGAAGCCCGCCCTGCTCCTGGGGCTCAGCAGGTGGATGGTTCTCGCCACCAGTTCCTTGCCGGTGCCGCTTTCCCCGTAGATGAGCACGCTGGCCGTGGTCGTCGCGACGTTGCGCACCAGTTGCCGCACCTCCCGCATCGCCTCCCCGGCGAAGATCAGCTCCTCCGGCGGCAGCCCCGCTGCCTCCGATTCCTTCAGGGAGAGGTACGCCCTGGCGCGCTCCTGCCCCTCCAGGGTCCTGCGGACCAGGGCGAGGAGGATGTCCGGGGATTCGAGCGGCTTGGTGAGAAAGTCGACCGCCCCCTCCTTCATGGCGGCGACCGCCTCCTCCACCCTGCCGAAGGCGGTCAGGAAGATGAACCGGGGGGGGCTCGGGTCCTGCCGCGTTTCCCGGAACAGGTCGAGCCCGCTCTTCCCGGGCATTTTCAGGTCCGAAACGACCAGGTCGAAGCTCTCCCGGCGCAGAAGCTGCAGGCCCCGCACCCCGTCTCCGGCGGTCCGGATCTCGTGCCCGTCCTCTTCCAGGATCGTTTGCAGAAAGCTCCTGAACGTTTCGTCGTCTTCCACGAGGAGAATGCGCCCGTTCATGAATGACCCCCGTTGTCCGGTGAAGCGCCCGGCAGGGTAACGGCAACCGATGTTCCTTTGCCCGGCGCGCTTGCCACCTCGATTGTCCCCCCGTGCTCCTGGACGATTTTCTTGCAGAGCGCAAGCCCCAGGCCGGTGCCGCGGGCCTTCGTGGTGAAAAACGGCTCGAAGATGCGGGGCATGTCATCCGGGCCGATCCCCTGGCCGGAATCGCTCACGGTAAGTATAACGCCTTTGCCGGATGCGGCAGCCGTAATCCGCAGGCTCCCCCCTTCCGGCATGGCCTGGACGGCGTTTTTCGCGAGGTTCAGGAGCACCTGCTCCAGCCTGTCCCGATTGCCGAACACCGCCAACTCCCCCGAGCATTCGCTGAAGACCTCCACCTGCTGCTGCTCCGCTTCGGCGCGGACGAGCGCGACGGCATGGGCGATCAGCCCGGCGGCATCGACGGCGGTCATGGGGAAGGAGCCGCTCCCGGCGTAGGCCAGCAGATCGTTCACCAGGTTTTCCAGGCGCAGGGCCTCCGCCACGATACGCTCGGCAAAGCCGGCGTTGCGCTCTTCCCGGGGCTTCTTCCCGATCACCTGGGCGTATCCCTTGATTCCCGCCAGGGGGTTTCTGATCTCGTGGGCAAGCATGGCGCCCATTTCCCCGAGCCGGGCCAGCCTCTCCCGCCGCGCCATGTCCAGCTGGTGCCGTTCTTCGCGGACGGCAAACCGGTACAGAATGACGCCGAATATCCATCCCGCGGCGAGGAGCGCCAGCAATACCGCCATGTTGTATTCGGCGCGCCTGACCACCGCATCGGCCCGGTAGGTATGGAGGATCAGGCGCAGCACCAGCGTTTCCCGCGCCAGGTGAAGAGGGGCATAAAATTCATACGCCTTCTCGCCGGTGCCGAGGGTGACGCGCCTCTCCGACACCGCCTTGCTCGCCAGCACCCCCCTGAATGCGGTGCTTTCGGCGGGAGTGCCGATGAGGTCCGCGTTGGAATGGAAGCGGTAGAGGCCGCGCCGGTCGATGATGGCGAAAAAGGCGATGTCCGCGGGGTGAAATTCGGCGAGGGATTTAAGGGATGGATCGCCGACGGCGATGTTTTCGATGGCCGAGGTTATGGACAGGGCGAGCCCCCTGAGGTTTTCCTCGGCAATGGGGCGGGATGCCCGGTAGTTGCCGACGGCAAACCAGACGAGGAACAGGGAAATCCCGATCCCTGCCAGGAGAACGATGCGGTTCAGCATCTGCCGCAACGGGCGATTTTCACGAGTATGCCGTTCATGGCATCAAGCATACCATATCTGTGCCGCGATTCCGCAACGGAAAGCGGCGGCGCGGGAAAAGGAGGGCGCGCCGCCCGCCGGGTGAGCCTCCCACGAAGAACGGCGGGCCGCTTGCGCAACCCGCCGTATCGAACCGGGTCCGGGCCAACCACGTCCCGGACTTTTCGACTATCCCCCCTGCAACCGGGGATTGCCCTCACTTCTCCGAGTAGGAAGCCCCGTCCTCGGCGGCCATGAGCGCCTCCTCCTCCCCGCCGCCCGACCGCTTCCTCATCGCCGCGCTGCGGTGCCTGGTCAGCACCCGGACAATCTCGGTCACCAGCGGGATATCGTCCTCGTGCAGCAGTTTCAGCGCACCGAGGAGCTCGCGCCCCTGCGCGTCCTTGGCCAGCCGCTTCAGCTCGGCGGGGGAGATGTCGTGGACCGCCGCCGCGGCCTCGTCCCGGAAAAAATAGGCGAGGGACACGGAGAGCGCTTCGCCGATCTTCTCCAGGATCTTGAGGGACGGGAACTGCTCCCCCCGCTCTATCTTCCCCACGTAGGTATAATCCAGCCCCCCGCTGACCCCGGCCGCCAGCTCCTTCTGGGTGAGTCCCCTCTCCAGCCTCAATTGCTTCAACCGCTTCCCGATCAGATCCCTCAAGCAAGTCTCCCGGACGCGCTCTGGCTGCGCCGTCAGTAGGTGGTCCCATTTCTTCTGAGCATATTCACATGTATAACTTTATTTTAAAGTGATGTCAATTGCATTAAAGTGTGACATATATTCATGTATGGCTTGACTTTAATAACAATATATCTTATTTATAGAAAAAGCTAAGAAATCGAGGTGGCGATGGACAAACTGCGGACACTGAAGGAATTCGAAAAAACGGCGTTCGCGGAACGCCTCGGGGGCCGTGAGACGAGACTCTACCTCCTGCTCCTCGCCAATTGCGGCGAAAACGGGAGCGGTCAAATTGCCTGCGACACCGTCAAGGACGCCCTCGGGAAAGGCTTCTCCCCGGCCGGGCTCGGGCGGGCCTGCCGCCGGCTGGCCGCCCTCGGCCTGATCGAGAGGATCTTCCCGCTCCCGGACGGGATGTCCGGAGAGGATTGCATACTGGCATACAGGATTCTTCCCCCGGCGGAAGAACAAGGGCACTCACGGAGATGACATGGACAACGGCGACCTGCTGTACGTGGATGACGACCGGACGGTCCTCATGCTGGCAACGATCTTTTTCGCCCACGAGGGGATGACGGTCCACTGCGCGGCGAACGGTGAAGAAGCGCTGGAAAAGCTGCGGGAAAGGACCTTCCCGCTGATGCTGACCGACTTCAACATGCCGGGGATGGACGGCCTCGAACTGGCCGGAAGAGCGCGGGAAATGGCGCCGCACATGCCGATCTTCATGATCACCGGCGACATCTCGCCGGAAATCGTCCGCCTGGCCGGGGAGGCGGGGATAGCCCGGGTATTCGCCAAGCCCTTCGACCTGGAAGAAATGGTGGCAATGGTCGAGAAAATAGTGAAGGCCGCCGACGCCGAGCCGGCCTGCTGATTTGCAACCACCCGCACACGGAGACCGCATGCTGACGACACCGCGCAAACTGGCGCTGCAAGAGGAAGGGTACGCTGCCCGGCAAGAAGGCGCCGCCTGCCCATACGAAGAACATTCGGACGAGTGGCACCACTGGCAGACGGGATGGCTGCTGCACCGGTGCGAGGAGGAAGCGGCCGATGACGGCCCCCCCGCGCCCCAATCCCCCCCCGATCTCCCCGTGCAGGAGCCGCCGCCCGGGGCCGCGGCGGTCCTCCCGCCCCCGCCGGCGGACGATGCGGAGTCCGCGCAGGGGATCGTTTGCCCGGCGTGCGGGGAGACCTTGTGGGTCCTGGCACCGGCCGCGTGCCCGTGGCTGCCGCCGGGCCAACGGAAGTGATCGTCGCGCCGGGGTGCGGCCGGGTCCGCTGTCGCGGCTACCCCTTGGCCGGCTTCATCTTCGGCTTGCTCCGGGAGATGTCGAACTGGAGCATGAGGTAGCCGTAGTCGATGTCCCGGCCGCTGCCGGAGGCGTCCCGGAAGAAGCCCGCGGTGAAGAAACGGTCGTAGCCGGCGATAACGGAGAGGTTGTCGTTCACGGCATAGGTGAGGGTGAAGTCGCTCTCCAGGCCGAGGTTCCTGCTGAAGCCGGCTTCAACGTTGTTGGCGGCGAAGTAGCGGCCGGTGGCGGAGAAGTTGAGCTCCTTGGTGACGTCCACCCCCCAGCCGAGGGTGTAGATCTGCAGGCCGCTGGCGTGGTGGCCGGTGACGGTCGCCCCCGACATGTCCCCCACCACGCTCATGTCCCCCATGAGCGCGCTGTCGTTGTTCGGGGTTTTGAACTCACGGGCGGCCGAGACGCCGTTGGCCGCGTCCCCGCTCCCCGAGCCGTAGGCGTAGCTGGCGAAGAACTTGTTGTTGTGCCCTGCCAGGACCGACTCGTACGTGAGGTCCAGGTGGCCGCCGAAGGCGTCGATCCGGTCGTTGTCGCTGCGTACCGTGTTGAAGGCCCGCCCCGACTCGTAGACCGGCTCCAGCTCCAGGGAAACCGGGCCGAGCTTGGCCGTTCCCCGGAGCCCCCAGATGGCGAGGTACTCCCCGACATGATGGTCGGTGGAGCCGGAATCGCGGAAGGCGTACGCCTCGACCGCGTTCCCCTCGGAAAAGGCGTACGTCGCGTAGGCGCCCGCCAGGTTCCCCTCCACCCCGCCGGAGAACGGCGTGGCGTAGGCCCCCACCAGGAGGTCGACGGTCAGGGGATCGACCGGCCGCACCCGCAGCCGGGCCGCGTCGAAGGAGAGGCCGTCGTAGAAGGAGTCGGGGCCGATGATGAAGGTGCTGCCGTAGTTGAACTCCTGGCGCCCCCCCTTGAGGGCGAGCAGGTCGCTGCCGGGGAGCCGCGCCTCCACGAACCCCTGGTAGAGGGAAACCTTGTTGTACTCCTGGTGGCTCCCGCCGGCAAAGCCGTACCCCTGCCCCTCCGCGTGGAGGTCCAGCCAGTCGGTGGGGTGCCAGTAGGCGTAGGGTTTCACCCGGTAGACGAAGCGCCCCTCGCCGTGGCCCGGGGCGTAGCTGAAGTCGGTGAGCCGGAAATTCCCCGCCCCCTCGCCCCGCAGGAAGCCGTTGACACCCACCTTGTACTCGAAGGCGGGCGCCTCCGGCTTGGCGAACATCTTTTCTATCGCCTCCCGCCGCGTCTGGTACCCCTCGTACTGGGCGAGCTCATCCTTGAGCGACTCGTACAGGGCGGCGAGCCGGTCCAGGTCCTCCCTCGGGACCGCCTCGCTCCCCTCCCGCTCGCATTTGGTCTGCACCTTGTCCATAACCGAGAGAAAGTGTGCCGCCAGCTCCTTCTTCTCCACCAGCTCCTTCTCCGGGAGCTTCTTCAGGGCGCCGTATTTTGCCGCCAGTTCGGCGATCTCCTTGCACGACCAGTGCCCCCGCGGCACCTGCGCCGGGATCTCGCCGCGCCCCTCGTCGGCTGAGGCAAAGCTGCAAAGAGCCATGGCAAAGAAGAGAGCGCAGTAAAGGATCAGAAGCTTTTTCATGACGGTTACGACCTCCGGGTGCATTTGTTGTGACGATCATCTTTCGATACGGCACGTTTTCAACATTCATTTGTTTTGTAGGGGCGGCCCCGTGTGGCCGCCCTCATCGGTCACACGGGGCCGCCCGCATCGGTCACACGGGGCCGCCCGCATTGGTCACACGGGGCCGCCCGCATTGGTCACACAGGGCCGCCCTCATCGGTCACACGGGGCCGCCCGCATTGGTCACACGGGGCCGTTGGGCAACCACGTGGGGTTGCCCCTACATGTTCCCGTGGTCGTGGCTTTTCTCCGGCGCCGCCTCACCCTTCATCTTCTTGATATACTTCTCGGGGTCCTTCTTGAAATCCGCGACGCAGCTGGCGCAGCAGAAATGGTAGACCTTCCCCTTGTATTCGTAGGAGATCGACTTGGCATCGACCTCTTCGCCGCTGACCGGGCAGAGCTCCGACTTTTTCTCCGCCCCGGCGCTCCCTGCCTGGCTTGATGCCCCTTCGCCGTCGTGGGCGCGTGCGAGGCCCCGTCCGCCGAACATCGCCATCCCGATAACAGCCGCCGTCATTACCGCAAGCACATGCTTCCTGACCATAGCCACCCTCCTGTTTATTTTATCCGGTCACTGAACGTGACTCGCCTTGTGTTTCTTCTCCGCATCGCAGCAGCCGCCGCTGCAGCCGTGGCATGACCCCTTCTTCTTCCAGAGGGAGTGGTAGAGGAGCCAGCCGGCCCCTCCCAGGATCACCACCATCCATACTACGTCATTGGCACCCATGTCAACCTCCAAGTCCCAGGAGTCTCCCCCCCTGGTAGACCAGCGCCGCCATCCCCCAGGCGAGCACCATCTGGTAGGCGAAGGCGATCCCGTACCACTTCCAGGTGCCGAACTCCTGCACCATCGCCACCGCGGCGATGACGCACGGCATGTAGAGCAGGACGAAGACGATGAAGGCGTAGGCGGCCAGCGGCGTGAACTGCCCCTTCAAGACCTCCTTGAGCGGCGCCCGTTCGGCCGCCGTGTCCGGGTCCTCCGCGGTGGAGATGCTGGTGATCCCCACGTTGGCGAAGACGTTGGCGAACGACTCCTTGGTCGCCTTCGCCAGGGAGGTCCCCGCCTCCTTCAGGTCGTCCACGAAGGCCGGGGCCTCCTTTTTCTTCTCGTCCGCCTTCTTCACGTAGATCTCGCCCATGGTCCCGACCACGATCTCCTTGGCGATGAGCCCCGCGATGAGGGACGAGCTCGCCTCCCACCGGCCGAACCCGAGCGGCTCCAGGATCGGGGCGGTGGCCTGGCCAACCTTGCCCAGATACGAGTCCTTCTTGCTCTGCACTCCCCAGGGGAGGTTGAGGAGGAACCAGACCAGCACCGAAACCGCCAGTATGTACGTCCCCGCCTTGACCAGGAAGTGCTTCCCCTTCTCCCAGGTGTGGATGCAGAGGCTTCTGAAGGAGGGCATCCGGTAGGGGGGAAGCTCCATGATGAACATCGGCGCCTCGCCCCGGAACAGGGTCCGCTTGAAGACCATCCCCATCATGATCGCCAGCGCTATCCCCATCACGTACAGGGACCAGAGCACCGTCCCGGCATGGGTGGGGAAGAAGGCGCCGATGAAGACCACGTAGACCGGGAGGCGCGCGCCGCACGACATGAGCGGGATGAGCAGCGCGGTGAGCGCCTTGTCCCGCTGGTTTTCCAGGGTCCGGGTCGCATAGATGGCGGGGACGTTGCAGCCGAAGCCGAGGAGCATCGGGATGAAGGACTTTCCGTGCAGGCCGATGGCGTGCATGGCCCGGTCCATGACGAAGGCGGCCCGCGCCATGTAGCCGCTCCCCTCCAGGAAGGTGATGAAGAACATCATGGCGAAGATCACCGGGACGAACACCAGGACATTCCCCACCCCGGCGATGATCCCGTCGGTGACCAGCGATACGGTCCAGTCGGGGGCGTGGAGAAAGCCGATCAGGGCCTCGGCCCAGTGCTTGAACGGGCCGGAGATCATGTCGCCGATCCAGTCGCCGTACGGCTTGGAGAGGTCGAAGGTGAGCTTGAACATGACCCACATGGCAGCCAGGAAGATCGGGATGCCGAGGAAGCGGTTCAGGACCACCCGGTCGATCTTCTCCGTGATTTCCATCTTCCGCAGTTCCGGCTTCTCCAGCACCTCGCGGGTGAGGCCGGCGGCCAGGGAATACCTGGCATCGGCCATGAGCGCCTCGATGTCTTCGCCATGGGCGCGCCTCAGGTGGTGGAGCGCCTCGTCGAGGAGCGCGCTCTCCACGGGGCCGGTCTCCTCCTGCACGTGGCCGTCACCCTCCATGACCTTGAGCGCCAGCCAGCGGCCGGGGTACGTGCCGGCCAGGTGGGGGTGGCTCTTTTCCAGCGCCCCGGCCACGGCTTCGACCGCGATCTCCACGTCCGTGCCGTAATTGAGCTTGGCCGGGGCGTGGCCGGCAAGGTCGTCCGCCGTGGCGAGGACGCTCCCGAGCAGCTCGTCCAGGCCGTTCTTTTTCACGGCCGAGGTGGGGACAACCGTGATGCCGAGCATCCGCTCGATCCCCGCAACATTGATCCGGTACCCCTTCGCCTCCGCTTCGTCATAGATGTTGAGGGCCATCACCACCGGGATTCCCAGCTCCAGGAGCTGCACCGTCAGGTAGAGGTTGCGCTCCAGGTTGGTGGCGTCCACCACGTTGACGATCAGGTCGGGGCGCTCGCGGACCAGGTAGTCGCGGGCGATGATCTCCTCCTGGGTGTAGGGGGAGAGGGAATAGGTGCCGGGGAGGTCGACCAGGCGGATTTTCCGTCCCCGGTACTCGAAGGAGGCCTCCTTCTTCTCCACCGTCACCCCGGCCCAGTTCCCCACCTGGAGCCGCGTCCCGGCGATGGCGTTGATCAGGGTCGATTTCCCCGAGTTGGGGTTGCCCGCCACCGCGATGGTAATGGTCCGCTTCTCCACCGGCCGGAGCGCGGCCTTTCCCGCCTCTGCGCCCCCGGTCTCCTTCAGCTTCGTCTGTGCACTCATCCCGCCACCTCCACGGCAATCCCCTCCGCTTCCTTTTTCCGGAGCGAAAGGCTGTAGCTCTTGATCCGCACCTCGATGGGATCGCCCAGGGGGGCGACCTTCACCACTTTCACCTCTTCGCCCACCAGCACCCCCATGTCCATCAGCCGCCGCTTCAGGGGGCCGATCGCCCCGATGGCGGTGATCCGCCCCGTTTCCCCCGGCTTGAGCTTTGCCAGATTCATTGCCGTACCCCCTCGACCATTATTTTCATCGCCAGGCCGCGGTCCACGGCAATTCGCGATTCGTCCACCCTCACCAGGACCGGGCCGCCGCCGTTGGTCAGCATCTCCACGACCTTGCCGATCCGAAGCCCCATATCTTCAACCCTGCAGTCGCATTTTTCCCGGTCCGCACAACACTGCCCGGCAGCCGGAACCCGATGTATCCTGATCGCGAGTATTTCCCCCCGTTCGCCGGGGCCCAACAGTCCGAGTGGCATCATGGTTCAGAATCTCCTTTTTTGCTGGTTGCACCCTTGCGAATAATGAATATCACTTTCATTCAGCTTCGCAAAAAATACAGATCGTGCAGATCTGTAGTCATGACGGGGTGGCCGGCCGGCGTTTTCCCGCCGGCGGAGGCTGGATGATTTTGATTGTTTCTTTCATTTATAAAGAAAATGAAAGTTACTGTCAAGATAATTTTTCGAACCGGACCCGGCTTCCGGCTCCCTCCCCAGGCAGTCGAGCGGGGAGGCGCAGCAGGTCAGGCGCTGCGCCATGCTCCTGCGGCAGCAGCGAAAGGTTTCCGCAAGGCGGAGGCTTTCCCGGGGGTCGCCGTAGATCTTCCACGGGCCCTGGCAGGCGAAGGGGATGGGGACCCACCCCATGAAGGCGGCCACGTCCTTCAGCGGATAGCCGAGGAAGACCCCGATCTCGTGGGGGAATTCCCTCCCGGCGCAGCGCGAGGCAAGCTCGTTCAGCGCCCCGTCCGGAGCCGCGGCATCGGCGTACCCCGCCCGCTTCAGCACCGCCGCGGCGCCGGGCCTTCGCAGAAGCGCATCGAGGGCTGACGGGGAGTAGAGGAGAAGCAGCACCGAATCCCCCCGGTCGGCCAGCTCGCGGGCCGCCAGCCCGCTTCCCGCCAGGACCGCGCCGCCCCATTCCTTCCAGAGCGTGTAGAGGTTCCGTCCGCAGCTGCGCCTGCGATTGGCGACGGCGACAAGGTTTGCGGGCTTTGCGCCGCCGAGCACCTCGGCAGCTTCCAGCGCCAGGAAGGAGGCGAGGCATTCGCGCGGTTCGCTGAACCTGAACGCCACCTCCTGCCACACCGGGCGCCGCCCTGCCGGGGATTTTTCCGGATCCGTCCGCGCCACCGTTGCCATTGTGCACCTCCCGCCCGACGTCAGCTTAGTTGAAACTGAAAGTTGTTTTCAACAATATCGGAAAGCGCAGAGATTGTCAAACAAAAAATTCGCCCATTTCCTGGATTCCGGATTCCCCGTGATGCCGGCAAAGCGGACGGGCAGGTGCAAAAGCCCCATCTTGTCCGGTTCCCGCCCAAAAATATTTTCTGGTTATCCATTTCACTCCAGTAAAGCACTCTGCTACTGATACATCCCCTCCCCCTTGATGGGGGAGGGTCAGGGTGGGGGTGAAAGTGCCATATTTTCTGCTGCTTGCAACTTCACCCTCCCCCTGGCCCCCTCCCATCAAGGGAGGGGGGACAACTACTTGAGCCATGTGGACAACCATTAAAGATTTTTTTGTTTGATATTTAAGCATCATATGTTACAAAATGTAACAACTGATACATAAAGCTGTCCTGGATTCCGGCGAAGAAATTGCCTCAGCTTCCTTGGCAGTCGCGTCGCAGATGGTATACTCAATGAAATTACTGAAATTCCAAGGAGATATGGCTCGATTCCATGAAAAAGGATACCGCCGAAAAACAGGAATGGCTCCTCTTCTTCTACAGCGTGCCGTCCAAGCCGGTAAGCAACCGGATGAGAGTCTGGAGGATGCTGCTGAAGGCAGGGGCCGTCCAATTCAAGGGGGCGGCGTACATTCTTCCCGCCAGTGAAGACCATCGCGAATTGTTCCAATGGCTGGTATCCAGTGTTACCGCCATGCAGGGAGAGGCGGCCTTCGTCAGGGTGCCGGGAATTGAAACCATGACAGAGGATGACATAGTCGGTCTTTTTGACCGGCAACGGGAAAAGGATTACCTCGACCTCGGCAACAGGCTCGATGAATTTCAAAACAGGATTGGCAAAATCGGAAAAAGAGTTGCACCAATGGACAATAAAAAAATGGAGGAGGAATTGCAGAAATTTGTCAAGGAATTTAATGAGATAGGGAAAATAGACTTTTTCATTTCCAAGGGACGGAAGGATCTGGAGAAGAGGCTGAAAACCATGGCGTCTGAAATTACCGGCAGGCCCCGTGCTGAATCCGCCAAGCATGCCGTCGAGGTTATAAAGCGACGTGCCACCGATTACCAGGGGAAGAGGTGGGTCACGCGGAAACGGCCGTTTATCGACCGGGTAGCCTCGGCATGGCTGATAAAGGGTTTCATCGACCGGAAGGCCGCATTTGGTTTTATCGACGAGAGTGAAATCGAGGGCCTGGGTAAGGATACGATTGCTTTCGACATGGTAGGGGGAGAATTCACCCATATTGGGGACATGTCCACCTTCGAGGTACTTTTAAAGTCATTTGGATTGAAAGGCAAGGCGCTCGGCGTCGTGGCCGAAATAGTTCACCAGCTCGATTTGCAGGATGAAAAATACCGGAACCCCGCCGCAGAAGGTTTGCGGGAAATTCTCGATGGGATCAGAAAGACGGCCAAGGACGACCACGAGGCTTTGGAGAAGGGAATGAGCATCTTTGACATGCTCTACGCGGCGAATCGCTGATTCTCCGCGAGGCACAAAACAACAACCGGGAAAGGAGCAGTCGATGAGGATCAAATTTGCATCAAGCGTCGTAGCAACCATGGCGGCGATGCTGGTATCAGCCATAGCGGGAGCGGAAGGAATGCCGTTCCCGGAGGGGACCGCGACTCCCTCTGAAACATGCGGCGCCTGCCATAAGGCAATTTACCGGGAGTTCGCCTTCGGGTTCGGGAGCGACATCCACTACAAACCCACGACACTTCCGACAAAGGAAGGCGAAAAAATGACGATGCCCGCAACTGTCTCGGCTACCCCAACGGCCCATGCGTTCGCCGGAATGGAGCCGTATCCCATTCACGCCCGGGAGGCCGAGGAAGAGGGGAAATCGTGCAACGTCTGCCATTATCCGGAACCGTTCGCCATCCCCGACATCAACACCCCGGAGATGGTGAAGCCGAAGGCACGGCCGAAAGAGAAGGAGGCGGTGGGGATCACCTGCGCCAGCTGCCACCTGACCCCGGAGGGGAAGATCAGGGGACCGTATGAGGTAAAGGCCCCCCACGAGACGGTCGTTGACCCGGCCATCCAGACCGCGGCCATGTGCGCCTACTGCCACAGCATGGGAAAACGGGTGGTCGGCAAGCAGACCCAGACCTTCCTGGAGTGGCGGGAGGACTTCAACAAGCCCGGCCTCGGCAAACAGCACTGCCAGGATTGCCACATGCCGCGCACCATGCGCAAGGTGGCTGAAGATTCCGACAATCCCGAGCGGGCCGTTGCACGGCACCTCTGGACCGGCGGCCGTTCCCGGCAACGGCTTGCCAGCGCTCTTTCCATGGCGATCAGCCAGCCCGACGAGGGGAAGCCGGGCCTTGCGTTCCACGTCATCAACATCGGCGCCGGGCATTCGGTCCCGACCGGGTCCAACCGCCGGGCCATCTACCTGAACGTGGAAATTCTGGACAAGAACGGGAAGATGCTCGCGAAGAAGGAGTGGATGTTCGCCCCCTGGTACGGCCCCCGACCGGATGACAGGAAGTTCCTGGAAGAGGACAAGAAGCGCCCCGACGCCATCGCCGCCACGCAGGCCGACGCCCAGGGACCCCATGAAATGAGTATCCGCGCCGGAGAGGAACGGATACTCCCCTGGACGCCTGCTTTGAAACCGGGCGCATACACCGTAAAAGCACGCTTGATCTACGATCTCAACCGTTACAACGACAGGTCGTTCAAAGAAGATCAAACGGAGATCAACAGCACGAACCTCGTCATAAAGGTGAAGAAGGGATAATCGGCATACCGTAATTCCATGTTCACCTTTTTGTTTCTTGTTTTCGCGGGGCCTGCACTGGCAGGCCCCCCTCCTCACCGACGATACCGGCATGCAGGGGGACAACAAGGAGTACAAACCCATGCGAATAAACTTCTTTTGGGTCCGAGATGCAACCCTCATAACCTTTGCACTGACGGTCATGTTTATCCTGAACGCCTGCAAGAGCCGGCAGCAGGAAACCACAGAACGGGGTAAAGCAGGCGCGGCTAAAGAAGCGACCATCTACGTCTCGCAGGACCGGGTGTTTTCAGAGCCGATCCTGCGAGAGTATGAGCAGAAAAGCGGCATAAAGCTGAACATAGTCTACGATACCGAGGAGACCAAGAGCACCGGCCTTGCCAACAAGCTGGTGGCCGAAAAGGGCAACCCGCAGGCCGATGTTTTCTGGTCGAACGAACCGGTGCGCACGCTCGTGTTGAAAAAACATGGCGTGCTCGCTTCTTACCGGTCGCCGGGCGCGGATGGCATACCTGCCGCGTTCAAAGACCCGGCAGGGTTCTGGACCGGGTTTTCCGCCCGTATGCGCGTCATCGCCTACAACACAAACCTGGTCAAACCGGAACAGGCGCCGCAATCGGTTCTTGATCTGGCCGACCCGAAATGGAAGGGGCAGGTGGCCATGCCCGACCCGCGCTTCGGCACTGCCTCGTTCCATGTGGCGGCGCTCTATGTCAAGCTGGGTGACCAAAAGGCCGACGAATTTTTCCGGAATCTGAAAATGAACGGCGTGAAGATCGTTTCGGCCAATTCGGTGGTGCTCGACATGGTGGCCCGAGGCGAGGTAAAGGTGGGGATCACGGACAGCGACGACGTGAACGTGGCTCGCGGCAACAAGCAGCCGGTAGCGATGGTGCTGCCCGACAAGAACGGCATGGGGGTCCCCGTCATGCCGAACATGCTCTCGCTCATCGCGGGGGCGCCTCACCCGGAAGCGGGCAAGAAGTTGATCGACTATCTCCTCACTCCCGAGGTGGAGCGGAGGCTGGCGCAGTCGGAGGCGGTGCAGGTACCTCTGCACGATGGCGTTGCGCCGCCGAAGAACATGCCGGCCATCTCTTCCATAAGGCCGATGACGCTCGACTATGGGGCGGCTGCCGACCGTGTGCAGGAGGTGACACGCCGGTTGCAGACTATCCTCGGACTTTAAAAGGGCGGGTGCGGCGATGAAAAGCAGCGCGACGGAAAAACAGGGAATAGTGGCGGTCTTGCCCTCGTCGCGCCGTGTGATCCTTGCCGGCGCCGCGGTCCTGTTTGTCGCATTGTGCCTGCTGCCGACCCTTTACATGTTCGGTGTCTCCTTGACCGGCCCGCATGGCGGTCTCAGCACCGACAACTATCGCCGTCTCTTCATGGATGCGCGGCAACGCAAGCTGCTGCTGGACAGCATCCTTGTCGGCGCAGGCGCGGCGGCGCTTGCCACCTGCATCGGCGTGCCGCTCGGGCTCCTGCTGGCGCGTACGGACCTGCCGGCGAAGCGGCTCCTGCGGCTTCTGTTCGTTGTCCCGCTGGTCATTCCACCCTATGTCCTCGGGCTGGCATGGATTTACACCGGCAGCTCCACGGGGCTCATTGCCCGGATCTTCGGCCGCGATCTCCTCTCGGCTTGGACCTACAGCCTGACCGGGGCAATCATCGTCCTCGGCACCGGTTTCTATCCGCTCTCGATGCTGGCGATGGAAGCGGCGGCGCGGCGCATGGAAGGCCACCTTGAGGAGGCGGCGCTCCTCGCTGCCAATCCTGCTCGGGTATTGTGGAGGATAACGCTGCCGCTCATCGCGCCGAGCATCACCGCCGCCGCCCTCATCATCTTTGTCCTTTCGCTCTCCGAATTTGGCGTCCCGAGCCTTTTGCGGGTCCCCGTATTCACTACCGAGGTCTTCACCGCCTTCGCGGCCCTGTACGATTTCGGCGCGGCCACCGCCCTTGCCGTGCCGCTGCTCCTGGTGGCCCTGATTGCCGGGGTGGCGGTCATGTTCGTCATCGGGGACCGGATGATTACGACGCGCCGAAGCGCGTACGCGGGGCTTTTGTATGCTCTCGGCCATTGGAAGCCTGCAGCGCTTGCCTTCCTTGCGGTCGTGCTTCTCGCGACGGTCGCGCTGCCACTGGCGGTTCTGGCGCGGGAGACGGGACAGTTGGGACGGATGATCGCAGCCGTGCAAGCGTCAGGCGGCGCCATTGCCAACAGTCTTCTCCTTTCCGGCGCCGGCGCAACGCTCATCGTGGCCTTGTCCGCCCTCCTGGGCTACGGCATGGGGCGTGCGCCGACGCGTCTGCGCACCATGGCCGAGTTGGCCTTTCTCGTCGTTTTTGCCGTGCCGGGCACGGTGGTCGGCATCGGGCTCATCGACCTGTGGAACAGGCCGGGACTGCCCGGTGAAATCTACAAGAGCCCGTTGATCGTACTTATCGGATATCTCGCGCGGTTTGTCCCGGTTGCCGCTCTCATCCTGGCCGCGAACGTGCGGCAGACGCCACTGTCGCTGGAGGAAGCGGCGGCGGTTGCCGGGGCGCCGTGGCCGAAAGCCTTCGGACGTATAGTTCTTCCCCAGTTGCGCGCCGGGCTCCTCGCCGCCTGGGTGGTAGCTTTCATTTTCGCCTTCGGCGAGCTCGGGGCGACGGTGCTTGTCGCTCCGCCCGGCACCTCCACACTGCCTGTCCATATTTACACGCTCATCGCCAATGCGCCGTCGAGCGAGGTGGCGGCATTGGCGCTCATGCAGGTCGGGATCGTCCTCATGCCGCTGGTAGTGGTGGGCGTGTTTCTTCGTGGCGAGGGATGATATGAACGACGCATTTCTGCGGTTGGTACATGTGACGAAAAGGTACGGCAACCGGGAGGTCGTCAGCGACCTGTCACTGGACATAGCCGAGGGTGACATTGTGGCGCTGCTCGGCGAAAGCGGGTGCGGCAAGACTACGACGCTCCGGATGATCGCGGGGCTGGAAACTCCCGACGCGGGAGAAGTCTGGATCGGGGGGAGGTGTGTCGCGGCGGAGGGGCGCATCGTGGTCCCGCCAAACGCGCGGGGAATCGGCCTGGTCTTCCAGGACCTGGCGCTCTGGCCGCACCTGACCGTCGCGGGAAATCTCGGATTCGTTCTTGCCTCGGCCAAGGTGCCCGGCCGGCAGCGGGGAGAACGCATTGCCGAGGCGCTGAGGCTCGTGCGGATAGAGGCGCATGCCGATGCCTATCCGGGAAAGCTCTCCGGCGGTGAACAGCAGCGGGCTGCCATCGCCAGGGCGATCGTTGGGCGCCCGCGCCTGCTCCTCCTCGACGAGCCCATGTCCAATCTCGACATTCCCCTGAAATCGAGACTGCTTTCGGAGCTTGCCGCGCTGCAAAGAAGCCTCGGAACGACAACCGTCTACATCACCCATGACCCGGCGGAAGCGGCCGCACTGGCGCATCGTGTGGCGATGATGCAGGACGGGCGGATTGTGGAAACGGGCACGGTCGAGCAGTTAAGGAGGCAGTTGGAGAATAGGGCGCTGTTGAAGGTCTGATCGATAACGACACCAAACTGGATGTATCGGAAACATGCCGCTCCCGGGGCGGAAGGAGACAAAAATGAGATCAAGAATGGCAGGTTACGTAACTCAGATTTTTACGGCATTGCTCCTGACCGGCTGCACGCAATGCCAGGCGACGGTAAAATACCAGCCGGGAGATACAAATGTCGCACCGGGACAAACGCTGCAATGGTCGTTCGACCGCGATCCGGATGGCGCTCTTCCGGCAGGCGCTCAGGCATTCGGCGGGAAGTGGGAAGTCCGGGCGGAGGCGGATGCGCCGAGTCGGCCCAACGCCCTCTGCCAAACCGGCACGGCACAGTACCCGGCTCTTTCTCTGGGCGACAGGATATTCGCGGATGTCGTCGTCTCGACCGGCTTCAAGCCCGTCTCCGGCAGTGAAGACCGGGCAGCCGGGATCATCTTCCGCATCCAGGACAGGGACAACTACTACATCCTGCGCGCCAATGCCCTGGAAGACAACGTCAATATCTACAAGTACGCCGGCGGCAGGCGCAGCGTCATTCAGGAAGGCTCGGCCAAGGTGCCGTCCGGCACATGGCAGGAGTTGCGGGTGGAGGTAAAGGGGAACACCATACGCGGCTTTCTGAACGGAAAGCTGGTGGTCGAGGCGCGTGACGATACCTTCAGGGCGGGCAAGGTGGGGCTCTGGACCAAAGCCGACTCCGTGACCTGCTTCGACAATGTCAAGGCAACCGCAGAGTAATGTATTCCGGTACTGTCCGGGGATGTCATCGACAGCCGGATTAGTGCCGTCGCGGTAAATCCCTCCCCCTACCTCCTGACGAAGATCTCCCGCGCCATGGCGCTGTCGATGGCGAACTCGGAGAAGCCGACCCGGAAGATATAGGAGGGAAAGGTCTGGATCAGGACGATCCGGTTCCCCGGCAGAACCCCCATGGCCATCAGCTTCTGCATCTTCTTGTCGTCCTCGGTCTGGATGTAGGCGATCTCCCCCTCCTCGCCGGACTTGAGCTCGGTGAGGGGCACCACCCCCAGGTCCCCCTTTTTCCGCGCCTCGACGCAGCAGTCGCCCGGCGGGATCGGCTTGCCGTGGGGGCAGGTGGCGGGGTGGTTCAGCATGGTGCAGACCTTGGCGTCCACCCCCTCGTTCAACAGGTGCTCGAACTGGCACGCCTTGTCGTCGCCGGTCTCCCCGCGGATGTTGAACACATCCATCAGAAGCCGCTCCGCCAGGCGGTGGCGGCGGATGGTCCGCCTCCCCTCCTCTTTTCCTTCCGGCCGGAGGTAGACCCGCCCCTCCTTCACCTCGATGAAGGCGAGCGCCGTCAGTTCCCGGTAGGCGGGGTCGTCCGCCGCAACCCTGATCTTCTCCCGCTCCGCATATCCCTGCCCCTGCTCCTCCACCGCGATCCAGAGGGCTTCGAGGATTTCTTCCGCTCTATCCGACAATTTCATATGTGTGCTCCTTACGTCGAGTTTCAGGTTTCAGGTTTTAACTCAAAACTCAAAACTCATAACTCAAAACTGATCAATCTCTTTTTATCATTTTTTTCAACTTTTTAAACACCTTGATCTCCGGCGGGTTCTCGTAGAAGCAGCGGGGGCAGCGCACCGACCGGCAGCGCTCCGCCTTGCCGCACCTGCCGCACCCCTTGATCCCTTCCTCCTCCGGAAATTCGTAGCCGCAGTAGCCGCACTTCATGGAAACACCATCCAATATTTCCCCCCTCCCCTGGTGGGAGGGGGCGAGGGGGAGGGAGCATTTGACTCACAACAGTCGTGTCGCGACCAGCAGCTGATTGAGCCCCCACCCGCTGGCGAAGGCGAGCACACTGACGAAGGCCGCGATGGCGAAGGCGGTCTTCAGCCCCCGCTCCTTCTTCATGATCAGGAACTGGGCGACGCAGGGGATGAAGATGGTCAGGGTCACCGCCGCCACCGTGAGCTGGCGCGGGTTCAGGAGCCCCTTCTCCTGCAGGTCGTAGAGCCCGGCGGCGCCGTAGTCGCGCCTGAAGAAGCCGAAGATGAAGGCGACCGCCGACTCCTTGGGGAGGCCCATGGCGGCCATCGCCGGGGTCATCCAGTCCACCATCTTTTCGAAGAAGTGGGTGATCTTGCCGAGCCAGAGGAGCACAGAGGCGAGGATGAAGAGCGGCAGGATCTCCATGAAGTACCACTGCATCCGGGTGTAGGTCTTGGTCAGGATGTTGGAGAGCTGGGGGAGCCGCATGGGCGGGAGCTCCATGTAGAACATGGGCGCCTCCCCCGGCATCACCTGCGCCGCCAGGAAGCCGACCGCCAGGAAGACCAGGAGCATGCAGACGCTCCAGACCGCCAGCGCCCCCGGCGCCTTGGAGAGGAGCGCCAGGATCACCCCGAGCTGGGCCGAGCAGGGGATGGCCAGCGCCAGGAGCAGCGTGGCGATCACCCGCTCCCGCACCGTCTCCAGGGTGCGGGTCACCATGGTCGCCATGGTGTCGCAGCCGAAGCCGAGCACCATGGGGATCACCGCCCGGCCGGTGAGGCCGATCTTTTTGAAGAGCCGGTCCACGAGGAGCGCCAGGCGGGGGAAATAGCCGCTGTCCTCCAGCACCGAGAAGAAGAGGAAGAAGGTCGCCACGATGGGGAGGATGATCGCCACCGCGTAGCGTATCCCGAGGGTGATCACCCCGTACTCGCCGATGAACAGCTCCTGGACCACCTCCCAGGGGATGATCCCCTTCACCACTCCGGTGATCCAGGGGTTGACGTACCCCTTGAAGATGGTCCCCTCCAGGAAGTCCACCACCGTGCCGGCGCCGAACTTGCCGACGAACTGGTAGAGGCCGTAGTAGAGGACGATCAGCAGGAGCGGCACGCCGGTGAGCGGCCGGGTCGCCAGCGTGGAGAGCCGCTCGCCCAGGGTCACCCGCCGCTTCTCGGGGAGCTTCAGCACCCCGTCCATCACCCCGCGCACCACCTGCTTGCGCTCCATGGAGAGGTCGAGGTGAAACGACTCGCGCCGCTCGAACACCTTCTCCCGCACCTTCTCCTCGACGGCGGCGTACCCCTCCCCTTCCGTGCGGCGCACCAGCTCCGCCACCTCCTCGTCCCGCTGGAGGAGGAGCAGCGCCAGGGCCTTGCGGGAGAGGGCGTAGCTGCCATCGAGGAGCCGGGCGATCTCCTCGATATCCCGCTCCAGCCAGCCGCTGTAGCCGAACACCGCCTGTGCTTTCCGCTCGTAGGTGGCGATTGCCCGCCGGATCTCGGCGAGCCCCCGCTTCTTGGCGGTAGCCGCGCCGATCACCGGGATGGCGAGCTTCTCCCGGAGGAGCGGAATGTCGATCTCCAGCCCCATCCGCTCCGCCTCGTCCATGATGTTCACCACCAGCACCACCGGGAGCCCCGCCTCGATCAGCTGGATAGTCATGGCGAGCATCCGCTCCAGGTTGCGGGCGTCCAGCACGTGGAGCACCAGGTCGGGGGCCTCGTTCAGGAGGATCTCCCGGGCCACCCGCTCCTCCTCGGTGATCGGGAGGATGGAGTACATCCCCGGGGTGTCGATGATCTCGCAAGCGACCCCGTCGATGGTCGCGCTCCCCCGGGCCACCTCCACCGAGGTCCCGGGGTAGTTGGAGACGGTCACGTAGGCGCCGGTCAGGGCGTTGAACAGGACGCTCTTCCCCACGTTCGGGTTCCCCACCAGCGCCACCTTCTTGCCCCTGGCGGGCGCCGCGTCGGCCGTTGCATGGCAGGAGGATTTCTTCTTGAATAACGCCATCGACTGCTACCTCTTTTCTTGCCGGATGCTAATGAATATCACTTTCAGCTTTCAATGAAAAAGCATAGGTCCTATACGACTTATAGGACCTATGCTTTCAGACTACTTCCGGCACTTCTCGCACGCCCCGTACAGCTCCAGCTTGTGCGTCTCGATGAGGAACCCGTGGCTGTCGGCCACCTCTGCCTGGAGCTTCTCGATGGTCTCGTTCTCGAACTCGATGATGGCGCCGCAGCGGGTGCAGACCAGGTGGTCGTGGTGCTCCCCCTCGCTGACGTGCTCGTACCTGGTCTGGCCGTCGCCGAAATGGATCTCGTTGGCGATCCCCGACTCGGCGAACAGCTTCAGGGTGCGGTAGACCGTGGCGTAGCCGATGCTCGGGTGCCTGGTCCGCAGCTTCAGGTAGAGCTCCTCGATGCTCATGTGGCGCTCGGAGGAGAGGAAGGCATCGAGAATGATGTCCCGCTGCCGGGTGGACTTGAGCCCCCGGCGGGTGATGAAGTCATGAAAGATTTTTTTCTTCGCCTTTTTCACGAGGAGCCCCCCATTGAAAGTGATTTTCAGAATATAATTTCTTGCGGGAAAATGTCAACGATATTTTTCGCCCGGTCCGGCGCCGCCGAACGGGATGGCCGGGCGCGGGTCGGCCCGCAATCGGGCAGAGACCATTAACGGCAACCTGTTGCGTCGGCAATTGCATATCTCAAGGCGGGGTTGTCATGTCCGATTGCCGGAGCAATAATAACGGATCTTAAGATACCCTCGCTTGACAATTGCCACATTAAAATGTCAAGATACGGAACAGTACGATGCCGTATCTTGACAATACTCCTCCCTCCTCCTCATCAGTGAAAGCTCCAATGATGCTCGTGTCTCCGGAAAAAACCGCGCAGTACGGCGAAATGCTCCACCCCCGCGCCAAAAAGGACCCCGATACCCTCCTCAGGTCGCTGATCCTCACCGCCGTCGTCTCCATGCTCGTCATCGTGTCCCTCACCGGCTACGGCATCTACCGGGTTTACGAACACTACATCATCATGAATGCCGAGGCTGAGGCGATCAGTATCTGCGAGGGGCTGTACCAGGCGGAGAAAGGACTCCTCCTTTCCGCCGGCCCGAATGGGAAGATGCATCTCGCCATCGAGCAGACGAACCTGCCCCTGCTGGACGACCACCTGCGAAGCTTTCTGCGCCCCTTCGGCATCGCCAAGATCAAGATCTACACCCCCGATCATAGAATCATTTACAGCACGGACACCAGAATCATCGGGGAGGTGGACAGCCGGAACGTGAGGTTGAAACACGCGCTGGCGGGGTTCAGCGAGTCGGAGCTGGAAGACAAGGATGAGGTGCAGGACCTGGCGGATGAGCAGAGATTCAATGTGGATGTGGTGGAAACCTACATACCGGTGCGGGATCAATACAAGAACGTCATCGGGTGCTTCGAGGTCTACGTCGACGTAACCAGGTACAGCCAGGAGATAGGGAGCGTGGTGGCCTGGTCCGTTGCCATAATGGGCCTGGTCCTCCTTTTTGTCTTCGGCGTTTCCTTCATCCTGATCAGGAAGGGAACGAACCAGCTGAAGAAAACCCAGCAGGTGCTGGAGAAGCTGTCCATCACCGATTCCCTGACCGGCATTCTCAACCAGAGACACATTCTCGTGAGGGCCGGCGCCGAATACTCCAAGCTGCTGCGGAGCATGGAGAAGGATAGCGCGAACCCCTTCTTCCTCGGCTTCATCATGATCGATGTGGACTACTTCAAGACCGTCAACGACACGTACGGGCACCTGGTCGGCGACTCCGTCCTCCAGGCGTTCGCGGACCGGATCGGCAACTCCCTGAGGGATTACGACGAAGTGGGGCGCTTCGGCGGCGAGGAGTTTCTGGTGGTCCTGCCGAATGCGGACCTGGAGCAGGTCGGGAAAGCCGCCACGCGGATATGGACAGCGGTGCGGGAAACGCCTTTCACCGTGGACGGCGCCGCCATCCATGTCACCGCCAGCCTGGGGATCGCCTGCGTCACCAGGGAGGACAGCGACTATACCGCCGCCTTGAAACGGGCGGACGACGGCCTCTACAAGGCCAAGCACAGCGGCCGGGACCGGATCGCCTCGGTCTGAGCCGGACGACGATCTCCTTCTCCGGATTCACTATCACGTCGTATAGTGCGCATTCTCTCTGACATACCCTTCAGTCAAGTCACACCCCCACACTCTTTCCGCAAAGGCCCCGTTTCCCAGGACTATTTCGATATGGACTTCATTATTTCTCAATATTTCGGAAATCTCCTGGAGAGGCACTTCATCCCGGTCCAATATTTCCGCGTCTATTCTCAGTCGATTATCCCCTGCGCCAAATAATATTCTCAAGTCGGCAATATCGACCGAGTACTGAAAAACCTTGCCAATAGCCATAACAAACCTTCCCCAGTTCGGGTCGGCTCCATAAATGGCCGTTTTTACCAACGGGGAGTTAATGACCGTTTTGGCGGTCAGGAGCGCCTGCTCCGCTGTCCGTGCTCCGGAAACAACAAGTTCAATCAGCTTTGTCGCGCCTTCACCGTCACGCGCTATCTCTTTCGCCAGGTACACGGCCATTTCCAACAGGACAGTCTCGAATTCATCCGGGTCCACAGGACCTGCAAGGCCATTGCTTAAGATGACGACAGTGTCGCTTGTGGACGTATCGGTGTCTACTGAAATTCTGTTGAACGTTTGATTTGCCACTCTTGCGAGCATAGGCTGCAACCGGCTCGAAGAGATATCGGCATCGGTCATGAAATAGCACAGCATGGTCGCCATGTTCGGTTCAATCATTCCGGCACCCTTTGCTATGCCGAGTATTGTAGCTCCTCCCACTCTCGCGCTGATCAACTTGCGCCGCGTGTCCGTAGTCATAATGCTTTTGGCAAAGTTCTCGACATGATGTGCGGTGTTCCCGAAATCCTGTCTCACTGTTTTGCAGCCATCGGCAATGATGTCCATCGGCAGGCGTCGACCGATGACGCCCGTGGATGAGGGAAGAACCATTTCCGTTTCAATGCCGCAACTCTCAGCGACAAGCCTGCACATGGTTCTCGAATCCTCTATGCCTCGCTGTTCAGTGGCCACATTCGCATTTTTCGAATTCACGATCACTGCCTGAAGCAGTCCATTGCGCAAATGCTCTTTACCGACCAGAACCGGCGCACCCGGCATGGTGTTTCTGGTAAAAACACCGGCAGCCTGGCAGGGAACATCTGAAAGGATGCCCCCGAAATCCGGAGTCTTGTCCTTTATGCCGATGTTTTTGCCGAACCAGCTAAACCCTGGCACAATTTGAATTCTCTCTTCTATCATTCAACCTCCGACTTAGATCTATGATGTTCGACGTCTAGAGGGTCTGCTGTGGAGCGAAGCGGAAACAGCAGCACCCGAGTGTTATGAACTCTCATCTTCCTTCATGAATATCGGCACCTCATGCTGCTTGTCTGATAGCATCAATGAGAAAGCGAGTGGTTCAACAGCTTCAACCCGCATCGACCAGAATACGAGGCTCATATATCCGGAGTCCAATTCGATAATGAGTGAGCTCATTTCGTATTCGTCTTCGGGTACAGAGTATTTTTTCATCTGGTCATCTAGGGTGTTGATTTCAGATGATAAGAAATAGGCTTTGCCCCCACTTGTAGCGCTCTCGTCCTCATCACTCTCCAATACAAACCATTTCAAGCTCTGAAAAGTGCAGATAAACTTAGCGTTTACATACTCGTAGTCTTGCTCCGTTACATACCTTTTTATATTCGGGCACCAGATCTCAAAAGATGCTTCGCTCAGGTCGGGACTAAACTTTATGTTCTCTATAACTCCGTCATGAAAGAAATCCCAGTAGAAGTAGCGCCACAGGGCAGTGTCGTTCTTCTTATCATACTTTCTCAGGTGAGTCCGATACGCCGCGTCTTTTCCCGGGTCATGATCCGTGACGCTGGATCGAATTTTATAGATCATCTTTTTCCTTCCATAACTCCCTTTTGATGAGCCCCCGCGCAACTACCCACTTTTCACATCATTTTCATTATCGACGCAACTATTTGACTTATGCAAAAACCACGGAAGCTTCCCGACACATCCCTTCAATAGCACATTTCTCCCCCCTTAATAAAGCCCAATTTAAAGCACGTCCAGCCCGGCCACAACAGAGCTCCCCTGCTTTCGTCTGCGCCCTGGCGCAAGACGAGGGTGGGGGCGCCGCTGCGCCGGGCGCCCTCTTTTTTCCGCGTTAACCCCTGGCAACGGGGAGCAGGAATGGTTATAGTAGATGGTATGGAGCTGGAGACGAAAAGGGACGAAGGACACCCGGAGGAGTGGCTGGCGATGCCGCCGGACCCGGAGGGAGAATCCCACGCCCCCCTTGCGGGCGAGCAGGCGCGGCTCTGGGCGCTGGTCCTGGAAGCGCGCGCCTTTCCCTGCCGCCTCGAACCGGACGGGGACGGATGGCGGCTGCTGGTGCCGGCGGACTGCTTCGCCCGGGCACGGGAGGAACTCCGCCTGTTCGAGGAGGAAAACCGCGACTGGCCCCCGTCCGCTCCCCCCGCCCGCCCCCTGGTGGAGAACACCCTGGCAAACCTGTCGGTGCTGGTCCTGCTCGCCACCTTCCACAACCTGACCCGGCTCGATGCCCCCCTGTTCGGCCATCCCCCGCCCGACTGGGTCCCCCTCGGCGCCGCCGACGCGGGCCGCATCATGGCGGGCGAATGGTGGCGGCTCGTCACCGCCCTCACCCTCCACGCCGACTGGCTCCACCTGTTCGGCAACCTGGCGCTCGGCGGGGTGCTGATCATCGCCCTCTGCCGCGAGTTCGGCTCCGGGCTCGGCTGGAGCCTGCTGCTCGGCGCCGGCATCCTCGGCAACCTGGCCAACGCCTGGCTGCACCCCCCGGAGCACAGCTCGGTCGGCGCCTCCACCGTGGTGTTCGGCGCCGTCGGCATCCTCGCCGCGACGAGCCTCGTCCGCTCCCGATTCCAAAGGCGCCGGGCGCTCCCGGTGGCCGCGGCCCTGGCGCTCCTCGCCCTCCTCGGGACCGAAGGCAAAAACACCGACCTGGGGGCGCACCTGTTCGGGCTTCTGTTCGGCACAGGGCTCGGCCTGGCCGCGGAACGGCTGGTCGCAAGGTACGGTCGCCCCGGCCGGGGTGTCAACGCCTTGCTGGCGCTGGCGAGCGCCGTGACGGTGGTTGCCGCCTGGTGGGCTGCGCTGGCGCTCGGCACATGACGCGAAAGGATCATGGGAAACCGGACCCATGGCCAAACCAGTAAAAAAAACAGCCTGCCGAAGCAGGCTGTTTCGCGTTTCTATCTTCTCTCCCCTCGTCCGGGCATAGCCCTGCCACCGCCGGGGCTCCCCGTCCTGCCGCCCCCCGGAGAAGGAGCGTAAGACCTGCCGCCACGGGGGCTGTACGACCTCCCCCCGCCGGGCGCACCGTACGACCTCCCCCCTGCGGGAGGGGCAAACGATCTGCCGCCCCGTGAAGGTGTGCCGAACGACCTGCCGCCACGCGAGGGCGTGCCGGACGTCCTGCCGCCGGGGCCGCCCCAGGTGCGGGGACCGTTGAATATCCGCCGGTCGCTTCGCGGCACCCCGGTGGAGATGAACCCGCTTCTGTTCCTCACCCCGATGCCGGCAAAGGTCCGGCCGCTGAATCGCGACACCGGGTCGATCCGGAAGACCCGGTTGACCCGCACGTCGTTGAAATGGTTCGAGACGAAGCACCACCGGTTATGGAAGAAGATGGGGCGATGGAAATCGTTGAGGACGAAGAAGCCGGGGAACCAGAACCCCCACCACCAGAACGGATAAGGGACCCAGGCATACAGGTAGTAGTAGTCGGGGGGCGGGGCATAGTAGGTGACCACCGGGGGGCCCTCTTCGTAGTAGTAGTTGTTGATGACCGCCGGGTTGGGGTACTGCTCCGCCTCCTCCGGGAGGGCTTCGTAGGTCTTGGTGACGGCATGCGGCTTGACGGCCAGTTCGAACCCGGTGGAGACGTCGTTGAGCCGCTTCAGCGCCTCGTCCTTGCCCAGCGTGATCTTCCCGGCCGCCGCGGCGTCCTCCACCGATTTTTGCAACTCGCCGAGGATGTCGGGGGTGACCGGGTAATCGGCGATCCAGCCGTTGCGGGGGACGATGCCCGCCTCACCCAGCCGGCTCTCGGCCTCGGCCTCGTCCGTGGACGTTCCCAGCCCCAGCACGGGCTGGAGCTTGACTGCGAAGTCCCCTTCCCTGATCAGCTCCGGCGCTATGGGGGGCGGCCCCGCAGTCTTCTGCTCCGTCTGCGCTGCCGGCGGCGCCGGCGACTGTTCCTCCTCGGCATTGGCGATGACCGGCAACGCCAGCAGGAGGAGGGTGACGAACACCCTGCTCATTTCTCTTACGGGTACCCATTTCATGGCATTTCCTCCTCTCTGTGGCGCTCGCGTACTCCCTGTTGATAAAAACGCATCAGAAGGCCGGACGTTTACATATATATTTTCCTCCCAGCTGCTTTCCGTTGTCAAGAGGAGATCAGCGCGCCGCAGCCGGCGCCCCTGCGCACCGGTCGGTGATGGTCGCCAGGGAGATCCCCTGCTCCAGCAGCGTCCCCCCCTCGGCCAGCCCCAGCTCCTTCCCCGGCTCCAGCGTGGTGACCACCGCCTTGCCGATGAACTGCGGCCTCTCGCCCGCGGCGTCCTTCACCCGGACCGACCAGGCGTCGTGGAACACCAGCGGCCGCCCCGCCGGATCGGTGCCGACGTAGAGCATGATGTGCCCCGGCTTGTAGAAGAGGGTGAGAAAGGGGAGCCCCTCGCGCCTGAGCGCATCCTCCTTCTCCCCCGGCGCCAGCCCCGCCAGGTTATGGCGCCGCCCGGCGGAGGCGATCTGGTCGGCCGCGGTGCGCGGCAGCCAGATCCCGAACGGCAGGAAAAAGTCGCGCAGCATCGCCGAGCAGTCCCGCAGGCCGTACATCTCCCCCCAGCCGTAGGGCTGCCCCATCATCTGGTTGCCGATCGACGCGAGGTTTTCCCGGTCGAACGCCAGGGGGAAGCGGGCCGCCGCCTCGCGGGGGAGCCGGGTCGCGGTGCCGACCGCCCGGCGCCCCTCCCCCGCCGACGCCACCACCGCCTCCCAACCCCCGTCCCCCGCCGCGGCCAGCGGGAGAATGGTGCCGATCTTGGCCCGGTGCACGATCCCCTGCCCGGGGTCGGCGACCGGCGCGTAATCCCGGACGATCACCAGTTGCGGGCGCTCCATCCAGGAATCGACGAAGCTTTTGTCGGCGATGGCCACGTCACGGTCCTCCAGCCACCCGGTTGAATACGCGCTCTCGACGAACAGCCACGCCCCGTCCCGCGAGGCATGGAGCACCCGGAGCGGCTCGTTCAGCTTGACGCTGGGATACTGGAGCATGTCGAAGGGGTAGCCGTCAGGCTTGGCGAAGAGCGGGAGGGGGGTCGGCAGACTCCGCAGGTGGGACGGGGCGACGGCAACCGCCGTCTCGTTGCGGGAAGGGAAGTTCTCCAGGGCGCAGTTGTCGAGCAGCTCCCGCATCTGCCGCGGCGCCATGATCCGCCGGTTCTCCCCGTACCAGCTCCCCCCCGCCGTTTTCCTCATCAGTTCTTTCGTCTCGGCGGGGTCGTAGCGGGGCGCAGCGTGGGTCCACGGCGCAAAATAGCGCGCGCGGAACTCCTCCAGCAGCTTCGCCCGGCACGCGTCGCCGATCGCCAGGCGCTCCCCGGCAGCGTCGGCATAGGGGGCGATATCCTGCGGAAGCCGGAGAACGTCGTCGATCTCCCGGTCGCGGGTGACCGGCCTCTTCCCGACCGGGGAAGCGCAGGCGCCGAGCAGGGCCAGCACGGAGCAGACGATGCCCGCCGCGGCGGCCCGGCGTATCGCGGTGCGCGCGGATGGATGGTTCATGTGCCGCTCCTTTCATGCCAGGCGGGCCAGCGGCCGCCGCGGCAGCCTTCCCGTTCGTTATCGCTTTTCCACCCCGCACCGAAGGCTCCGGGCGAGGATCTCGGCCGCGAGATCGAGGCTGGTTTCCGGGTTCAGTGCGGGGCCGAGCAGCCGGACCTGGCCGGCCCGGTTGAGCAGGCGGTCGTCATAGGCCGCCCCCGGGCTCAGCCGGCGCAGCTCCCCCGCCAGGTAGGCGAAGTTCAGCTCCTGGGACATCTTCATGGCGCTCCCCAGGCCGTCGTACGTCATGCCGCTCTGGCTGAAGACGACCTGCGGCCGGCGGCCGGCATAGAGGAAAAGGAGCCTGGTGCGCTGCTCGGTGGTCACCTCCTGCTGGCGTTCGACCTTTTTGGTCAGCGGAATCCCTCCGGAAAAAATGGTCCGGCCGAGGCTGAACGTGCGCTCGGTAACCGTCGTCGTCTCCGTATGCCCCGAGATGCCGATGCCCGGCAGGAGCAGGTCGATCTCGCCGTAGGGTATCCCTTCCGGCTCCCCGTCGCCCGCCTCGATGCGCAGCGACGCCCCCCCCAGTTCGAAGCGGCGCACGTTGATACGGCCCGCCCCGCTGCGCACCTCTGCAACGTCCACCACCAGCGTCGCCACGCCGCTCCGGTTCAGCTTCGCAGCGAGCGCGCCGGCCTGGTGCGGATCGGCGAAACTGGCCACCACGGCCGGCCCGCCGCCGATCATCCGCTGCCGCGCCTCGAAAACCGTTACCCCCAGGGCAGCGGCGACCGCCTGGACGACCTCCGCCGTCTCTTCCCGCCAGCCATGGATGACGACGACATGCATCGGGACCTCCCGCGATTCTTCAATGGTCCTGCTTCACCCGGCTGAGCAGGTTGAACTGCTTGATTTTGCGATAGAGGGTGTTCCGGCCGATGCCGAGGGCCTTGGCCGTCTCGCTGATGTTCCACCGGTACTGTTCCAGCGCCTTCTTGATGGTTTCCGCCTCAGTGTCCTTGAGCCCCCGCTGGCCGGCGGGACCGATCCCCTTTTGGCGCATGACCGCCAGGAGGGTGGATTCGAGGCCGTGCAGGGAGTGGTACATCTGGCTCAGTTCGCCCGCGCTCATTTTTTCCAGAACTTCGGCCTTGCCGTAGTGCTCCCAGAAACCCTCGTGGGAAAGGGGAAGACCGGGGGCAGGGTGGCCGTCGGGCAGGGCCGAAGGGGTCCCGCCGGAGTCGGCGGGGGGGGCCAGGAATTTGCTTCCCAGGTGGTTGGGGAGGATCGTGTCGCCCGTGCACATGACCGCTGCGCGTCTCATGACGTTGGCCAGCTCGCGGATGTTCCCCGGCCAGCCGTATTGCCGCAGGAGGCGCAGGGCCCCCTGGGAGAGGCGCAGATCGGGGTTGAGCATGCGGACGAAGTGCTCCGCCAGTTGGGGGATGTCCTCGGCCCGGGTACGCAGGGAGGGGATCTCCAGCCGGACCACGTTGAGGCGGTAGTACAGGTCCTCCCTGAAGGTCTTTTCGCGGATCGCTTCCTCCAGGTTGACGTTGGTCGCGGCAATCACCCGCACGTCGGTCCTGATCGGCTTTTCACCGCCGACCCGCATGAATTCCCCGGTTTCCAGCACCCGGAGGAGCTTCACCTGGATCAGGGGGCTGGCGTCGCCGATTTCGTCCAGGAGGAGGGTGCCGTGGTTGGCCAGCTCGAAGATGCCGCGGCGGGTCTGGTTGGCGCCGGTGAAGGCGCCCCTTTCGTGGCCGAACAGTTCGCTCTCCAGGAGGTTTTCCGGCAGGGCGCCGCAGTTCACGGGGATGAAGGCCTGGTCGGCCCGGCTCGAAGCGGCATGGATGAACCTGGCCAGGACTTCCTTGCCGGTGCCGGTCTTCCCCTGGATCAGGACGTTGATGTTCTTGCCGGCGATCTTGTAGGCAAGGGACACCAGGCGCGTCATGGCCGGCGATTTGCCGACCTGGAAACCGACGGCCTGGGCGACCTCGGACCACTCCTCCCTGGCGCGGTGCCCCTGGAGAAGGTTGAGTCCGTATGTGGCGGCCTTTTCGATCAGGGTCTCGATCTCGCCGATGTCGTCGAACGGCTTTTCCAGGTATTCATAGGCACCCAGCTGCATCGCCGTGACCGCCGTCTTGATGGTGCTGTAGCCGGTCATGATGATGACCTCGCAGGCGGGCTGGCGGGCCTTGATCGCCTGCAGCAGCGTCAGCCCGTCGGTATCCGGCAGCTTCAGGTCGACCATGGCCACGTTGAAGCTGTTCTCTTCAAGTGCCCGCAAGGCCTCCTGCCGGTTCACCGCGGTAACCGCGGCGTACCCTTTTCTCGCCAGCAGCCGGCGGAAAAAGGTGCACACATCCGCTTCGTCGTCGATGATCAACACGTTTATCTGGGACATCTTTCGCTCCGCTCCTTCATCCTTCATCCTTCAGTTCCACCGGCAGGACCAGGGAGAAGGTGCTCCCCTCCCCCGACCGGCTGTCCACCTCGATGGTGCCGTGGTGGGACTCGGCGATCCCGAGGCTGACCGAAAGCCCGAGCCCGGTCCCCTTGGTCGCCTCCTTGCTGGTGTAGAAGGGGGTGAAAATCTTCGACAGGTTTTCCGGGGCGATACCGATGCCGTTGTCGGTCACGCTCAGCACGGCCCACCGCTTCCCCCCCTCCACCCGCAGCGATGTGGCCACGTCGATGGTTTTGTCCTTCCGCTCCACCTCCGCCAGGGCATCCCGGGCGTTGATCAGGAAATTCGTCAGCACCTGCTGGATCTGCGGCCCGTTGGCGGTCATCCGCGGGAGGGCCGGGTCGAGATGTTCCACGATCCTGATCTGGCTCCGGTTGATCTGGTACTGGATCATGCTCAACACCCGCTCCGCTTCGGCATTGAGGTCGATTTCCGTCGCCGGCAGCTGGTCCTGGCGGGAGAAGGTGAGCAGGTTCTGGATGATCCGTTTGCAGCGCAGTCCCGAGGTGACGATATCTTCGAGCACGTCGGCTCTTTCATGCTCCCCGTCATGCTGGAGGTCCCTGGCGAGCATCTGCGCCGTGCCGATGATGACGGTCATCGGGCTGTTCAGCTCGTGGGCCACCCCGGCGGCCATCTCGCCCAGGGCCGCCAGCTTGGCCGAATTGATCAGCTGCGCCTCCATCTTGTTCTTCTGGGTGACGTCCTTGAGAATGATGGTCACCGCCACGAGCTGCTTCTCTTCGTTCAGCACCGGATAGTAGGAGAGGTCGAGAACCAGCCCCGACTCGGTCTGCCAGCGCTGGAAAACCGGCCGGCCGGTCCGCTGGACTTCCTTTATGGGGCAGTCGCGGCAGGGGTGGATGCGGCCGTGGAGCCTGGCGAAGCACTTGTTGCCGAGCGCCCGGTTCCAGAAGCCGTTCATCTCCGGCGGGAGCCGGTCGTTGTGGAGCAGGACGTTGTAATCGGTATCCACCAGGAATATCGGGTCGGTCACCGCCTTGAAGGTCTCCTCCCATTCCTTCTTGGCCCGTGAAACCTGCTTGTAGAGGCGGGCGTTCTGGATGCTGATCGACAGCTGGTCGGCCAGGTGCTGGACGAAGCTCAGGTCCGTCTCGCTGTAGGCCGCCTCGGTGCCGCTGGCGACGATCAGGGCGCCGATCACCTCATCCCGCTTGAACATCGGGGCCACCGCCAGCGCCCGCAGGGGGCCGGCATGGCCCGGATTGATGCAGACGTGGCTGAGCTTCTCCGGCGGCAGGTTGAAAAGGCCCGCCTTCTTCTCGCGGATGACGTTCAGGCAGGGGGAGTGGGCGGGGAAGTCTTCGATCCGGCAAAAGTCCCTCGGCATCAGCGCCTGGAGCCTCAGCTCGCCGTTGCGGACCGCCACCAGGCCGAGGAAGTCGCAGGGGAGCGTCTGCGGCAGCTTGGTGAAGGCCCGCTCGATGATGTCGGGGATCGACATGTCGATGTTGATGTCCCGGGCCAGCTGATGCAGGATTTCCAGCCGGCTGTTCTGCTTGAGCACGTCCTGGTTCCGCTTTTTCAGCTCCACGTAGTAGTTGAGCTTCGAGGAGTCGACCCCGGTCAGTTGTTCCAGCAGCTTTTCCCTGTTTTCCACGGGTTTTCCTTTTACATGGCCTTGCGGTAAATGGTTTCGATATCTTCCTGCGTCGCGCTGCGCGGGTTGGTGACGATGCAGGCGTCCTTCATGGCGTTGCGGCTCAAAAGCGGGATGAATTCCTCCTTGAGGCCGATGTCCGCCAGCCCCTTGGCCAGGCCGATGTCGGCAATCAGCCGCTTGACCGCCCCGATCGACAGCGCGGCGGCGGCGAGGGGGTCCAGCCCGGCCACGTCCTCGCCCATGGCGACGGCGATGTCCCGGAACCGGTCGGGGCATGCAGTGAGGTTGAACTCCATGACGTGGGGGAGGATCGAAGCATTGGTTTCGCCGTGATGCTGGTCGATCATGCCGTCCACCTGGTGGGTCATGGCATGGGTGGCGCCGAGGATGGCGTTGGAAAATGCCAGCCCCGCGGTGAGGCTCGCCATGGACATGTTGGTGTTGGCCTCCATGTCGCCGCGGTCGGCGACCGCCCGGCGCAGGTTCTGCGAGACCAGCTGGATCGCCTTGAGGGCGTGGATGTCGGTCAGGGGGGTCGCGGCCAGCGAAACGTACGATTCGATGCCGTGGGTAAATGCGTCGATCCCGGTGGCGGCGGCCAGCTTGGCATCCATGGTCTTCACCAGCTCCGGGTCGACGATGGCGATGTCCGGCACCAGGGACTTGGAGATGATGGACATCTTCAGCTTGCGCACGGTATCGACGATGATGGTGAACTGGCTCACTTCGGAGCCGGCCCCGGCGGTGCTGGGAGCGATCACCATCGGCGGCAGCGGATGGACGATCTTGTTGATCCCCTCGTAATCCTGGAGTCTCCCCCCGTTGGCCGCCAGCATGGCGACCGCCTTGGCGACATCGGTCGGGCTCCCGCCGCCGACGGCGACGATCCCGTCGCAGCGCGCCTCCTGGTAGCGTATGACCCCCTCAAGCACCTCGACGTCCTTGGGATTGGTGGTGAGGGCGCAGAAGATCTCGGTTTCCAGGCCCGCGGCGTGCAGGTAGTGCACGGCCAGGTCGACCCAGCCGGCCTTCATCACGTCCGCGTCACTGACCAGGAACACCTTGGAGGCGCCGATGCGCACGACGCTCTCGCCGAGCTGGCTCAGGGAGCCCCGGCCGAAGATAATTTCAGGGGCTACAAATTTGCTGATGTTCACGATGCCTCCTCACGCGGGAAAATGCCTTGCCGGAAATTACCGTATACAATTGCAATTCCCGTGCACAAAAACCGCAACGCCCGCCGCACAGCGGGCTCAGGCGCTACGGTCCCGTCCGGGTGTAACGATGTGGCACACATGCTGTTGTTCCATTTTAGCGCAAAACGAAGAAAAAAGATACGGGTTCGGGCGATTGGGTAGTGGGTCGGTTTGGGTTTGCAGGAAGAACTAGATTATAATCCGGGAAGCAAAGGTTTCCGGCGATGATCGGGACAAGTTCGGGCGCCCATACTTTCAGCCGGGCTCGCCGGCAGCGACGTGCGAACTCAGATAAAAAGAGGCACGGGCGAGCAGACGTCATCCTCCGAATTGGCCTCCGCCCCGCACGCAAGGCAGACGACATTCGGGCGGCTGGTCAGCTCCTTGATCCGGCGGGTCAATCCCTTGCCGCGCAGCACGCATATGTGCCCCTGATGCTTCTCTTCGCAACCGCACGTTATGTCTTCTCCCATGGCGCCGCTCCCTCTTTTCCCGCCCCACCCATCCCCCCCGCCGGGGGAGGGGAAGAAGGCCCGGGCAGATGTCATTCAAAGGATATGCCCGCCCGGGGAAAAGTCAACACCGGGGGAGACAGCAGGCCGGAGCCTTCCCGTGCAGCAATTTTCATTTGACCTTTTCCACGAAACCGCGCTATTTTTCCGGAGAGCGCAGCGGTTCCGACCGGCCCGCTCGAAATATGGTACACTCGTTGTGAGACAGGCGGCACTCTGCACAGGCCGGACAGGAGCGTGCCCCGATTTTTTCCCCAGGACGACCGATGCCCCCGACAAAATCACATCCCGCGGAGCGGCGTGTCGCGCTCGGTGCGGCGGCACTTTCACCCGGAAGAGCCGTACGGGCCGGGTGCGCTGCCGCGGCGCTGCTGCTGGCCGGCTGCGCGGTCGGCCCCGACTTCCGTGCGCCCGCCCCCCCGAAGACGGATGCCTACACGGCTGCGGCGCTGCCGGCGGAGACCGCGTCCGCCCCGGTTGACGGCGGCGCGTCCCAGCGCTTCGTCCCCGGCCGGGACATTCCCGGCCAGTGGTGGACCCTGTTTCAATGCGCAAAGCTCGACCGGCTGATCCGCCAGGCGCTGGCGGACAACCCGACCCTCGCGGCGGCGCAGGCGACACTCACCGCCGCCCGGGAGAACCTGCGCGCCCGGACCGGGTCGGCGCTCTATCCCCAGGTGGACGGAAAGGCGTCGGTCGTGCGCCAGGAAATCTCGGGGGCCGCCTTCGGCCAGCCGGATGCCCCGGCCAGCGTCTTCACCCTGTACAATGCCTCGGTGAACGTCTCCTACGCCCTCGACCTGGCCGGCGGCGCGCGCCGCGAACTGGAGGCGCTGCGGGCGCAGGTCGACTACCAGCGCTTCCAGCTGGAAGGGGCATGGCTTTCCCTCACCGCAAACGTCGTCACCGCGGCGGTCCAGGAAGCAGGCCTGCGCGCCGAGATCAGGGCAACCCGGGAAATCGTGGCGGCGCAGGAAAAGCAACTCGCCCTGGTGGAGCAGCAGCTCCAGCTCGGCGGGATCGCCCGCCCCGACGTCCTCGCCCAGGAAGCCCAGCTCGCCCAGGCACGGGCAACCCTTCCGCCGCTGGAAAAACAGCTCGCCCAGAACCGCCACCTGCTGGCGATCCTGGCCGGCAAGACACCCGGAGAAGCGGCCTCCCTCCCGGAGTTCGAGCTCTCCGACCTCCAGCTCCCCGCGGAATTGCCGGTAAGCCTCCCTTCCGCGCTGGTCCGCCAGCGGCCCGATATCCGCGCCTCGGAGGAGCTTCTCCACGCGGCCTGCGCCCAGGTCGGCGTGGCGACCGCCAACCTCTTCCCGCAACTTACCCTGACCGGCAGCCTCGGGTCGGAAACCTCCAGCTTCGGCGACCTGTTCAGCACGGGGACGGCGGTCTGGAGCCTCGGCGCCGGCGTGCTCCAGCCGATCTTCCATGGCGGGGAACTGACCGCCAAGCGCCGCGCCGCCGTTGCCGCCTTCGACCAGGCCGGGGCCCAGTACCGCGAAACCGTTCTCCAGTCCTTCCGGGATGTGGCGGATGTGCTGCGCGCCCTGGAAATGGATGCTCAGACGCTCAAGGCTGAGGCGGACGCCGAAGCGGCCGCCCGTGCCTCTTTGGATCTCGCCGGGGACCAGTTCCGCCTCGGCGCGACAAGCTATCTCACGCTGCTCAACGCCGAGCGGCAGCACCAGCAGGCGAAACTCGCCCTCGCCCAGGCCCGGGCCGCGCGCTACGCGGACACTGCCGCGCTGTTCAAGGCCCTGGGGGGCGGCTGGTGGAACCGTCCGCCGGAAGAGAACAACGAGAATACACCGAAGAAAGAATAATGCTTAACCTTGATGGAACCGCAAAAAGTCCACATCCACCACGAAGGCACGAAGAGCACGAAGAAAACAATGTGTGATTTGGTCAGTTAACTTCGTGTCCTTCGTGCCTTCGTGGTGAAAAAAGGGTTTTTGCAGGACCATCAACCATGACCGGAGCATCGCACACATGAAAAAGCGCATCATTATCGCCATCCTCGGCCTGGTCGTCCTCATCGCCGCGCTCGCCGCCGTCAAGGCCTTGCAGATCAGGGCGATGATCGCCCAGGGGAAGAACATGGTCCCTCCCCCCGAAACCGTGACCACCGCCTCGGTGAAGAGCGCATCGTGGGAGAACGCCCTGACCGCAGTCGGCTCGCTGACCGCGGTGCAGGGGGTCAGCGTGACCGCGGAGCTGGCCGGAAAGGTCGTGCAGATCGCCTTCGAACCGGGAGCGCGGGTAAAGAAGGGAGACCTGCTGATTCGTCAGGACACCAGCTCCGAGGAGGCCCAGCTTCCCGGCGCCGCGGCCCAGGCGGACCTTGCCCGGAGCGTCCTGGAGCGCGACGCCAGGATGCTGCCGAAACAGATCATCTCCCAGGTCGACTACGACACCGCCGTGGCCAACCGCGAACAGGCCCTCGCCCAGGCCAACGGCATCCGCGCCACCATCGCCAAGAAGACGATCCGCGCCCCCTTCAGCGGCCGCCTCGGCATCCGCCAGGTGAACCTCGGCCAGACACTGCGCGAGGGGGACCCGATCGTCACCCTCCAGTCCCTCGATCCGATTTACGTCGACTTCGCACTCCCCCAGCAGGAGCTCGGCCGTCTCCACGCCGGCCTGCCGGTGCGGGTGACGAGCGACGCGCTCCCCGGCGTCACGGTCGAGGGGCGGGTCACGGCCATGAACCCCCTGGTGGATGCCGACACCCGCAACATAAAGCTCCAGGCAACACTGGCCAACCATGGGGAGAAGCTCAGGCCCGGCATGTTCGTGAACGTGGCGGTCGGCCTCCCCGCCCGGCAGCAGGTGCTGGCCATACCGGCGACGGCCGTGCTCTACGCCCCCTACGGCGACTCGGTCTTCGTCGTCGAGGAGGGCAAGGAGCATAAAGGAGGGAAGGTGCTGCGCCAGCAGTTTGTCCGCCTCGGCGAAAAGCGGGGCGATTTCGTCGCGGTCACGACCGGGCTGAAAGCGGGAGACGAGATCGTCAGCACGGGGGTGTTCAAGCTGCGCAACGGCCAGGCGGCCCTGGTGGACAACCGGCTCGCGCCCCCCTTCAAGCTGGCGCCGAAACCGGAGAATAACTAGCTCCCCCTTTGACAAAGGGGGACTTTTCAAATCGAGGCACTTCTCGTCCATGAAAATAACCGACCTCTTCATACGCCGCCCCGTCCTCGCCCTGGTGGTCAACCTGGTCATCCTCATCGCCGGCATCCAGGCGATCAGGACCCTCAACGTCCGCCAGTACCCGCACAGCGAGAACGCGTCGGTAACCGTCACCACCGTCTACATCGGCGCCAGCGCCGAACTGGTGCGGGGCTTCATCACCTCGCCGCTGGAGCGGGCCATCGCCGCCGCCGACGGCATCGACTACATGGAATCCCAGAGCACCCTCGGCCTCTCCACCATAACCGTGCGGCTCAAGCTCAACTACGATTCCACCAAGGCCCTGGCGGAGATCAGCTCCAAGGTGGACCAGGTGCGCCGCGACCTGCCGCCGGAGGCGGAGGTGCCGGTAATCAACATCGAATCGGCCGACAGCCGGTTCGCCTCGGCCTACCTCAGTTTTTCCTCCGACATCCTGAAGCAGAACGAGATCACCGATTACCTGGTGCGGGTTGTCCAGCCCCGCCTCTCCGCCATCCCGGGGGTGCAGCGGGCCGACATCCTCGGCGCCCGCACCTTCGCCATGCGCATCTGGCTGAAGCCCGACCGGATGGCGGCCCTCAACATCACCCCGACCCAGGTGCGCCAGGCCCTGGCGGCCAACAACTTCCTGGCGGCCCTCGGGAGGAGCAAGGGGAGCTATATCCAGGTGAACCTGACCGCCGACACCAACCTCTCCACGGTGGACGAGTTCCGGCAGCTGGTGGTGCGCGAGGCGAACGGCACCATCGTGCGGCTCTCCGACATCGCCGACGTGGTGCTGGGTGCCGAGGACTACGACTCCGAGGTCCACTTCTCGGGCCAGACCGCGGTGTTCATGGGGATCTGGCCGCTCCCCAACGCCAACTCCCTCGACGTGATCAAGCGGGTCCGGGCCGAGATGGAGGCGATCCAGCACGATCTCCCCACCGGCCTCAAGGCCCGCGTCGCCTACGACGCCACCAACTACATCTCCAACGCCATCCACGAGGTGCTGAAGACGCTGGGCGACACGCTGATGATCGTCATGGTGGTCATCTTCCTGTTCCTCGGCTCCTTCCGCTCGGTGCTGATCCCGGTGGTGGCGATCCCCGTGTCGCTCATCGGCGGCGTGTTCCTGATGCAGGCGTTCGGCTTCACCGTCAACCTCCTGACGCTGCTCGCCATCGTCCTCTCGGTCGGCCTGGTGGTGGACGACGCCATCGTGGTGGTGGAGAACGTGGAGCGCCACCTGGGGCTGGGAAAATCCCCCCTGGAAGCGGCCCTGGCCGGCGCCCGCGAACTGGTGGGTCCCATCATCGCCATGACCATCACCCTGGCGGCGGTCTACCTCCCCATCGCCCTCCAGGGGGGGCTGACCGGCTCGCTCTTCCGCGAATTCGCCCTCACCCTGGCCGGGGCGGTCACCATCTCCGGGATCGTGGCGCTCACCCTGTCGCCCGTCATGTCGGCAAGGCTCCTCAAGCCGGGGAACGAGGCGCACGGCCTGGCCGGCCGCATCGCCCGCGGCTTCGGGCGCCTGAGGGACGCCTACGGCCGGCGGCTCGACGCGACGCTCGCGGCGCGGCCGGCGGTCTACACGGTCTGGCTCGTGGTAACCCTGCTCACCGTGCCGATGTTCGTCATGTCCGCCAAGGAGCTGGCGCCCATGGAGGACCAGGGGGTCATCTTCGGCATTCTCGACGCCGCGGCCAACTCCACCCTCGACCAGAACAGCCTCTTCGCCACCGCGACCAACCGCATCTTCCAGAGCGAGCCGGAGACCGACTTCACCTTCCAGCTCACCTTTCCCAACTCCGGTTTCAGCGGCATGGTCACCAAGCCGTGGAGCGAGCGCAAGCGCACCGTCTTCCAGATCATGCCCGAGGTGCAGCAGAAGCTGCAAGCTCTCCCGGGCATCCGGATCTTCCCGGTGACGCCGCCGGCGCTCCCCGGCGGGGGCGATTTCCCGGTGGAGTTCATCCTGGCATCCACCGCCGACACCGGCCAGATCCTGGAGTTCGCCAACCAGCTGCAGCAGAAGGCGATGAAGAGCGGCATGTTCGCCTTTCCGCCGCTGATCGACGTGAAAATCGACCAGCCGGAGTCCCGGTTCGTCATCGACCGGGACAAGGTGGCGGCTCTCGGGCTCAACCTGGGGAATATCGGGGGGGACCTCTCGGGGATGGTGGGGGGGGACTACGTGAACCGCTTCGACATCTCGGGGCGCAGCTACAAGGTGATCCCGCAGATCGAGCGGGTCGGCCGTCTCAATCCGGGGCAGCTGAAGGATATCTACGTCACCGGCCCCAAGGGACAGCTGATCCCCTTGAGCACCGTGGCAACGCTTCAGGAATCGGTCGTCCCCCGCTCGCTCAACCGGTTCCAGCAGCTGAACGCGGTGAAGATCAGCGGCGTGGCCATGCGGCCGCTGGACGAGGCGCTCCGCTACCTGGAGGGGGAGGCGGCGCGGATCCTCCCCAAGGGATACGTGATCGACTACACCGGCGAATCCCGGCAGCTGCGCACCGAGGGGAACCGGTTCCTCCCCGCCTTCGCGCTCGCCGTCATCCTGATCTTCCTGGTGCTGGCGGCCCAGTTCAACAGCTTCCGCGACCCGTTCGTGATCCTGGCCGGCTCGGTGCCGCTCGCCATCTTCGGCTCCCTGATCTTCACCTTCCTGAAGATGCCCGACCCGAACACCCCCTTCTGGACCAAGGGATGGACCACCACCCTCAACATCTACTCCCAGGTGGGACTCGTGACCCTGGTGGGGCTCGTCTCCAAGAACGGCATCCTGATCGTCGAGTTCGCCAACAAGCTGCAGCTCACGGGCCATTCCAAGCTGGAAGCGGTGCGCGAGGCGGCCATGACGCGCCTGCGGCCGATCCTGATGACCAGCGCCGCCACCATCGCCGGCCACTTCCCCCTGACGCTCGTCACCGGCGCCGGCGCCGCGGCCCGTAACTCCATCGGCCTCGTGCTGGTGGGGGGGATGTTCGTCGGCACCCTCTTCACCCTGTTCGTGGTCCCCTCCATCTACATGCTGATCGCCCGCGACCACAGCAAGGACCGGGAGCGGGAGGCAACGGTCGCGGCCGCGGATGCCTGAATCCGGATGCGCTTCAGGCCGGCCACACCCGCACGCCGGCCCGGAAGCGGTCGGCGCCGCCCGAAAATATGCGGATATCTGTGTAACCTTTTCCGCGTTCTCCCGTCTTACTTTTACATGACAAGAAGTCCGGTTTGAGAGGCCACCATGATGACGTCTGTGCGCGACCCCGATACCAACGACCCGGAGAAACAGCCCGTCCCATCCGCGTCTTCCCGACGCCGGTGGGTGTGGCTGCTCCTTTTCTGCCTCCTGGCTGCAGGGACCTACGCCTATTTTGCCGGTGGGAAAGGCAAACCGGCGCCGGCCCCCCCGCAGGGGGCGCCCGGCGCCGCACGAAGCGTGCCGGTTGCGGCGACCGCGGCGCGCAAGGGGGAGGTCGGCGTCTATCTCTCCGGGCTCGGCACCGTCACCCCCCTGAACACCGTCACCGTCAAGAGCCGCGTCGACGGCCAGCTGATGCGGGTCATGTTCCGGGAAGGCCAGCTTCTCAAAAGCGGCGAGCTGCTGGCGGAAATCGACCCGCGGCCGTTCCGGGTGCAGCTCACCCAGGCCGAGGGGCAGATGGCCCGCGACCAGGCGCAGCTGAAGAACGCCCGCCTCGACCTGCAGCGTTTCCAGACCCTCGCCGAGCAGGACTCCATCGCCCGGCAGCAGCGGGACACCCAGGAGTCGGCGGTGCGCCAGCTGGAAGGGGCGGTCAAGGTCGACCAGGGGCAGATCGACGGCGCCAGGCTGCAGCTCGCCTACTCCCGCATCACCGCCCCGCTCACCGGGCGGGTGGGGCTTCGCCAGGTGGACCCGGGAAACATCGTCCATGCGGGCGACGCGGGGGGGCTGGTGGTGATCACCCAGATGCAGCCGATCGCCGTCATCTTCCCGGTCCCCGAAGACAGCCTCCCCAAGGTGCTCGCCGGGATGAAGGGGGGGGGCCGGCTCGTCGTCGAGGCGTACGACCGCGAGCTCAAGCATAAACTCGCCGAGGGGACGCTCCTGACGGTGGACAACCAGATCGATACGGCCACCGGCACGGTCCGGCTGAAGGCGGTCTTCCCCAACAAGGGAAACGAGCTCTTTCCCAATCAGTTCGTCAATGCCCGGCTCCTCCTGGAAGTGAAGCGCGATGCGGTCGTGGTACCGGCGTCCGCCATCCAGCGGGGCCCCCAGGGGAGCTTCGTCTACGTGGTGAAGGCGGACAGGACGGTGACGGTGCGGCCGGTCACCCTCGGCGTGACCGAAGGGGGAGACACCGCCATTGCCGCCGGGGTGGAGGCGGGCGAACTCATCGTGGTTGATGGCGCGGAGCGGCTGCGGGAGGGGAGCACTGTAGAGGTGAAAGAGCCAAACGGTGCGAAAGGCTCCGGAGGTGAACGTAAGAAGTCCCCCCCTTTGACAAAGGGGGGCTAGGGGGGATTTCGAAGCCGCCACAAGGCAAATCCCCCTAAGTCCCCCTTTATCAAAGGGGGACTTTTAACATGGTCAGGATACCCATGAACATCTCCCGGCTCTTCATCATGCGCCCGGTGGCCACCACGCTCCTGATGGTCGCCATCATCCTCGCGGGCGCCGTGGCCTACCGGCAGCTCCCGGTCTCGGCGCTCCCCCAGGTGGATTACCCGACCATCCAGGTCCGCACCTTCTATCCGGGGGCGAGCCCCGACGTCATGGCCTCCTCGGTGACGGCCCCCCTGGAGCGGCAGTTCGGCCAGATGCCGGGGCTCACCCAGATGACCTCGTCGAGCTCCGGCGGCAGCTCGGTCATCACGCTCCAGTTCAGCCTCGATCTCTCCCTCGACGTGGCCGAGCAGGAGGTGCAGGCCGCCATCAATGCCGGCTTCACCTTCCTGCCGCGCGACCTCCCCACCCCGCCGGTCTACAGCAAGGTCAACCCGGCCGATGCGCCGATCCTCACCCTGGCGCTCACCTCCGACACCCTTCCCCTGCCGAAAATCGAAGACCTGGCGGACACCCGCTTCGCCCAGAAGATCTCCCAGCTGACCGGGGTGGGGCTCGTCAGCATCAGCGGCGGCCAGCGCCCGGCGGTGCGGGTCCACGCCAACCCGACGGCGCTCGCGTCATACGGGCTCACCCTCGAAGACCTCCGCACGGCCCTGACCGCCGCCAACGTGAACCAGGCGAAAGGGGGGTTCGACGGCCCGCGCCAGTCCTACATCATCGGCGCCAACGACCAGCTCTTCACGAGCGCGGATTACCGGTCCCTGGTCATCGCCTACCGCAACGGCGCGCCGGTCCGCCTCTCCGACGTGGCAGACGCCATCGACGACACCGAGAACGTCAACCAGGCGGCCTGGATGAACAGCTCCCCGGCGGTGATCGTCAACATCCAGCGCCAGCCGGGCGCCAACGTCATCGAGGTGGTGAACCGCGTAAAGAAACTCCTGCCGCAGCTGCAGAGCTCGCTCCCCGCCGCCATCAAGGTCTCGGTGCTGACCGACCGCACCGTCACCATCCGGGAGTCGGTGCGCGACGTCCAGTACGAGCTGATGCTCGCCGTCGGCCTGGTGGTGCTGGTCATCTTCCTCTTCCTGCGCAACCTGGCGGCGACCAGCATCCCGAGCGTGGCCGTGCCCCTGTCGCTCGTCGGGACCTTCGGAGCCATGTACCTGATGGGGTTCAGCCTGAACAACCTGTCGCTCATGGCCCTCACCATCTCCACGGGGTTCGTGGTGGACGACGCCATCGTCATGATCGAGAACATCGCCCGCTACGTGGAGGCTGGGGAGCCGCCGCTCCAGGCTGCCCTCAAGGGGTCGCAGCAGATCGGCTTCACCATCCTGTCGCTCACCGTGTCGCTGATCGCCGTCCTCATCCCGCTCCTCTTCATGGGAGACGTGGTGGGGCGCCTGTTCCGGGAGTTCGCCATCACCCTCGGCGTCACCATCCTCATCTCGGCGGTGGTGTCGCTCACGCTCACGCCGATGATGTGCGCGCGCATCCTCAAGCATGTCCCGGAGGAAAAGCAGGGGCGCTTCTACCACGCCTCCGGCGTCTTCTTCGAGAAGACCATCGCCGCCTACGGCAGGACGCTCCAGTGGGTGCTGCGCCACCAGAAGGCGACCCTGGCGGTGGCAGTGGGGACCCTGGTGCTGACGGTCCTCCTCTACCTCGTCATTCCCAAGGGGTTCTTCCCGGTCCAGGACACCGGGGCCATCCAGGGAATTTCCGAGGCGCCCCAGTCGATCTCGTTCCCGGCCATGGCCCAGCGGCAGCAGGCCCTTGCGCGCGTGATCCTGAAAGACCCGGCAGTGGCGAGCCTCTCCACCTACATCGGCGTGGACGGCACCAACACCACCCTGAACAGCGGGCGCATCCTCATCAACCTGAAGCCGCTGGAAGAGCGGCGGGTTTCCGCCTCCGAGGTGATCCGCCGGCTCCAGCCCGAATTGGCGAGGGTCGAGGGGATCACCCTGTTCATGCAGCCGGTGCAGGACCTCACGGTCGATGCCCGGGTGAGCCGCACCCAGTTCCAGTATACCCTGGAGGACCCCGACTTCGCCGCGCTGAACAGCTGGGCGCCGAAGCTCGTGGATGAGCTGCGGACCCGCCCGGAGCTGCGCGACGTGGGAAGCGACCAACAGGACAAGGGCTTGCGGATCACGCTCGACATCGACCGGGCAACGGCCAGCCGGTTCGGCATCACCCCGCAGAACATCGACGACACCCTCTACGACGCCTTCGGCCAGCGCCAGGTCTCGACCATCTTCACCGAGCTCAACCAGTACCGGGTCGTTCTCGCCGCCAAGCCCGACTTCAGCCAGGGGCCGGAAGGACTCGGGTCGATCTACCTGCGCGGCGCGGGCGGCGGTCCGGTGCCGCTCAGCGCCATCACCCGTGCGACGGAAGCAACGGGGCCGCTCACCATCAACCGCCAGGGGCAGTTCCCGGCGGTGACGACTTCCTTCAACCTCGCCCCCGGCGTGGCGCTGGGAAAAGCGGTGCAGGTGGTCGAGGAGGCAACGCAGCGGCTCGGGCTGCCGGCCAGCATCAGGGGGAGCTTCGCGGGGACGGCCCAGGCATTCAAGGCGTCGCTCACCAACGAGCCGCTCCTGATCCTGGCGGCGCTGATTACGGTCTACATCGTCCTCGGCGTCCTGTACGAGAGTTACATCCACCCGGTCACCATCCTCTCCACCCTCCCGTCGGCCGGGGTGGGGGCGGTCCTCTCGCTGATGCTCTGCCGCACCGAGCTCGATGTGATCGCCATCATCGGCATCATCCTGCTGATCGGCATCGTCAAGAAGAACGGCATCATGATGGTCGACTTCGCCCTGGATGCGGAGCGCAACGAAGGGAAGCCGCCCGAGGAGGCGATCTACCAGGCGTGCCTCTTGAGGTTCAGGCCGATCATGATGACCACCATGGCCGCGCTCCTGGGCGCACTGCCGCTGGCCCTCGGCCACGGGATGGGGGCGGAGCTGCGGCGGCCCTTGGGGATCGCCATCGTCGGCGGGCTGATCTTCAGCCAGATCCTCACCCTCTACACCACGCCGGTCATCTACCTCGCCTTCGACCGGCTGGCGCGGCGGTGGGGGAAGAAGCGCGATCTGCAGAATAATGCAACCACCCCCCTTCCCCCTCCTGAATCAGGAGGGGGTGCCCGACAGGGCGGGGGTGGTACTGAATCGCCATGAACATCTCCGCCCCCTTCATACGGCGTCCCGTCGCCACCACCCTCCTGACCTTCGGGCTGGTGCTCGCCGGGGTGATCGCCTTCCGCCTGCTGCCGGTGTCCCCCCTTCCCCAGGTGGACTTCCCGACCATCTCGGTGTCGGCGGGGCTGCCGGGCGCCGACCCGGAAACCATGGCCACCTCGGTCGCAGCGCCCCTGGAGCGCCAGCTGGGGCACATCGCCGGGGTGACCGAGATGACCTCGGTCAACAACCGGGGCTCGACCAACATCACGCTCCAGTTCGACCTGGACCGGAACATCGACGGGGCGGCCCGCGACGTCCAGGCGGCGATCAACGCGGCCAGGGGCTTCCTCCCGGCGGACCTGCCGACGAACCCGAACTACCGGAAGGTCAACCCCTCCGATGCCCCGATCCTCATCCTCGGTCTCACCTCCGACACGGTGGGGAAGCCGCAGATGTACGACGCGGCCTCATCCATCCTCCAGCAGAAACTCTCCCAGGTGAAGGGGGTCGGCCAGGTGTTCGTGGGGGGGAGCTCGCTCCCGGCGGTCCGCGTGGAACTGAACCCCCTGGCGCTCAGCAAGTACGGCGTGAGCCTGGAAAACGTGCGCGGCGTGCTCGCCGCCACCAACGTCAACCGTCCCAAGGGGCTGCTGAGCCGGGGGGATAAGACCTGGGAGGTGCGCACCAACGACCAGCTGAGAACAGCCGAACAGTACGGGCCGCTGGTCGTCACCTACCGCGCCGGCGCCGCGGTGCGCCTCCCCGACGTGGCAAGCGTGCAGGATTCGGTGGAAGACCTGCGGGCAGCCGGGTTCGTCAACGGCAAGCCGGCCGTCATGGTGATCGTCTTCCGCCAGCCCGGGGCGAACATCATCGAGACGGTGGACAACATCCGCGCCCTCCTCCCGCAGCTGGAGGCGGCCCTCCCCGGCTCCGTCAAATTGTCGGTGGTCGTCGACCGCACCCCGCCGATCCGGGGGTCGCTGCGCAACGTGGAGGAGACCCTCCTCGCGTCGGGTCTCCTCGTGATCCTGGTGGTCTTCTGGTTCCTGCGCAACGTGCGCGCCACGCTCATCCCCGCGGTGGCGATCACGGTCTCCATCGTCGGCACCTTCGGCGCCATGTACCTGTGCGGCTATTCACTCGACAACCTCTCCCTCATGGCGCTCACCATCGCCACCGGCTTCGTGGTCGACGACGCCATCGTCGTCGTGGAGAACATCACCCGTTACCGGGAGAAAGGTGAGGGGCCGCTCCAGGCGGCGCTGTCGGGAAGCAGGGAGATCGCCTTCACCGTCGTCTCCATGAGCGTATCGCTGGTGGCCGTATTCATCCCGATCCTCCTCATGGGGGGGATGGTCGGGCGGCTTTTCCGCGAGTTCGCCGTGGTACTCTCCGCGGCCATCATGGTTTCGCTCGTCGTCTCGCTCACCACCACCCCCATGATGTGCGCCACGATTCTCCGGCCCGAAAAGCGAAACCACGGCCCCTTTTACCGGGCGAGCGAGCGATTCTTCGATGGCATGCACGCCCTCTACGAGACAACCCTGCGCTGGGCTCTCCGTCATTCCCTGTTCATGCTTTTCCTGACTATTGCCACTCTCTTCGTCAACGTGGCCCTTTTCATGCACGCGCCGAAGGGGTTCTTTCCCGAGCAGGACAACGGCCGCCTTGCCGGCAACATCCAGGCAGACCAGGCAACCTCGTTCCAGTCGATGCAGGGGAAGCTCCTGCAGGTCGTGGAGATCATCAAGCAGGACCCCGACGTGGAGTACGTGACCGGCTTCACCGGTGGCGGTGGCGGTGGCGGCTCCACGACCAACACCGGCAGGATGTTCATCACCCTCAAGGCGTTCGAGAAGCGCAAAAGCACCGCGCAGCAGGTTATAGGCAGGCTGCGGAAGAAGCTCGCCGGTGTGCCGGGCGCCCCTACATTTCTCCAGCCGGTGCAGGACCTGCGGATCGGCGGGAGGATCGGCGCCGCCCTCTACCAGTACACCCTCCAGGGGGAGAACCTGGCGGAGCTGAACAACTGGGGGCCGCGCGTGCTCGGGAAAATGCGCACCCTGCCGCAGCTGGCCGACGTGAGCAGCGACCAGCAGAACAAGGGGCTGGAGGCGACGCTCGCCATCGACCGGCCGACCGCCAGCCGGCTCGGGATCACGCCGCAGACGATCGACAACACCCTGTACGACGCCTTCGGCCAGCGCCAGGTATCGATCACCTACACGCTCCTCAACCAGTACCACGTGGTCATGGAGGTGGACCCCCGCTTCTGGCAGCATCCCGACACGCTGAAGGACATCTACGTCCCCTCCGCCAGCGGAAGCCAGGTGCCGCTCTCCGCCTTCACCCGTTACGAGCCGCGGGCGTCGGCGCTGGCGGTGAACCACCAGGGGCAGTTTCCGGCGGTGACCATCTCGTTCAACACGGCCCCCGGCGTGGCGCTCGGCGATGCGGTTAAGGCGATCGAGGCGGCCACCCGGCAGATGATGATGCCGGGGAGCGTCCGGGGAAGCTTCGCCGGCGCGGCCCAGGCCTTCCAGGCATCGCTCGCCAACGAGCCGCTCCTCATCCTGGCGGCGCTGGTGGCGGTCTACATTGTCCTCGGAATCCTCTATGAAAGCTACATCCACCCGATCACCATCCTTTCCACGCTCCCGTCGGCCGGTGTGGGGGCCGTCGCCGCCCTGATGCTCACCCGCACCGACTTGAGCCTCATCGCGGTTATCGGCATCGTGCTGCTGATCGGCATCGTCAAGAAGAACGGGATCATGATGGTCGACTTCGCCCTGGCGGCGGAACGGCAGGAGGGGAAGGGGCCGGAGGAGGCGATTTACGAGGCGTGCCTGCTCCGGTTCCGGCCGATCATGATGACCACCATGGCGGCGCTCCTGGGCGCCCTGCCGCTGGCGGTGGGTGGCGGGGTGGGGTCGGAGCTGCGCCGGCCGCTCGGCATCGCCATCGTCGGCGGGCTGATCTTCAGCCAGATGATGACGCTCTACACGACGCCGGTGGTCTACCTCTACATGGACCGGCTGAGGCTCTGGATTGAGAGGCTGCGGGGGAAAAGGAGTACGGAACAAGTAATAAACCCCTAAACGGCTCTTGAACCGCAGAGACCCACAGGGCCTAAAGGGTGGGTCTCTGCGGTAAACTGCTTTTCCCTGGTCAATGGCCTTTTACTCCGCATTCCGCATTGCAGGAGGATTCTCCATGAACATAAGAACACTTTTTGTCGTCGCCATCGGGGCGCTCGCGCTCCTTCCTGCCTGCACGGTCGGACCCGATTACGTGCGGCCGTCCGTCGCGACCCCTCCGGTCTTCAAGGAGATGAGCGGCTGGAAGCGGGCGCAGCCGCAGGACGAAGCGATCCGGGGGAACTGGTGGGAGGTTTTCAACGACCCGCAGCTGAACGCCCTCGAAGAAGAGGCCGCCGGCGCGAACCAGAACGTGGCCGTGGCGGAGGCACAATTCCGCCAGGCCCGCGCCCTGGTCCGGGGAGCGCGCGCCGGCTACTTCCCGACGGTCACCGCCGGGGCCTCGGCGAGCCGCACCCGCAGGCCGGTCACCACCGGCAACGGTTCGACCGTTGCCTCGACCGTCTCCGACTATGCGCTCCCCGTAGACGTCACCTGGGAAGTGGACCTCTGGGGAAGGGTGCGCCGCACCGTCGAGGCGAGCCGGGCGTCCGCCCGGTCGAGCGCGGCGGACCTGGAGGGGGTCCGCCTGGCTGTCCGGGCCGAACTGGCCCAGGACTACTTCCAGCTGCGCACCCTCGACGCCCAGAGAGCGCTTCTGGATGCGACGGTCGCCTACTACCGGAAGTCGCTGGAGCTGACCGGGAACCGCTACGCGAGCGGGGTGGTCTCCCGGGCGGACGTGCTCCAGGCCGAGACCCAGCTCAGGACCACCGAGAGCCAGGCGATCGACATCGGTGTGCAGCGCAGCCAGCTGGAACACGCCATCGCGGCGCTGATCGGGAAGCCCGCCGCCTCCTTCTCCCTGCCGGCGGCGCCCTTGAACACGGCACCGCCCGCCGTCCCCGTGGCCGTGCCGTCGCAGCTCCTCGAACGCCGCCCCGACATCGCCGCCGCCGAGCGGCGCATGGCGGCGGCCAACGCCCAGATCGGCGTGGCAGAGGCCGCCTACTATCCCACTGTCACGCTGAGCGGGGCGGTGGGCTTCGAAAGCTCGGAGCTCGCCAAGTGGCTCACCTGGCCGAGCCGGTTCTGGTCCATCGGCGGGGCGCTCTCCGAAACCCTGTTCGACGGGGGATTGCGGGGAGCCCGGACAGAGCAGGCGCGGGCGGCCTACGACGCAACCGTGGCGGAGTACCGGCAAACGGTCCTCACCGGCTTCCAGGAAGTGGAGGACAACCTGGCGGCCCTGCGCATCCTGGCGGATGAGGCGCAGGTACAGGGGGAGGCGGTGCAGGCCGCCCGCCAGTCGGTGGCCGTGACCACCAACCAGTACCGGGCCGGCACGGCCGGCTACCTGGAGGTCCTCGTCACCCAGACTGCGGCCCTCGCCAACGAACGGAGCGCGGTCGACATCCTCGGCCGGCGGATGGCCGCCAGCGTCCTCCTGATCAAGGCCCTGGGAGGGGGATGGGACGCCTCCCGGCTGCAGCCCGGCGATCCCGGGGAAAAGGGCGACTCCCGCACGCCGGGGGGGAAGTGACCCGGCTCCGCCATCCCCCCTCTCTTTACATTTTCCCTCTCTTTGCTACACTTTGTCCAGGCGGCGGATGACGGCGGACCGGGCGGGGGCTGCCGCCCCGCCCGCCGCGCCGGACGGACTCCGCGAAACCCGTGTCCCGTAACGAAGGAAGCAGATGAAACCGTTGGTACTTGCCCTCCTCGCCGGCTCCCTCCTGCTCTGCGCGGTCCCGCTCGCGGCCCGGCCCCCCAAGATCATGTCCCTCTGCGACCTCCACTATCCGAGCGATAACCGGGTCGAATGGGAATGCCGGAAACTGAAGTGGAGCGACACCCCGCAAAAGCTGTTCGGCAAGTACTGGCAGGACGTGCTCCGCTTCAACCGGATGGACCGGCACCACTTCATCGGCGGGCTGTCGATCAAGGTCCCGAAGCGCCTCGACGGGATAGGGGGGTTCACGCCGCTCCCGGCACGCTACCCGGACGCCGCGCAGGAGGCGAAATTCATCCTGGTCGACCAGTCCGAGATGTTCCTGGGGGCTTACGAATACGGCAAGCTCGTCTTTTCCTTTCCCGCGGCGGTCGGGGTCGAGGGGCACCGGGTGCCGAACGGCGAATTCAGGATCGACGCGGTCGACCGCCGGCACAGGTCGGACGTCTACCCCATCGAGGAGATCGGCCTCCCGTACCCGATGCACTACGGGCTCAGGTTCGCTGTGGACAGGTTTTACTGGGTGAGCTACTGGATTCACGGCCGCGACGTTCCGGGCTACCCGGCGTCCCATGGCTGTATCGGCCTGTACGACGAGGAGATGCAGAAAAAGTATTATCATGATCCGAAAAAACCGGTCCTGGCGGCCGCGAAAAAACTGTACATGTGGGTGATCGGCCGCCATCCCGACTCGGGCAGGTTCCACCGGATCACCTACGGCCCGAGGGTGCTGATCATCGGCACCCCCCCGCTCTGACCCCGGCAGCCGACCAAACCATGAAGCGGAGCTTTCCGCACAGGAGGTAACGGCCATGACAAAGCGCTTCATTCTCGCGGCACTGCTTCTTCTGACGACTGCGGGGTGCGCCGCCTACCGCAAGGAACTCGACGGCAATCCCCCCTTCTCGGCCCATCATTTCCGCGCCTACGACCTGGAGATCGCCTGGAGCACGGAGCAGAGCGGCGATACCGTCAGCCTGGCCGGAACGGCCACCAATCTCCGCGGGTACTTCCTGCGGGACCTGGAACTGACCGCCCGCCTGGTGGACAAGGAGGGGAAGGTCCTTGCCCGGGAAACCTTCACCGACTTCCCCACCTATCTCCCGTCCGGCACGGGAGAGCCGTTCCGGATGAAGCTCCGCGTACCGCCGGGAAGCGCGGTGGAGCGGATCCGTTTCAGCTACGGCTACTGGCTGGCCGAGGCCGCGCCGTACTTCCGGCGGTACAACGACACCCCCTACTTCGGCGGCTTCGTTTCCCCCCCTTAGAAACCGCCCCGGTGCAGCAGATAGACGACGACCGACGCGGCCAGGCAGTAGACGCCGAACAGCTGCCAGCGGCCGCGCTCCAGCCAGCTGGAGAGCCAGCGCAGGGCGAGGAGCCCGGCGAAGAAGCTCAGCACCATTCCCATCAGGCCGGGATAGAAGAGCCCCGCCTGCACCGTTGCATGGGCCTTCAAGAGGCGCATGACTTCCCGGGCCACGACCGGCGGGGTCAGCACGACGGCCAGGGCGAAGCTGAACTCCTCCGCCCTTGCCCGGGCGACCCCCAGCAGGAGTCCCGCGGAGATGGTCGCGCCGGACCGCGAAAACCCGCGGAAAGGGAGGCAGAGCCCCTGGACCGCCCCGATCCAGACCGACTCCCGCATCCCCGGGCGCTTCCCGTCCCCTGACCGCCCTGCAACCACCCCCGCCACGATGATCAGCACCCCCACCGCGGCCAGCGCCGCCGCGATCAGCCCCAGGTTGCCGAACAGGAGCTCGATCTCGGCATGGGGGACATGGCCGAGCACGACGCGCTCGATCAGCTGCTTGAGCGCGATGCCGATCACCCCCGTCACCGCCGTGGCAACGACGATCAGGCGGGCCGACTCCCGGAACGTTCCCGCCGACGCGAAGAACCCCCTTTTCCAGGAACTCCAGAAGTAGACGATCACCGCGAACATCGTGCCGGTATGGAGCATCACCAGCAGCAGCGTCATCTCCGGGCTGGTCGGGTCGAGCCCGAGCAGCTTCGCGGCAACGATCACGTGCGCGGAACTCGACACCGGCAAAAGCTCGGCGGCTCCCTGGATAATGGCGAGGACGAAAATGTGCAACAGGCTCATGACTCTACTCTCCCCTATAGGTTGTGAAGCGGTAGTGTACTGCACCGTGCCGCTTCCGTCCACCGGAAAAAATGGCACGGCTGTGCACAACTGCCACACTTTTCATTGAATTCAACTCTCTTGCAAAACTCTTTCCCCCCTCCCTTGATGGGAGGACCCACAGGGCCAACATTTCCACCCCCACCCTAACCCTCCCCCATCAAGGGGGAGGGAACTCCTTGGAACTTTTACACGAGCCTCACTTGAATGTGCAGGAAAGTCGTTTTATTGACTTTCGTCAAGGCCCAAGTGCACCGGTCACGGTAAGGTGACACCATGACCGGGCGGCGAGGGACATGTTCCCGCTTCCCGGCGCACCACGAAACAGGAGAGAACAATGAAAAGGATTTTCCAGTGGCTCGGTATCGCACCCGCCGCACACAATTCACCCAAGGAGGAAACAATGTCGAACATGTTTTGTTACCAGTGCGAGCAGGCCGCCAACGGCGGCTGCACCAAGATCGGGGTATGCGGCAAGCAGCCGGACGTCGCGGCGCTCCAGGACCAACTCGTGTACGCCCTGAAGGGGATCGCCTTCTGGGCCGACCGGGCCCGCGGCAAGGGGGCGAAGGACCAGGAGATCGACCGTTTCATGCTGGACGGCCTGTTCACCACCGTCACCAACGTCGATTTCAGCGCCGAAGAGGTCGCCAACCTGGTCCGCCAGGCAGCCCGGCTCCGCGCCAAGGCCCAGGTCCTGTTCGAAAAGGCCAACGGCGGCGCGTATCAGGGGGACGTTCCCGAGGCGGCCAGGCCCTTCGCCCCCGGCACCACCGCCGAACTGGTGGCCCTCGGCGAAAAGCACGGCGTGAAGGACGACAGCATCGACCCCGACGTGAAGAGCGTGCAGGAGATCATCATCTACGGCATCAAGGGGTACGCGGCCTACGCCCACCACGCCCTGGTGATCGGCCTGGAAAACGACGAGATCTACGCCTTCACCCACAAGGCCCTCGCCGCCACCCTCGACAAGAGCCTCGGGCTCATGGACTTCGTCGGCCTCGCCATGGAGTGCGGCCGGATCAACCTGGTCACCATGGAGCTGCTCAACAAGGCGAACACCGACAGCTACGGCCACCCGGTCCCGACCCCCGTCCAGCTCGGCACCAAAGCGGGGAAGGCGATCCTCGTCTCCGGCCACGACCTGCGCATGCTCGAAGAGCTCCTGAAGCAGACCGAGGGGACCGGCATCAACGTCTACACCCACGGCGAGATGCTCCCGGCCCACGGCTACCCGGGGCTGAAGAAATACGGTCACCTGGCCGGCAACTTCGGCGGCGCCTGGCAGGACCAGGCCAAGGAATTCACCGGCTTCCCCGGCGCCATCATCTTCAACACCAACTGCATCCAGCGCCCGGCTGAGAGCTACAAGGACCGCCTCTTCACCTGGGGACTCGTGCAGTGGCCGGATGTGAAGCACATCGACGGCTGGGACTTCTCGGCGGTGATCGAGAAGGCAAAGGCGCTCCCCGGCTTCGAGGAGAGCCCGGGGCAGGAGATCCTCACCGGCTTCGGCCACAACGCGGTGCTCGGCGTGGCCGACAAGGTGATCGAGGCGGTGAAGACCGGCCAGATCCGCCACTTCTTCCTGATCGGCGGCTGCGACGGCGCCAAATCGGGGCGCAACTACTACACCGAGTTCGCCGAGCAGGTGCCCAAGGACTGCGTGATCCTGACGCTCGCCTGCGGCAAGTTCCGCTTCAACAAGCTCGACTTCGGCGACATCGGCGGCATCCCGCGCCTTCTGGACATCGGGCAGTGCAACGACGCCTATTCGGCGATCCAGATCGCCGTGGCCCTGGCGGGCGCCTTCGAGTGCGGGGTGAATGACCTGCCGCTCTCCATGATCCTCTCCTGGTACGAGCAGAAGGCGGTGGCGATCCTCCTGACGCTGCTCCACCTGGGGATCAAGAACATCAAGATCGGCCCGAGCCTCCCGGCCTTCATCACCCCCAACGTCCTCAATTTCCTGGTGGAGAACTTCAACATCGGCCCCATCGGCACCGCCGAAGGGGACCTGAAGCAGATCCTCGGCTAACCGGGGAGTGGTCCGACGAGAAAGCCCGGCAGGGAAACCTGCCGGGCTTTTTTTTCGCCCCCCTTCGTCTTCGAGAAGAATCAGACCAGAGTGTTCCCGGCAGAACAATTCCCCTTTGACATGATTGCGGTATCGTACTATATTTCGCGACAGATTAAGAAATATTACGAATTTAGCCGCCGTCTTCACCAGAATGCGCCGACCCGGACGAAGGCCTTTCGGACCATCTCCAGGACGCTGGACCATCCCTTGCGGCCGGGAAGCATCCGGCCGTCAATCTCCACGCGGTAGCAGTCGACGCGGTTGGAGCGATGGAGGATGATCTCATGCCGGGTCGTCTCCGGCCCGTCGTAATCCTCCACGATGATGCGGCGGCGGATCTCCGGCGGCTCCGGGCCATAGCAGGGCGCAGGCTCCTCCAGCTTCCTGCGCAGTTGGATGTCGCGCCACCGCGCCATTTTCTCGTTGAATTTCTGGCTGCCATGTCGGCGAGTCCGGTACATGCCTGAAGCGTAACAGGTTTTGGCAACCTTGCAAGGTGGCATTACCTTGCACGCTCTGGTGATCTATTGGTTGTCGCAGGAAAATTGGAGAACTGTAAGAAATGAGATTTTCATCACCATCCAAAAATCGAATGGTTGAATTCTTCTCTAGAATGCCACTTCCACCATGGCATCCAAAAGCTGACGTTTTGGGCCAAGCGTATGTCTCAAGAATTGCTCAGATGGACGTGGCTTTCCAGTTAAAAGTGAAATCTCTCAACCAGAAACTTCCTCACTTTGTTATGTCGCGGATGCAGGGCGGCTCAGGTTTCCGCATGGCGGGGCTGCTTAGGCATTTTTTCCTAGAGTACTTAAGTCGTTTGTTGAATCATGGCCCATACTCGTTTCCTACATCTTTTAATGTTGTTGAAGGTTTTTTAGAGTTTAGCAATGATTTTCTCCTATTTGATCTATTGCCAGAGAAGGATCATTTGCTTAGGTTACATGACTATTTTGATTGGTACACTACTGAAAATATGTTGGCAAATGACCCGAAGATTCTCATTGATATCATTGAAGAGAACGTAATTTATTCATATGACATGACCGGGGACACCGGTCAATTTGCAATTTCCACCGAAGGATCACGCATTGCTATAGCAGGACTATCGATGGTCAGGCACGAGAATGAATTATCGGTATTACTTTTAGCTGGTGAAAATCCCCCCAACCCTTCAGATACTGATGCTCTTGCCTTCATTTCTTCGAATATAGATTCAAAGCCCTTAGGTAAAGAAGACATAATACCAGATGAGAATTTAAGCATCAAAGACAGATACTTAGATGGAATGAATGGCTTCTCCAAAGTTTTATTGCTTACAAGATACAATCTGCTTACAAAAACGTACGATGTTAGATACATAAATCTAGATATTGGGCCAACATATAGTGTTTTAACTGATGACATAGCGATGTTGAAAGTGAGTCTCAGTAAAAATGCCGATGAAATGATTAGTAATCAGATTAAGAAACTAACTCGGTACCATGAACTGTTTTCCACCGTTACAGCTTTAATATACTTACCTGTCATGTTTGTAGATGAAAAACAGCGCCTAGTGGATTCAACTTTTATTACTGAAATAGGAGTAAACAGCCAAAAACATCAAGTCCAGAAAGCAATCAAAGAGTTGGGTAAAAAGCATTTTCATACGCATCGAATGGTTCGATGCATGACAAGCAGAAACAACGACAACTTGAAAATAGCCAGCCATAGGATTATAGAACCTCCAAAATTTACCTTTGAAACATCAGGATACTGGAGGCCCATTGGTGTCAATGAAGTTGGAGAAGATAAAAGCGGTAATCCGGTCGTTGGTAAGACTTGGGTTGAGCGCATAGAAAAGTATACAGTGAAGAGTCCGGACTCTTTTGTTATCCAAAATCACCCAAGAGTTCAATATGGCAAAGACCCTGGCACAATTTATATTATGCGATCACCTGCTCATGGGAATGATGTCTACAAGATTGGCCTCACTCGGCGCACATCAGAAGAGAGAGCGTCGGAACTTAGCTCTACAACAGGCGTGCCTCTGCCCTTTGAAGTTCTTGCTAGCTGGGAAGTACGTGACTGTAGCTCAGTAGAAAAAGAAGTTCATGAACAGTTAAGGCCTTATAGACTGAATAAACGACGTGAGTTTTTTGGTGTAAGTCTTTCAAGTATTGTTGCTGCAGTTGAACAGGCTATCAATAGTACTGATGCTATTGCAGGTGACTGATTCAGCCGTGCCAACCATCGCCACGACCGGCCCCTAAAGCAGGCCGGTCAGGCTCACCACCGTTATCGCAAGGAGAAAAATATGAGAAGAAACCATAAAATAGAATGGGAATTATGGTTGTCCGTCCGTCTCCTTGCCCACTGGTCTGACAATATCAAGAAACGACTCGAAAATGCTTATGAGTATCATTTCAAATATATTCTCCCCGGTGATCTACCTACCGAAGATATGAAAATGAGACTCATAAAAACTCAAGGTAAACTCACAAAAAATCATACAAAACCTGTACATGAAGCTATTTATTATTTGCCATTGAAATCATGCCGGGCCATGGCTGATGATATTTGTCAGATATACTATGACTTTTCTCAGTTTGAATGGGATCGTCATCTCGAAGAGAGTCCACCTGAAACACTCCGGTCTGAACTGAATGCTCTTCAAAAGAGTACGGTTAAAGAAATCTCTGACATTAAGGAACTCCACCAAAAAGAGACGGAAGCACTCAGAAAGCCACATCCCGATTTTACTAAAAGAAACTTTGAGGTATTTGCCAACCAAGCTGATGAATTTAGAACAAAATGAAGAGAACATGAAGGTGTCAGGTCTCCACCTAAGAGAACATGAAGGTGTCAGGTCTCCACCTATGACAAAGGCACGGGGAAGGATTGAGAAATAACATGTACGTTAAGGAGAGAAGATGGGCCGGCCCTTACGAATAGCTTATCCGGGGGCACACTACCATGTCACCTCGCGGGGCAATGAGCAGAAAGATATTTTCAAAAGCCGCCGTGATAGGGAGCAATTTCTCTCTTATCTTGAATCGTCCGTAGTCCGTTACGGAGCAAGAATCCACGCATACTGTCTCATGACCAATCATTACCATCTCTTGCTGGAAACGCCGGTGGGCAACCTGCCAGAAATTATGCGGCACATAAACGGGGCCTATACCAACTACTACAATACAAAACGCAAACGAGCAGGGCACCTGTTCCAGGGACGATACAAAGCGATCCTAATCGAAGCGGATGAATATCTGATGGAGTTGTCCCGCTATATCCATCTCAATCCCGTACGTTGTGGGATGGCAGAAAAGCCAGAGTCGCATCCTTGGTCGAGCTACCAAAATTACATTGGGCAGAAACCGGTACCTGCTTGGCTCTGTATTGACTTGGTGAAGGAGCATTTTGGGAGTAGCAAAAACTACCAGCAGTTCGTTGAAGATTTACTTGGGAAGGAATACGAAAGCCCCTTGCAGAGGACAGTTGCATCCACCTTGTTGGGAAGCGAACCATTTGTTCAGAATATTATGGAGGTACATCTCGACGGAAAGCGGGTAGAACGCGATGTGCCCGCGATACGTGAATTGTCAAAGTTGCGAAGGATTGAAATGATATTGGGAAATGTGCAGGGTGCTCTCGGAGATGCCAAGCTTGAAGAAAAAATCGGCATCTACTTAGCTCACCGGCACAGCGGAGCGCGGCTGAAGGAAATAGGCGCATATTTTGGTAAGAAAGACTCGGCGATTGCTCAGACGAGCAGAAGGTTGTTGAGTGCGATGGCCGTTGATCCGGAATTGAAAAAAATGGTTGGAAGCGTGGAAAGAAAGCTAAACCTGTCATAGGTGGAGACCTGACACTTATGTCTTCTCCTTATGTCTTCTTTCAGAAGTCATGTAGTTGCCTTTGTTTGGGCTATAGAAGCGTTGATTTTAATCAATTGGAGGTGGTTATGAAAACTGAGAAGGGCCTTAATCGGATAATGACATTGATTATTACTGTGCTGATCGCCGGTTGTGGGGGCAGTGGAGGAAGCACCAATGGAGGAGGCACAGTCCCTACTCCGACTGTACAAATGGGCGGGGCAATACAGGGGCGAGCACTCTCTGTATCAGGTGTCGTTACAACTTTAGCTGGCACTAAAGGAACTTACGGATCTTCCGACGGTATAGGCGTAGCAGCGAGTTTATGTCCTGAAGGCCTCACGACGGACGGCAGGAACCTGTTCGTAGCAGATGGCGCAAATTTTACTATCCGGAAGGTGGAGATCGCGACGGGCGTTGTTACGACATTAGCTGGAAGCGCTGGGAACCAGGGCTGTGCAGATGGTACTGGTGCAGCCGCAAGGTTCTCCGATCTATTTGGCATTACAACAGATGGCACGAATCTCTACGTGACGGATAGCAACAACACGATCCGAAAGATAGAGATATCCACCGGAATAGTAACAACTATTGCTGGTAGTGCTGGGAACCCGGGCTCGGCTGATGGCACAGGCTCAGCAGCGAGATTTCTTGGCCCGCAAGGAATAACGACAGATAACTCTTACCTTTACGTATCGGATTCAGGCAATTTAACAATCCGCAAGATAAAAATCGCCACTGGCGAAGTAACAACCATAGCCGGAAGCCCTGGGCTTTCTGGTTCAACAGATGGCACTGGGTCAGCAGCGAGGTTTCGGTATCCTGCGGGAATCACCACCGATGGTACAAGCCTCTACCTAGCGGACATTCAAAACAACACTATCCGCAAGATAAATATCTCCACAGAGGTAGTGACGACCATAGCTGGAGTCCCTGAGATTAGTGGGTCTTCTGATGGCGTAGGCTCTGCAGCTACATTTTTCAATCCACAATGGATCACCACGGACGGCACGAACCTCTATGTCGCCGATTTCCTCAATGCGACGATCCGCAAGATAGAGATCGCCACATGCGCAGTTACAACACTTGTGGGGGTCGCTGGGACTCCTAGCTGGACTGATGGTACAGGTACAGCTAGGTATTGGTCTCCACAAGGACTAACGACGGACGGCACAAGTCTCTTTGTAGCTGACAACGGAGGTACATTTACGATAAGCAAGATTTATTAGAGAAAGGATAAAGGGCCAACTTCCATTTTCCATTCTTTGCTCGAAAGAGGTTGATGCCCAACTCGCGGCTAGACCGGCCCCCAAAAGGCCGGTCAGCCTTGTGTTGATAAGTGTGCGAAAAACCTCATAAAGGCAGCGGTCACCATCATCATCCCCATGCGCATCCGCATCGTCCGGGCAAGGAGCATCACCACCCGACTGCCGCTGATTAAAATCTTTTGGCAAGCGGGCGGATGCCCCTCTTTATAAGCTCTGGCGTGCGAGATCGCCGCAGCGGCAGTCGAGCACCTCCCGTACCTTCCGTATCAGGTCCAACGGCTGAATGGGTTTCATGATCAACGCGTGTTCTTCACCGAGCATCCCCTTTGCCTGGATTATATCGGCCGTGTAGCCGCTCATGAACAACGCCCGCATTTCGGGACAGATGGCCGCGATCTCCCTGAATGCCTCCATGCCGTTCTTCTTCGGCATGATCATGTCGAAGAGGAGGAGCTGAATCCCCTCGCGGTTCTCCAGGAATTTCCGGACGGCATCCTCACCGTCTTCCGCCATGACAACCGTGTAGCCGAACTCGCCGAGAACCTTGCCGACGAGGTCGCGGATCATCGGCTCATCCTCTGCGACCAGGATGGTTTCCGAACCACCCTTGGGGTAGGGTTCAGCCGCATTCGCCTTCTTCTCGAACTCGGCTTCGATCAGGGGGAGATATATCCTGAAGGTCGTCCCCTGTTCCGGCTCGCTGTAGACATTGATAAAACCGTTGTGCTGCTTGACGATCCCGTAGGCGATCGAAAGGCCGAGCCCTGTCCCCTTGCCGAACTCCTTGGTCGTGAAGAACGGGTCGAATATCCTCTGCATGGTCTCCTTGTTCATCCCGCTGCCGGAATCGGTCATCGTCACCAGCGCATACCTCCCCGGAGCCCCGTAACCATGGGCGTGCACGGACGCTTCGTCGATGACCGCGGATGTCGCCTCGATGAACAACGCCCCGCCATTGGGCATGGCGTCCCTGGCGTTGGTGGCGAGGTTCATCAGGACCTGTTCTATCTGGCCGCTGTCCGCGCAGACGATCAGATGTGCTTCCCTGAAGCCGGTTTGCAACCGGATATCTTCCCCGATGATTCTCTTCAGGAATTTTTCCATGTGCCGGATGATCCCGCACAGATCGAGCGGCTGGGGGTTCAGTCGCTGCTTCCGGCTGAAGGCGAGGAGGCTGCTGGTCAGCTTGGCCGCCCGGTCGGCGGCGGCGAGGATCTGCTCGATATTCTGCCGCAGGGGGTCGTCTTTGCCCATCTGCATGTCGGCAAGGCTGCCGAAGCCGATGATGACGGTGAGGGCGTTGTTGAAGTCGTGGGCGATGCCGCCCGCCAGCAGTCCGATGGCCTCCATCTTCTGGGAATGGCGCAACTCTTCCTCGAGGTGCCTTTTTTCCTGTTCCGCCAGTTTCTGCCGGGTAATGTCCCGCGCCACGGCGAGCACGAGATTTTTCCCGGCGTAGCTGACGATCCTGATATTCATCTCCACGGGGATGACCGCCCCGTCTTTTCGCCGGTGGGCGGATTCGAAGGAAGCATGCCCATCTCTTTTCACCTGCTCGATGCGCAGCGGGACGAGGGGGGCATACTCGGGAGTGTCGATGTCCCCCGGCGTCATCCGGAGGAGATCGTCCTTGCTGTAGCCGAGCCGAACACAGGCCGTTTCGTTGACTTCCAGGAAGGTGCCGTCCGGATCATGGAGGAAAATGGCGTCGACGGCGTTGTCGAACAGGATGCGGAACCTCTGCTCCGACTCCATCAGTAGCTGATAGGCGCGCTTCTGCTCGGAAACGTCAAGTATGGAACCCACCAACCCGCCCAAGGTGCCATCTGCGTTGGGGAACGGGGCTTTGTAAAAGATCACGTCATGGCGCCGCCCCCCTTTCGAGAGAAAAGGAAAGCCGAAGACCTGTACCTCCTGCTTGGCAAAGAGCGCCGCGTCCATCTTGCGATACTCGTCCGCCAGTTCCCGCGGAGCGACATCGTGCACCCTTTTCCCCAGTATTTCCTCCTTCGTCATGCCGAGCAGTGCCGCGAAGGCGGAATTGCAACCGAGATACTTTCCCTCTACATCCTTGTAGTAGATGGGAAGCGGCATGGTTTCCATCAGGATTTGCAGGAACTGCAGCTGCTTTTTCATATCTCTTTTCTGCTCGTCCAGCTCGGTCAGCATCGAGTTGAACGCCTGGGCAAGGGTGCCGATCTCGTCATGGGAACGGTCGGGCACAACCACCCGTTTACTCAGGTCCCAGGTCGAAGTTATCTCCAGGATACGCTGGCGCAGGGCATTGAAAAGGGTAAAGCTCTTTTGGAGGGAAAGAAACAGGAACGCCAGAGAGGCGAGCAGGGTGACGGCAAAAACGAGGACATTGTTGATGACCAAGCTCCGCTGAGAGGCGAAAAGGGAGGTAACCTCTTTCTGGGAAAACAGGATGCCGACGGTGGTCCCAAACGCATCCTGAACCGGCCCCAAGCCAACGGCGTATTTTTTCCCGCCGAGATCGACCACGGTGACCGTAAATCCCCGCAGCGCCTTGCCCATGGCCGGCAGCAGCTTTGCGGCAAGCCGCAGCGAGACGGTCCTGTCGGTGGGATAGAGAATGGCGTAATTGCCGACCCGTTCGCCCGTTACGTGGGTAGACCGGCTCTTGAGGAAATCCTCCGTCAGGAACAGGCTCACGTCATTGCCGTTGATCCGCTTCACCCGGCTGAAGACATGGTCGATTTCCTCGGCAATTTCCACAAAACCGAGCGGCTTTCCCCGATAGGAAACCGGCTGAACGCAGCGGAGGGAAAAGAAGTTCAGCCCCATTTCCAGGCCGGTGGCGATTCGGTTGGTTGTGCTCGCCTTCAGGAAGGTGGCCCTGGCCAGCTTGTCGCCTCGCTCTTCGGGCTTATGGACCCTGAGGAAGACCGTGCCGTCGGGATCGATGAAATACATGTGGGTTATGCTGTTGTCACGCCGGATTTCACTGAAAATCGGCCGCGCCGTTGCCAGGAGCGCCCCCTTTTTCCTGTCGGCGAACAGCCTGAGCAGAGGGTCGAGCCGGGCAAGGCCGATCTGTGCCCGCTCCAGTCCCTCGGCGTCGGCAGCCAGGATCGAGCTGAACAGCCGGTTTTCACGCTCGGCAAAATCCTTCAGATCCTCCCGCAGACCGGCCATCATGTACCTGTGCGTCAGAAATCCGATCAACGCGGTGCTGGCGAAAAGAAGACAGGCGACGGTTATGAACACCCTTTTCCTGATCGTGAGGCCCTGCGTCATGACGCAATCTCCGGGATGTCCTATGCAGCACACAATGGCGCGGTTTCGCTCTGAGAAACGCCCGGCACCTCCGCAAATGCTACCTTTAAGTTAACCATATTCCGGGGAAAATGCATGGATGTGCAGCGGGGAAATATTTGGTATCATTATGGGGAGGGACGTGCGAGCCCCGCCGTGTAGACGAGGCAGTCAAAGACGAACCCGGAGCCGGCCGCCCGCTGATGCCGGGCCGACGGGGCTTGCGGGAGAGGAGGTGCAGTATCGGGGGAAGGCTCGTACCAATCATGATCGCGCTGCTGTGCATTTCAGCAGCTCCGTCGTCCGCGGCGGAGCTGCGGGCCGAACCGGTCCGCAACGCCCTCTCGATCCGCTTCGAGAACGACGCCTTCGGCGGGACCGATTCGAATTACACGGACGGGATATCCCTGGCGCTCACCCGGACGGGGAAGGGACCCCTGGCCTGGGTGTGGGACCTGGGGGGGAAGGCAGAAGGGGAGCGGTTTGCCACATACGAGCTGACCCAGCTCCAGTTTACCCCCTCCGACATCGAACGGAGCGACCCGGACCCGACCGACCGCCCCTATGCGGGGTTGCTCTACCTGGGGCTCGCGACCCATCTCCAGCGGGATGAGAGCCTGCACAGCCTGAAGCTCATGGCCGGCGTCGCCGGGCCCGCCTCGTATGCCGAGGGGCTCCAGCGCTTCACCCACCACGTGTTCGGCTACAATGTCCCCCATGGCTGGTCCGCTCAGCTCAAGAACGAGCCGGTCGTCAACCTGCTGTACGAGTACCGCCACAAATACCGCCTCACCCCCCGGGATGCGGCGGTCGGCATCGAGCTGATCCCCATGGGGGGGGCATTCCTGGGCAACTACCTGACCCAGGCCGAGGTTGAGGTGCAGTGCCGGATCGGGTACCATCCGGACGACTTCGGCGCCACGGTGCTGCGGGGGGCCGGGTACCTCCCCTTCCCGCAGGAGGAGGGAACGCGCCACGCCTGGGGCTTCTACGCCTTTGCCGGCGGGGCCGCGAACCTGGTCGGCAGGAACCTCACCCTCGACGGCAACACCTTCACCCAGAGCCGGAGCGTGGACAAACGCCTGTTCCTCCCGGCGGCCGAGTTCGGCGCGTCCCTCTGGACGCGGCATTTCCAGACGACCTTCTCCTACGTGATGTGGGGGAAGGAATTCTACGGCCAAACTGAGCGGGAGGATTACGGCTCGGTCCTCCTGTCGTTCTTCTTCTAGGTCATGGGTGCAGATTACCCTTGACAGCGGCCCGATTTTCCCTAGGATGGTGACCATCGTCCGAACGGGAGATCGAAGATGCCGCGCCGCCTCATCCAGTTATTCCTCGTCCTCGCCCTGCTGGCGCCGCATCCCGGCTACCCGCAGGACGCCTCCCGCCACCGGCAGCTCGTCGTTTCCGTCACCGACTCGTGGAGCGACTTCCGCGCCACCCTCTACCGGTTCGAGCAGAGAGGCGGGAGCTGGCAGCGGGTGGGGACGGGAGTGCCGGCGATGGTGGGGCGGTCGGGGCTCGCCTGGGACCCGGCAATAACGGACCGCGGCCCCGGCGAGCCGGTGAAGCAGGAAGGCGACGGCAAGGCCCCCGCCGGGATATTCCCCCTCTCCCCCGCCATGGGTTTCTCCCCCCTCCCACCCGCCGGCGTCACCCTCCCCTACCAAAGCATCGGCGAGGGGACCCACTGCGTGGACGACCGCACCTCCCCTTACTACAACCGGATCGTCGCCGAAAAAGATCTCCCCGGAAAGCCGGCGGAGCTGTGGCACTCCTCCGAACGGATGCGGGAGACCGACCTCTACCGGCGCCTGCTGGTCGTCGGCTACAACGTCGGGGCACCGCGGCCGGGGGACGGGAGCTGCATCTTCATGCACATCTGGCGCTCCGTCGCGGAGCCGACCTCCGGCTGCACCGCCCTTGCCGAGGACGAACTGGCCGCGCTCACGGCATGGCTGAAACCGGAGGCGAGCCCTGCGCTGGTGCAACTCCCGCGGGAGGCTTATCACCGCGTCTGGCGGGAGTGGCAGCTCCCCTCCCCGCAGCTCTGGGAGGAGGGGGAACAACGGAAGCCCCCCCTGGTGGACGTGCGGTCGATGGCGCCGGAGGTCGCGGTGGAGATGCGCTATGCGGGACGCGACAATTTCACGGGGGAGGCGATCTACGACTGCGGCCGCTGCTTCCTGCGGCCCGAAACCGCTGAAAAGGTGGCGCGGGCCGAGCGGGCATTGCGCACACGGGGACTTTCCCTGAAGATGTGGGACTGCTATCGCCCCCTGTCGGCCCAGAAGCGCCTCTGGTCGCTCGTTCCCGACCCGCGCTTCGTGGCCGATCCGCGGAAGGGCTCGCGGCACAACCGCGGCAACGCGGTCGACGTGACCCTGGTGGACGGCACGGGGCGGGAGCTGGAAATGCCGACGCGGTTCGACGACTTTTCCCCCCGCGCGGCGCACGGGGAGACGCATCTGCCGGCGCGGGTCCTTGAGAACCGGCGGCTCCTGGCGGAGATTATGGAGCAGGCGGGATTCCGGCGGCTGTCGACCGAGTGGTGGCACTACGACGATGCGGAGAGCGGCGGAGAGCTCCTGGACGTCTCCTTCGGCGAGCTGTGCCGCTGACCGCCTCAGCTCTGCCCCCTCAATCTATAACCTGATTAACGCCAATCACCATTTTTCTCCCCCTCCCTCGATGGGAGGGGGTGGGGGGGAGGGAGTGTTTTAGGACTCGCGGAAGATTGGCGATAATCGGCTGAAAACATGTGGAGGTCTGCGTGGCTGAACAAAATGGGCTGGTCCGCGGCTTGACCCCGGTCCATGCCGGGGCGCTGGTGGTGGGCACGGTGATCGGCACCGGCATCTTTCTCAAGGCGGGGATCATGTCCCAGACCGTGGGGGCACCCCACTGGATGCTCCTCGCCTGGGTGGCGGCGGGTATCCTCTCCTTTGCCGGCGCGCTGGTCTACGCCGAGATCGGCAGCCTGTTTCCCCGGGCAGGGGGGGAATACGTCTATATCCGCGAGGCGTACGGCGATCTTCCCGGCTTCCTGTACGGCTGGATGCGCTTCTGGATAGCCTCGCCCGGCTCGATTGCCGCCTACGCGGTGGGGGGGGCGACCTTCCTCGGAGCAACCGGCATCCCCGGCATCAACGGCTGCCGCGCCCCCCTCGCCGTCGGCTTCATCGCGTTTTTCACGGGGCTCGCCTGCCTGAGCGTCCGGTTCGGCGGGCGGGTGCAATCCTTCGTCACCGCCCTGAAGGTCGTGATCATCGTCGGGCTCACCCTCGCCATCTTCGTCTTCAGTCCGGCCGGCAGCTGGGGGCATCTCTTCCCGCACGCCGCAGGCGGCGGGGGGTGGCCCGGCTTCGCCCCCTTCGGGGCCGCGGTGCTGGCCGCGCTCTGGGCCTACGACGGCTGGAACAACATGCCCATGGTGGCGGGGGAGATCCAGAACCCCCAGCGCTCCATCCCGCTCTCCCTGATCATCGGCGTGGGGGGCGTGATGCTCATCTACACCCTCGCCAACATCGCCTATGTGTACGCCCTCCCCTTCGGGGAGCTCCTCAGCGCCAACTCCAAGCTCCATCCCGACGCGCTCCCCGCGGCGACCAAGGCGGCGGCGGGCTTTCTCGGCACGTCCGGGACCGTGCTCCTCTCAACCGCCTTCTTCATCTCGGCAATGGGCGCGCTGAACGGCTCGATCCTCACCAGTTCCCGCATCCCCTATGCCATGGCCACCGAAGACATGATGCCGCGGTTCCTGGCGGCGGTGCATCCCGCAACCCGCGTCCCCATGCGCGCGGCCCTCATCCAGGGGGGGTGGGCGGCCGTCCTGGCCGTCTCCGGGACCTTCGACCAGATCACCGACTACGTCGTGTTCGCGGGGTGGGTCTTCTACGCGCTGGCAGCCGTTTCGCTCGTCATCTTCCGCTTCCGGATTCCCGACGCGCCCCGCGGCTACCGCGTCCCGGCCTATCCCTTGCTGCCGCTGCTCTTTGCCGCCATCGCCGTGGCCCTCCTCGTCAACACACTCATCACCTCCCCGCGGGAGTCGCTCACCGGCCTGGCGTTCATCGCCTCCGGGGTGCCGGTCTTCTTCTGGATGCGCCGCGGCAGAGCGGCGGTGCCAAATCCCGCCGAAGGGGCGTGAGAAGCGGCTCCTAGCGGAGGCACTGGAAGACCCCCGCGCACCAGAGGCAGGCCCCGCACGGGACCTCCTTCACATGGCAGTCCTGCTGGAAATCCTCGGTCTGGACATAATCGCACGGGGCCAGGCCGCAACCGGCGCAGGTGGGGTAATCGTAGGCGAGCACGTTTTCCCGGAACGCGCGGAATGACCGGTCGTTCCAGATCTCCAGGATGCCCCGCCGCTCCAGGTTGCCGAACACCTTCGGCTGCACCTGCTGCGACCAGTTGCTGGCAAAGCAGCTGTAGCGGTGCCACAGGAAATAGCAGGGGGACACGTTCCCTTCCCAGGAGACGAAAGCACCACCCTCCTCGACGAAGCTGCAGCGCCGCTTCTCCCGCAGGGTAACGGCGGGGAGCCGGAGATCCAGACCGGTCTCCCGTGCCACGGCCTCGGCCCGGTCAAACATTTCCGCTACCTCGTCAATCGTGCCGATGTCCATCTGGAGGAGCTTTCTGACGTCGATGAATATGTCGCGCCTTTTCGCCTCGTTCTTCATGGCATCGACCAGGTTCACGATCCTCTGTTCCCCGGGATTCTTGGCATACTTCCAGCGTGCCGCGGCATAGCGGTTGAGATCGAGCCCCTGCCGGGCAGCCTCCTCCCGGTAGTCGTTGAACAGGGCGATCGCCTCATCGGTGCAGGTGGCATAGGCGGCCTCGCCCGCATGCTGTTCGTCGTACGGCAGCACGTGGGTGACGATGGCGAAGGTGGCGCCGTGCTCGGCGGCCCAGCGCAGCGCGGCGGGAAGTTCCCCGATGTTGCTCCGCATCGCCACGAATTCTATCCCCACCTGAACTTCCGGCCTGCCGCAGCGCTCCCTTGCCGCTGCCAGGGCCGCGAAAGCGCGCTCGATCGCCGAAAGCTCTCCCCCCTCCCGCACCTTGCGGAACGTTTCCGGGGAGGCCGCATCGATGGAGAGGCAGATCTTGTCGAGCCCCGCCTCGACCAGCGCATGGGCGCGGGCGTCGGTGAGCAGCAGGCCGTTGGACTGGAACCCGATCCAGCCGGAGGCCGGCATCGCCCTCCTGGCCGTGCGGATGAACCCCTCCAGCCCGGGGTTGAGCAGCGGTTCGCCGACGCCGTTCAGGACCAGCGCTTCGAGATGGGGAAAAGCGGGCGCCAGCGCCGCGAAACGTTCCGGCGACAGGTCACCCTCGCTCATCCCGCAGCCGTTGGTCTGCTTGACGCACATGAAGCAGCCGAGATTGCAGCGCGTGGTGGTTTCCACGAACAGCTTGCCGGGATACGGCCGGAGCGCGGGCGCGGGATTCGCCGCCGCGGCCGCGCCGCACGCGGAATTCTCCGGGTTAACGTTTGCCTGAGGTACGGTATTCGTCATGGAAACACCTCGCCATGGGTATCATTGCCGAGCGGAAAGTTCGGTGGTGGTGAGGTTACGGTACCGTTATCCGGGATCGTTTGCCTTGACCTGCGTCAAAAAGGGAGATTCAACCCGTTCCCCTTTTGTTTTGCCTTTTTTCTGGTACTATTACTCACAGGAACAGTGGGGGGAGGGGATGGCTTCTCGGGCGGGGCGCATCGAAATCAACGACACCACGGGAGCGAATCGGGAAGTTCTTGCACCTCTGCTGCAGGTCACCTATTTCTGACGCGTTGCCATGCCTGCTTTTCCCCGACCTTGCGGCCGCCTGCCCCTTTTCTCAGGGCATGTAGTACGTTATTTCGTTGTGGCCGACCAGCAGGTACAGTCCTATCATAGAAGGACGATCGCAGGGAGTGCACCCCCACTCGTCGAGAAGCCGCGCCGCATGCTCGCCGCACTCGGGGGTGAGGAAGAGATCCAGCCCGCCATCCTCGCGCCCTTGCTGAAAAAGGGCCATCGTGCGCGGCCCGCGGGCAGCGGCAAAGGCTTCGGCAAAGGCTTCGGCAAAGGCCTCCGTGCGCCGCCGGGCTTCGCCCGCGGCCACCTGCCCCCTGTCGAGCGTCAAACGATACCAGCTCATCGCGATCACGTTCCTTTCTCTTTTCCGGTTCCCCGCCCTGCTTCACCTTTTACCCCCATCTCCCCCCCCTGTCAAGGGGATCGTCTTCCTTGAATCCCCCGAAGGGAGCGCCGGCGGGCCTTCGATTTCCCATTGTCTGGACATGTTTGCTGAACCCCAATAATTATCCTTGACAAATGATGAGTTGGTAAATATTGTTGCGCCAAGTTGGTTATCCATTGGCGTTTTTTATTGTGAGATGTGGATCTTCAGCTTCTGTTTTTGCCGGGGAGCACACGCTGATGGTGCAAGGAAGCCCATTTCTGCGTATTCGGAAATGGGCTTTAATTTTATTGGAACTTGTCAGGAGAGGGAGAGATGCGCAATAAATATTTTTGGATTTTCCCATTTTGCCTGTTCATGCTGTTTACAGACGTCATGCCTTCCCTGGCCGATACCACCGTGGGAGGGGTCATCTCCTCGGATACGACCTGGACGCTTGCCGGCAGCCCCTACAATGTCACGTCAACCGTGCAGGTGTACGGCACGAGCACGACGCCGGCCACGCTGACCATAGAGCCGGGTGTGGTGGTGAAATTTGCCTCGGGTACCGGGCTGCAAATCGGCAGCAGCTCAAGCCAGGGCGCGCTCGTCGCCCAGGGGACTTCGTCAAGCCGGATCACCTTTATCCGGAGCGGCACATCGGGCACGTGGGGGAGCGTCACGTTCCTGGCCGGCACGGTAAGCGCCACCACCGACCTGGAAAACGTGGACATCCAGTACAGCACCGGCGTAACCATCACTTCATCCTCCCCCACGATCAGAAACTCCACCATCACCAATGTGACCGGCAACGGTCTGTACCTCACTTCCGCCAACCCGACCATCGATACCGTGACCGTCGGCAGTGCCGGCAGCTACGGCATCTATCTGTCATCGTCTTCCCCCACGATCACGAACTCCACCATCACCAACAACGGCAGCTACGGCATCTACCTCTCCTCCTCCTCGCCGACCGTCACCGGCGGCAGCCTCACCAATACCAGCGCTACGGGACAAGGGATCTACGGCAGCGGTTCGCCGGTCATCTCCAACTACACCGTTTCCAGCGCCAACAGCGCCGGCATCTACGGCCTGTATCTCAGCACCACCACCTCGGCCCTCTCCGTGACCAACTCCACCGTCTCCAACGGCCTCTACATCGGCTCAACCGCTGTGATTCCGACCGTCTCCGGCAATACCTTCACCAACCTGGACAACTCGCCGTTGCATGCCGGGGCGAACATCATCGGCCAGATCGTCGCCAACAATACCCTTACCGGCCAGACCTCCGCCGGCAGGGTCGAAGTCGTCGGCGAGCAGGTCTCACAGAACACGACCTGGAACCAACTGGTCGCCCCTTACGTGGTGGTCTCCGGCACCGTCTCGGTCTACAACTCCACGACAACAGCTTCCACCCTGACCATTGCGCCGGGAACCGTGGTCAAGTTCGCCTCAGGCACCGGGCTGCAAATCGGCAACAGCACCAACAAGGGTGCGCTTGTCGCCCAAGGAACGACTGCAAGCCGGATCACCTTGACCAGGAGCGGCACCTCCGGCACCTGGGGGAGCGTCAGCCTCCAGGCCGGGACGGTGAACGCCACCACCGACATGGAGAACGTGGACATCCAGTACAGCAGCGGGGTGACCATGACCTCGTGCGCTCCCACCATCAGGAACGCCACCATCACCAGCGTGACCGGCTACGGGCTTAACCTCTCTTCCGCCAACCCGGTCATCGATACCGTCACCATCACCAACAACGGCAGCTACGGCATCAACCTCTCCTCCTCCTCCCCAATCATCACCGGCGGCAGCCTTACTAACACAAGCGCCACGGGACAAGGGATCTACGGCAGCGGTTCGCCGCTAATCTCCAACTATACCGTTTCCAGCGCCAACAGCGCCGGTCTCTACGGCCTGTATCTCAGCAGCACCACGTCGGCCCTCTCCGTAACCAACTCCACCATCTCCAACGGCCTTTACATC
>DATDNF010000057.1:0-15505 GCA_036518435.1 Geobacteraceae bacterium
ATCTGGTCGAACGCCTTGAACTCGGCCTGTCCCTTGGAGGCCAGCACCTTGGTGATCGCTGCCGTCAGGGTGGTCTTGCCATGGTCAACGTGACCGATCGTCCCTATGTTTACGTGCGGTTTCTTTCTCTCGAATTTTGCCTTTGCCATACAGGATTCCCTCCTTCTATAGGAATTGTCTATCCCTTTACTTTTGCGATTATCTCTTCAGACACCGATTTCGGCACCTGCTCATAATGATGGAACGTCATGGTATAGGTAGCCCGCCCCTGCGTGGCAGAACGGAGGTCAGTGGCATAACCGAACATCTGGGCGAGCGGAACCATTGAGCCGACAACCTGGGCACCCGCCCTGTTCTCCATACCCATGATCCGGCCACGACGGGAATTGAGATCGCCGATAACTTCACCCATGTACTCCTCGGGAACCACGACCTCCACCGACATAATCGGCTCCAGAAGGACAGGGCCGGCCTTTGAGCAGCCTTCCTTGAACCCCATGGACCCGGCAATCTTGAATGCCATCTCCGAAGAGTCCACCTCATGATAGGAACCGTCGACAAGCGTTACCTTGACGTCCACAACCGGATAGCCTGCCAGGACGCCGGTATCCAGAGCCTCCTGGATGCCCTTGTCAACGGCAGGAATGTATTCCCTCGGAACAACTCCACCCTTGATGGCGTCGACAAATTCATAACCTTTACCGGCCTCCTGAGGTTCAACCTCAAGCCATACATGGCCGTACTGGCCACGCCCGCCGGATTGACGGACAAACTTACCCTCAACCTTGACCTTCTTGGAAATGGTTTCACGGTAGGCGACCTGCGGCTTGCCGACGTTGGCCTCAACCTTGAATTCCCGCATCATGCGGTCAACGATGATCTCCAGGTGGAGCTCGCCCATCCCGGAAATAATGGTCTGGCCGGTTTCCTCATCAGTCCGGACCCGGAAGGAGGGGTCCTCGCTGGCAAGCTTTGCAAGACTGGCACCCAGTTTCTCCTGGTCGGCCTTGGTCTTCGGCTCGATAGCAATCGAAATAACGGGCTCGGGAAATTCAATCGACTCCAGAATGACCGGATGGTCTTCCGGACAAAGTGTATCGCCGGTTGTGGAGTATTTCAAGCCTACAGCCGCTGCGATATCCCCGGCATATATCTCTTTGATCTCTTCCCGCTTATTGGCGTGCATCTTGAGAAGACGGCCAATCCGCTCCTTCTTCCCTTTAGTGGAATTGTATATGTAGGAGCCGGAGTTAAGAACACCGGAGTAAACCCGGATAAAGCAAAGCTGGCCGACAAACGGGTCGGTCATGATCTTGAAGGCAAGTGCCGCAAAAGGCTCGCTGTCCGATGCCTTACGCTCCACTTCAGCTTCAGTATCAGCGTCTACACCCTTGATGGGAGGGATGTCGACCGGCGACGGCAAATAATCGATAACGGCATCCAACAGAGGCTGCACGCCCTTGTTCTTGAAGGCGGACCCGCAAATAACAGGGCAGATCTTGATATCAATGGTCGCCTGACGTATGGCCGACTTGATCTCTTCTTCAGTCAACGCCTCACCGCCCAGATATTTCTCCATAAGGACATCGTCATGACTGGAGATCTCTTCGATCATCTTCTCGCGGTATTCCTCAGCCATTTCGAGAAGATCAGCCGGGATTTCTTCCTCGTGAAACTTTGCGCCAAGAGCCTCCTCGTCCCAGACAATCGCCTTCATCCTGACCAGGTCGATAAGACCCCTATACGTATCCTCCGCTCCAATAGGGAGCTGGATCGGGAGAGGATTGGCCTTGAGACGGTCCTTGATCATGGAAACGCCGCGGAAAAAATCGGCACCAACCCTGTCCATTTTATTAATAAATGCGATCCGGGGCACGCGGTACTTGTCAGCCTGGCGCCAAACCGTCTCAGATTGCGGCTCGACCCCACCGACAGAGCAAAACACGGCCACAGCACCATCAAGCACACGAAGAGACCGCTCCACCTCGATGGTAAAATCGACATGCCCGGGGGTATCGATGATATTTACGCGGTTATCCTTCCAGGTGCAGGTCGTTGCAGCAGACGTGATAGTAATGCCACGCTCCTGCTCCTGTTCCATCCAGTCCATGGTGGCAGTACCCTCATGAACCTCACCTATCTTATGGGAAACCCCGGTATAATACAGAATCCGCTCGGTAGTCGTGGTCTTACCAGCGTCGATGTGCGCCATAATACCGATATTGCGTGTTTTTTCCAACGAAACCTGACGTGCCACAAAAAGCTCCTTGAACTTGCTCTATATAAAATACTACCAGCGGTAGTGCGCAAACGCGCGGTTTGCCTCTGCCATCTTGTGCGTATCTTCCCGCTTCTTGACAGCAGCACCCCGGTTGTTAAAAGCATCAAGCATTTCACCGGCCAGCTTGTCCGTAGAGGTTTTTTCCGAACGAGTGTTGGCGTACTTAATCAGCCAGCGCATTGCCAGCGAGGTCCGCCGTTCCGCCCGCACTTCAACAGGAACCTGGTAAGTGGAACCGCCCACCCTCCGGGATTTCACCTCCAGCATCGGCTTGATGTTGTCCAGCGATTTTTTCAGCACCTTGACCGCATCTTCACCGGTACGCTGAGAAACAATATCCAACGCACTATAGAGCGCCCTCTCGGCCGTGCTCTTCTTGCCATCCTGCATCAATATATTGACGAGCTTCGCAACAGTCCTGTCACCGTACTTAGGATCAGGCAGAATAACCCGCTTGGCAACTTCTCTTCTTCTCGGCATATCAACCCCTCACACTAATTTTACTTTTTACTTGGGCCTTTTCGCGCCGTATTTGGAGCGACTCTTCTTCCGATCCTTAACACCAACGGAGTCAAGGGTACCGCGCACGATATGATACCTGACACCCGGCAAGTCCTTGACCCTGCCGCCGCGAATCAGAACAACCGAGTGCTCCTGCAGATTATGCCCGACACCCGGAATATACGATGTCACTTCAATACCATTGGTGAGGCGAACCCTCGCCACCTTACGCAACGCAGAGTTAGGCTTTTTCGGGGTCGTGGTATAAACCCTGGTGCATACCCCCCTTTTCTGCGGGCAGCATTTAAGGGCAGGAGCGGTCGACTTATCCTTCTTACTCTCTCTCCCTATCCGGATCAGCTGATTAATTGTCGGCATACATTTTTCTCCCACCTGCTACAGATTCAAGAAGGGCAACCTCCCTGCGGAAGCGACAAAAATAACAAGTAAAGCGGTGCTTGTCAAGTTTTTTTTCGCTTTTTTATCGAGGGGACAAAACCCCCTCGACTCTATTCGTCACCCTCGGGCTCCTCCACGGGAGGCTCGGGCAGGCTTACATCAGGCTCCTCCACAACCATCTTGAGGTTCCTGTATCGGCTGAGCCCTGTACCTGCCGGTATCAGGCGCCCCATGATGACGTTTTCCTTGAGCCCGCGAAGGCTGTCAACCTTACCCTCAATGGCTGCTTGTGTCAAGACCTTTGTCGTTTCCTGGAAAGAGGCGGCGGAAATAAATGACTCGGTCGACAAGGATGCCTTGGTTATGCCGAGCAGCAGCGGTTCGGCAATGGCCGGCTTGCCCCCTTTGCTGAGCACTCTTTCGTTTTCGTCCTCGAAGATATAGCGCTCCAACTGGTCGTCGATGAGGAGGTTGGTATCACCAATGTCCTTAATCCTGACGCGGCGAAGCATCTGGCGCACAATGGTCTCGATGTGCTTGTCGTTGATCTTGACCCCTTGGAGCCGGTAAACTTCCTGCACCTCGTCCACCAGGTACTTGGCCAGCTCTTTCTGCCCGAGTACCCGCAGGATGTCGTGGGGGTTGGAGGAGCCATCCATGAGCGCCTCACCAGCCCGCACATGGTCCCCTTCGTGAACGCTGATGTGTTTCCCTTTGGGGATAAGGTATTCTTTCGGTTCCCCCATCTCCGGGGTGATAATGACTTTGCGCTTTCCCTTTGCGTCCTTGCCGAAAGAAACAACCCCGTCAATCTCCGCAATGACGGCATAGTCTTTCGGTTTGCGCGCCTCAAAAAGTTCTGCGACCCGAGGGAGACCGCCGGTAATATCTTTGGTCTTGGTAGTTTCCCGCGGGATCTTGGCGATGACATCGCCAGCGTTGACAAAGGTGTCTTCCTGGACGGAGATGTTTGCCCCGACCGGCAGGAAGTAGCGCCCCATCATACTCTCGCTGATCTTCATCGTCTTGCCGGACTCGTCTTTGAGAGTAATTCGCGGACGTTTATCAGCATCCCTCGATTCGATGATCACCTTGCGGGAAAGGCCGGTAACGTCGTCCAGTTGCTCTTCCATGGTTACGCCTTCGACGATGTCGCCGAACTTGACCTTACCGGAAACCTCGGTGAGGATCGGCATGGTATAGGGGTCCCATTCCGCCAGGCTTTCGCCCGGCTTCACGAGCATGTCGGGGGCCGCCTTTATCTTGGCACCGTACACGATGCCGTAGCGCTCCCTTTCGCGGCCGGTTTCATCCACGATCGCCAGTTCGCCGTTGCGGTTCATGACGATGTGATGGCCTTCCGCATTGACAACACTGTTGATATTGATGAACTTGACTTTACCCTCGTTACGCGCCTCGAGCGAGGTCTGTTCGGCCCGCCGGGATGCGGTACCACCGATGTGGAACGTCCGCATGGTCAACTGGGTGCCGGGCTCGCCGATCGACTGGGCAGCAATGACTCCCACCGCCTCGCCCATGTTGACCAGATGTCCCCGGGCCAGGTCGCGTCCGTAACACATGGCGCAGATGCCCCTTCTGCTCTGGCAGGTGAGCACGGAACGGATTTTTACCTTTTCAAGCCCCGCATCCTCGATTCGCTTGACAAGAGTTTCATCGATATCGGAATTGGCCGGGACCAGAATCTCCCCGGTAACCGGATCGAGGATATCGTCAAGGGCAACACGCCCCAGGATGCGATCTCCGATATGCTCGATTATTTCTCCCCCTTCGGTAAGGGCTGAAACAAGAAGTCCGTCGAGGGTGCCGCAGTCACGCTCGGTGATAATGGCGTCCTGGGCGACATCGACGAGCCTCCGGGTCAGATAACCGGAGTTGGCGGTCTTGAGGGCGGTATCCGCCAGACCCTTGCGGGCACCGTGGGTGGAAATGAAGTACTGCAGCACGGTCAGCCCCTCGCGGAAGTTGGCGGTGATGGGGGTTTCGATGATCTCGCCCGACGGCTTGGCCATGAGACCCCTCATGCCGGCCAGCTGCCGGATCTGGGCCGCCGAACCTCTGGAACCGGAGTCAGCCATCATGTGAATGGCATTGAAGGAGGGTGCCTTGATCTCCTGCCCGTCCGGAGAGACCACGGTCTCGCGGGAGAGGTTATCGAGCATCTCCTTGCCTATTTCTTCGTTGGCCTTGGCCCAGATGTCGATGACCTTGTTGTACCGCTCACCATCCGTAATCAGACCTTCGGTATACTGATTCTGGATCTCCTTGACCTCTTCCGTGGCCTTGTCGATGATGGCAGGTTTCCCCTCGGGAATAACCATATCGTTGATACAGATGGAGATCCCCGCCAGGCTCGAATAACGGAACCCGATCTCTTTCAGTTTGTCAGCCAGAATGACAGTTTCCTTATTACCGGCCAAGCGGTAGCAGACATCCACCAGGTTGGTGAGTTCCTTCTTGGTCATCACCTTGTTGATGGCGACAAACGGCACCGATTCCGGCAAAATCTCCCGAAGAATGATCCGGCCGACCGTGGTCTCCACGAGTTGCGGCTGTTCGTCGGTGATCAGGTTTTTCATCCGCACTTTGATCCGGGCCTGGAGGTCTACCTCGCCGGCGTCAAAGGCGATCCGCACCTCTGCGGGCGAGGCAAGGATTTTCCCTTCACCGCGGGCAAAAAGCTTCTCCCGGGTCATGTAGTAGATGCCGAGAACCATGTCCTGGGAAGGAACGATGATCGGCTTGCCGTTCGCGGGTGAAAGGATGTTGTTGGTACTCATCATGAGCACCCGCGCCTCCACTTGGCTTTCGATGGAGAGGGGGAGATGGACCGCCATCTGGTCGCCGTCGAAGTCGGCGTTGAAGGCGGTGCAGACCAGCGGGTGGAGCTGGATCGCCTTTCCCTCGATGAGGACCGGCTCGAAGGCCTGAATGCCGAGACGGTGGAGGGTCGGCGCCCGGTTCAGCATGACCGGATGCTCCTTGATCACCTCTTCCAGGACGTCCCACACCTCGGGCCGCTCTTTTTCCACCATCTTCTTGGCGCTCTTGATGGTGGTGACAAACCCCTTTTCTTCCAGCTTGTTGTAGATAAACGGCTTGAAGAGCTCCAGCGCCATCTTCTTGGGAAGGCCGCACTGGTGAAGACGAAGTTCGGGACCGACGACGATAACGGAGCGGCCGGAGTAGTCAACCCTCTTGCCGAGGAGGTTCTGCCGGAAACGGCCCGATTTTCCTTTCAACATGTCTGACAGGGACTTGAGCGGCCTCTTGTTGGGGCCGGCGATGGCCCGACCACGACGACCGTTGTCGAACAGGGCGTCCACCGCTTCCTGAAGCATCCGTTTCTCGTTCCTGATGATTACTTCCGGGGCCTGAAGCTCCATGAGGCGCTTCAGACGGTTGTTCCGGTTGATCACGCGCCGGTAGAGGTCATTCAGGTCCGAGGTGGCAAAGCGGCCGCCGTCAAGAGGAACCAGGGGACGCAGTTCGGGAGGGAGAACCGGGATGCATTCCAGGATCATCCACTCCGGCCTGTTACCGGAAGCTTTGAACGCCTCCACCACCTTGAGACGCTTGGCGGTTTTTTTCCGTTTGGCCTCGCTGGTTGCGTCGAGCATTTCCACGCGGAGCTGTTCGGCCAGCGAGTCCAGATCGATGGCTTTCATGCAGTCCCGTATAGCGGCGGCACCCATGGTTGCGGAAAACTGGCCGCCGTGCTCTTCCATCGCCTTCTGATACTGCTCCTCGGATAGGACCTCTCCGATGACCATGCCGGTATTCTTCGGGTCGGTCACCGCATATGCCTCGAAGTAGAGCACCTTTTCCAGGTCCTTCAGGGTCATGTCGAGCAGGTTGCCGATACGGGAGGGGAGAGATTTCAGAAACCAGATGTGTGCCACCGGCGTTGCCAGATCGATATGGCCGAGCCGCTCGCGGCGCACCTTGGAAGGTATCACCTCGACGCCGCACTTTTCGCAGACGATACCGCGGTGCTTCATCCGCTTGTATTTGCCGCAATTGCACTCGTAGTCCTTGGTGGGGCCGAATATCTTGGCACAGAAGAGCCCGTCGCGCTCCGGCTTGAAGGTCCGGTAGTTGATGGTTTCCGGCTTTTTCACCTCGCCGAAGGAGCGTTCCCTGATCTTCTCCGGAGAAGAAATGGATATCTTTATGGCAGAAAAGTGGAGCGGATCTTTCGGTTTTTCAAAGAAATTGAAAATATCTTCCAAAGTCATATCCTCCTTATAGGTAGGAGTGTTCGTATATTTGTGATTTTCTGTGGAGACGCATTGCAATGCGTCTCCACAGGAACGGTGCGCATCAGTCCTCTTCACTCTCCAGGAGCTCTACGTCGAGGCAGAGCGACTGGAGTTCCTTGATCAGGACGTTGAACGATTCGGGGAGCCCCGGCTCCAGCGTATGCTTGCCTTTGACAATGGCCTCGTACATCCTGGTGCGGCCGGCCACATCGTCAGATTTCACGGTCAGGAATTCCTGGAGCGCATAGGCAGCACCGTACGCCTCCATGGCCCAGACCTCCATCTCCCCCAACCTCTGGCCGCCGAACTGGGCCTTGCCGCCGAGCGGCTGCTGGGTAACAAGGCTGTAGGGCCCTATGGACCGGGCATGGATCTTGTCGTCCACCAAGTGATGGAGCTTCAGGACGTACATGATGCCGACGGTAACCTTGTGTTTGAAGGGATCGCCGGTCTTGCCGTCGAACAGGGTTACCTGGCCGGTAGTAGCAAACCCCGCCTTTTCCAGCATTCCCTGAATACCCTTTTCCGACGCGCCCTCGAAAACCGGTGAGGCCATGGGAACGCCTCGCTCAAGGCGTTTGGCCACATTGAAAAGCTCCTCGTCCTCCAGGGTGTCGAGAAACTTGTTCATCTCCTTGTCGCCGTAGACGTCCTTCAGGTATTTCTTCACGTTCGCAGCCGGGGAGTTCTTCTCCAGCATCTCCTCGATTTGCCAGCCAATCCCCTTGGCAGCCCAGCCGAGGTGGGTTTCCAGTATCTGGCCCACGTTCATACGGGACGGGACGCCGAGCGGGTTGAGTACGATCTCCACCGGCCGCCCATCCTCCATGTACGGCATATCCTCCTCGGGAAGGATACGGGAGACGACACCCTTGTTGCCGTGCCGCCCTGCCATCTTGTCGCCGACCTGGAGCTTCCGTTTGATGGCGATATAAACTTTTACCATCTTGATCACACCGGGAGGGAGGTCGTCACCGCGCTTCAGCTTCTGGACCTTGTCGTCAAAAACATACTTGATGATGTCGATCTGCTGATTGAGGGTGCTGAGTATCTGGGCAACCTTCTCCTCCACCCCCTCGCCATCGGCAAGAGATATCTCGTCCCAGCGGTCCATGGGGATGGCGGCAAGGGCCTCCTCGGTGATCTTTTTCCCCTTGGCAACGCCCCCTTTACCTTCTTTCCCCTCGATCTTGACCGCAGCGGTCAACCCGACCAGGAGCTTCTTCAACTTGCCTGCCGCGGAGCCCTTGATGATCCGGATCTCGTCCTGTTCGTCCTTGCGGAGTTTTTCCTCCTCGGCCTTCTCGATGATCTCGGTGCGGGAATCCTTGTCGGACCCTTTGCGGGAAAAGATCTTGGCACCGATTACCGTCCCCTCGACACCGGGGGGGACGCGCAGCGAAGTATCGCGGACATCACCGGCCTTTTCGCCGAAAATCGCCCGCAGCAACTTCTCTTCCGGGGAAAGCTGGGTTTCCCCCTTCGGCGTGATCTTTCCGACCAGGATGTCACCCGGTTTCACCTCGGCGCCGATCCTGATGATCCCCGATTCGTCCAGGTCCTTCAGGGTCTCCTCGCCCAGGTTCGGGATGTCGGAGGTTATCTCTTCCTTGCCCAGCTTGGTATCGCGGGCAACACACTCGAACTCCTCGATATGAATGGAGGTGTAACGATCGTTCTTGACCAGTTTCTCGGAGATGAGAATGGAGTCCTCGAAGTTGTATCCCCCCCACGGCATGAAGGCAACCAGGACGTTCTGCCCGAGGGCCAGTTCCCCCATTTCGGTGGAAGGACCGTCGGCAATGACGTCGCCCCGCTTGACATGTACGCCGACCCTCACCACCGGCCGCTGGTTGATGCAGGTATTCTGGTTGGAGCGGGCGAACTTGATCAGGTTGTAGATATCGACCCCGGTGCCGGTTTCGTCGTATTCGTCCTCATCGATCTTGACGACGATACGCGAGGCATCCACCGACTCCACCACGCCGTTGTGCCGGGCGACAACCGATACCCCGGAGTCTCTTGCCACCACGCGCTCCATCCCGGTCCCTACCAGGGGCGAGTCGGCCCGCAACAGCGGCACAGCCTGACGCTGCATGTTGGAACCCATGAGAGCGCGGTTGGCGTCGTCATTTTCCAGGAAAGGGATGAGAGAGGCGGCAACCGAAACGAGTTGCATCGGCGCCACGTCCATCAGTTCCACTTCATCCCTGCCAACCAGGACAAATTCGCCTCCCTTGCGGGCGGAGATGTAATCGTCGACAAAACGGCCGTCATTGTCCACCGTGGCGTTTGCCTGGGCAATGGCGTGCCCCTCCTCCTCCAGGGCGGAGAAGAAGCGGACTTCGGCGGTCACCTTCCCTTCCGTGACCAGACGGTAGGGGGTTTCCACGAAACCGTACTCGTTGATCCGGGCGTACGTGGAGAGCGATGCGATCAGGCCGATGTTGGGACCTTCAGGCGTTTCGATCGGACAGACCCTGCCGTAATGGGTCGGATGGACGTCGCGCACCTCGAACCCCGCCCGTTCGCGGGTCAAGCCGCCAGGTCCCAAGGCGGAGAGACGGCGCTTATGGGTGACCTCGGAAAGCGGGTTGGTCTGGTCCATGAACTGGGAGAGCTGGGATGAGCCGAAGAACTCCTTGACCACTGCCGAGACCGGCTTGGAGTTGATCAGGTCGTGGGGCATGAGGTTCTCCACTTCCTGCAGGCTCATCCGCTCTTTGATGGCGCGTTCCATGCGCACCAGACCGATCCGGTACTGGTTCTCCAGGAGCTCGCCGACTGCGCGCACGCGACGATTGCCGAGATGGTCGATATCGTCGATGTTCCCCTTGCCGTTTTTCAGGTCGATAAGGTAGCGCACCACTTCCAGCACATCTTCCTTGGTCAGGGTCTGGCAATCCAGGGGGACATCGAGACCAAGCTTATGGTTGAGCTTCAGCCGGCCGACCGCGGAAAGGTCGTAGCGTTCCGCATTGAAGAACAGGTTGCCGAACAGGGCGATGGCGCTCTTCAGGGTCGGCGGGTCGCCGGGACGAAGCCTCCGGTAGATCTCGATGAGGGCGTCGTCCGTCGAGGCGATCTTGTCGATCAGGATGGTATCGCGGAAGGAAGAGGTCACGTGGAGGTTGTCGATGAAGAGCACCTTGATGGAGTTGATCCCACGCGCCCTGATTTCGGCCACCTTTGCAGGAGAAATCTCTTCGTTACACTCGACCAGCACTTCGCCGGTCGCCGGATCGACAATGTCGTGGCAGGAGTATTTACCCACCACCTCCTCGATGGTGATCGGAATATATTTGATGCCGTGCTCGCCCATTTTTCTGATGGCGGCCTTGGTGAACTTCCTGTTGGCCTTGACGATCACCTCGCCGGTCTGGGGGTCGGTGATGTCGATGGCAGCCTTCTGATTGGTCAGAAGTTCAGGATCGGCAATTTTTACGATGTTGTCGCCTTCAAAGATGATCTCTTCGCTCTTGTAGAAATAGTTGAGGAGTTCATCCGTCGAATACCCCAGCGCCTTGAGAAGGACCGTGGCCGGCATTTTGCGGCGCCGGTCGATGCGCACGTAGAGGATATCCTTGTGGTCGAATTCGAAGTCGAGCCATGAGCCTCGATAGGGAATGACCCGGGCGGAATAGAGAACCTTCCCGCTGGAATGGGTCTTCCCCTTGTCATGGTCGTAGAAAACGCCCGGGGAACGGTGAAGCTGGCTGACGATAACCCGCTCCGTCCCGTTTATGATAAAGGTCCCGTTCTCGGTCATGAGCGGGATCTCGCCGAAATAGACCTCCTGCTCCTTGATGTCGCGGATCGATTTGGCGCCGGTTTCCTTGTTGAGGTCCCAGACCACCAGCCGCACCTTGACCTTCATGGGAGCCGCAAAGGTCATACCCCGCTGATGGCACTCCTCCACATCATACTTGGGAATGCCCAGGGAATAGGAGACATACTCCAAAGAGGCGGTCTCGCTGAAATCCCTGATGGGAAAAACGCTTCTGAATACGGCTTCCAGCCCGAATATCTTTCTTGTTTCTGCTGGAACGTCAATCTGGAGAAATCGCTTGTAGGAATTCTTCTGTATGTCGATCAGGTTGGGTATATCGATGATTTTTTTGATCTTGGCGAAGTTCTTGCGCAACAGGGGGTTATTCGCAATTGAATAAGCCATATTTTCTCCTTTGGCGAATGCCCTGAATGACATTCAACCGCTTGGAATTATTGCTTTATCTGAACGGGCAGGTGAACGGGAGCGGCAACCTAAACAAAAATAGAACAGCCAAGGCCGCGCCCGGCGACCTTGGCTTGGATGAAAATGTGTCGAAACGTGTTATTTAACTTCAACTTCAGCGCCGGCTTCAACCAGTTGCTTCTTGGCTTCTTCGGCCTCATCCTTCGACACGGCAGTTTTGACGGGCTGGGGTGCGCCATCGACCAGGTCTTTCGCCTCTTTGAGGCCGAGGCTGGTAAGGGCGCGGACAACCTTGATAACACCGATCTTGTTGGCGCCGGCTGCCTTCAGGATGACGTCGAATTCGGTCTTCTCTTCAGCGGCTTCAGCAGCAGCAGGTGCAGCCACGGCGGCCACGGCCACGGGAGCGGCAGCGGATACGCCGAACTTGTCTTCGAGTTCTTTCACCAGTTCGGAAAGTTCGAGCACGGTCATGTTTTCGATGAAGCTTACGACATCGGCTTTGGTAATTGCCATTTTTCTATTCCTCCGTTAGTTGTATCTGACTCTGTAAGAGATTTATTTATTGGCCTTCTTTTTGATTTTTGATCGCATTGAGCGCGCGGACGAAACTTCCGGGCACTGCGGCCAGAACGCCAACGAAATTGGCAGTCGGGGCCTGAAGCGTGCCGAGGAGCTTGGCCAGCAGAACCTCGCGGCTTGGCAGGTCAGCCAGGGCCTGGATGTCGGCTACCGTGATCGGCTTACCGGTCAGGACACCGGCCTTGAGCTTAAACGTTGCCTGCTGTTCCTTGGCAAAGCGCGACAACACCTTGGCAGCAGCCACGGGATCGTCATAACTCAGGGCGACTGCGGTCGGACCGACAAAATGAGGCTGCAACGACTCCTTGTCGGTATCCCGTGACGCCAGATCAAGCAAGGTGTTCTTTACGACCTTGTACTCAACCGCGGCTTTGCGCAGCTCATTCCTGAGCTCAGTGGCCTTGCCGACGTTCATGCCGCGGAAATCTGCCAGGAACACCGCTTTGGCGCGCTGCAGCTTATCGTGCAGTTCGGTAACTACCTGCTGCTTATTTTCCTTATTCAAGCGCCTTCCTCCTTTCTTTTGGTATGAGGGTCAAGGACCCCGCCAAAGTCAGGATGCTGCAGGAATATCGATAAATTCCTTCAACGACCGGCCGTCTCGGCAGGCTTCCTGTCAATTAAGCCGCTCCCGACTGCGAAGCAGCGCCTGCTGTCTTTGACTTTGGCTGAAACTCTATTTACAGTTGCGCCGATACATCGGACGTATCGCACCGTACACCGGGGCCCATGGTGGAAGAGAGACAGATCTTCTTCACATAGGTTCCCTTGGCTGCGGACGGCTTCGCCTTCATCAGGGCGTCGAACAACGCGAGAATGTTTTCCTGGAGCTTGTCACCGTCAAAAGAGACCTTGCCGACGGGGGCGTGGATAATGCCCGCCTTCTCGACCCGGAACTCCACCTTGCCGGACTTGGATTCACTTACCGCCCGGCCTACATCAAAGGTGACGGTGCCGACTTTCGGGTTGGGCATGAGGCCTCTGGGTCCCAGGAGCTTACCGATCTTGCCGACAACACCCATCATGTCGGGAGTGGCAATGGCGGTATCGAATTCGAACCACCCCTCCTGGATCTTGGCCACCAGGTCTTCGGCACCCACGTAATCGGCACCGGCATCCCTGGCTTCCTTTTCCTTCTCCCCCTTGGCGAAGACCAGGACGCGAACCGTCTTCCCGAGTCCATTGGGGAGGACGACAGCGCCACGCACCATCTGGTCGGCATGACGCGGGTCTACACCGAGTCGCACCACCAGATCGACGGTCTCGTCAAATTTGGCGAAAGAGGCGGACTTGACCAGATCGATGGCTTCCTTCAGAGGATAGTTTTTGTTCCTGTCCACCTTGGCAAGGGCTTCTTTTTGCTTTTTTCCAATATTAGCCATTTCGTAGTACCCTCTCTCTGTGCTTATACTATATCAACGCCCATGCTGCGGGCGGTGCCCTCGATTGTCCTCATGGCCGCCTCAAGACTTGCGGCGTTCAGGTCGGGCATCTTTTTCTGGGCAATTTCCCGCACCTGGTCCTTGGTCAGCTTGCCAACCTTGTTCTTGTTGGGCACGCTGGAACCGCTCTTAAGGTCTATCGCCTTTTTTATCAGGACGGCAGCCGGCGGGGTCTTGGTTATGAAGCTGAAGGACCTATCGGCAAACACGGTGATGACAACCGGAGTTATGGTGCCTTCATCCGCCTGGGTCTTGGCATTGAACGCTTTGCAGAACTCCATGATATTGACGCCGTGCTGTCCGAGGGCGGGGCCGATCGGGGGAGAGGGGTTGGCCTTCCCTGCCGGGATCTGCAGCTTGATATACCCTGTGATCTTTTTAGCCATTACGTTGCTCCTTTTGCACTATTCCAAAAATTCGCGGTAACTGTGGTATGAATACGAAACCGTTCGAAGTCGTTCTTATTGTTTTTCAACCTGCATAAATTCAAGCTCAACCGGGGTCGCCCTGCCGAATATACTGACCATGACGCGGAGTTTGCCCTTATCCGGCTTCACATCCTCCACAACGCCGGAAAAATTGAGGAACGGACCGTCCGTGACCCTGACGGTTTCGCCCACCTCAAAGAGGACCTTGGGCCTCGGCTTCTCGGCCCCCTCCTCCATCCGGCGGGTAATCTTCATGACCTCTTCGTCAGGTATGGCGACAGGATTATTCCCGCCGACAAAACCGGTAACCTTGGAGGTCTCCTTTACCACATGCCAGGTTTCGTCGTTCAGCTCCAGGTTCACCAGAATATAGCCGGGAAAAAACTTCCGCGAAGACGTACGTTTCTCCCCTTTTTTCAGCTCCACAACCGTCTCGGACGGGATGAGCACATCGCCGAACAAGTCCTCCAGCTTAAAGTTTTTTATGCGTTCAAGCAAGGAAAGCCGCACCTTGTTTTCAAATCCTGAATAGGTATGAACACCATACCATCTTTTTGCCATAAATATTCCTTTAAGCCAGCACGAGCCGCATAAGCTTGGTGAGAATGACGTCACAGGCCCCGAGGTAGAGGGAAATAAGGAAAATGATCACCACCACGACCCATGTGGTTCCAACGGTTTCCTTCCGGGCAGGCCATGTCACCTTACCCAGCTCAACCTTCACTTCGTCGAAAAAATTCTTGGTTTTGGCAAGCACGATCAGCACCCCGCAACTGAATTCGATTAAATTAAAATGGCAGGCCAGGAGGGATTCGAACCCCCAACACCCGGTTTTGGAGACCGGTGCTCTAGCCGTTAGAGCTACTGGCCTGCACGCAAAAAGCCACAGACAACCTGTGGCCCCTTGTCCTTGCTTACTTGGTCTCTTTGTGCGGCGTATGGGTATGGCAGAAGCGGCAGTACTTCTTGAACTCCAGCTTTTGCGGCGTGTTCTTCTTGTTCTTCGTGGTGGTATAGTTTCTCTGCTTGCACTCGGTGCAGGCAAGGGTGATAATGTCTCTCATTTCATCCTTCCTTTATGACGAGATGCAGGGGCGATCATTTGAATCGCCCCCGCGGTTTCTTATTCGATGATGGCGGAAACAACACCCGCGCCGACGGTACGGCCGCCTTCGCGGATCGCGAAGCGAAGTCCCTCGTCCATGGCGATCGGGGTGATCAGGTTGATGGTTACCGCCACGTTGTCACCCGGCATAACCATCTCGGTCCCGGCGGCAAGTTCCACGATCCCGGTCACGTCAGTGGTCCTGAAGTAGAACTGGGGACGGTAGCCGTTGAAGAACGGGGTGTGACGGCCGCCCTCTTCCTTTGTCAGGATGTACGCCTCGGCCTTGAAC
>DATDNF010000058.1:0-34050 GCA_036518435.1 Geobacteraceae bacterium
GGCACCGAGGGCGGCGCCGGCGGCGAGGCCGAGCATACCGGTGGTGAGCGGGTCGGGGCCTTTCCCCTTGTCCTTCAGGTCGACCGGGGCGTAGCTGTCGAACGGCGTCGGCTCGTGGATCTGCACCTTGTCGGCGATGGCCATCTTGAAGAGGATGTCCGGCTCGGTGCAGCCGATGCAGGGGTGCCCGGCGGAGACCGGCCAGACGCCGGCGTCGTTGAAGCGCTGCACCGAACAGTTGGCGTAGGTGGCCGGCCCCTTGCAGCCGAGCTTGAAGAGACAGTACCCCTCGGCATGGGTCGGGTCACCGTACGCCTTGGCGAACCGGCCGGCGTCGAAATGGGGGCGCCGCTCGCAGTGCTCATGGATCCTCCGGCCGTAGGCGAACTTGGGCCGGCCAAGTCCGTCCAGTTCCGGAACCTTCTTGAAGGTCAGGTAGTAGAGGACCGTGGAGAGGAAATTGTAGGGATTGGGGGGGCAGCCGGGGATGTTGATGATCGGCTTGTCCTTGACGATGTCCCGCACCCCCACCGCGCCCGTCGGGTTCGGGTCGGCCGACTGGATGCCGCCGTAGCTCGCGCAGGTGCCGATCGGGATGATCGCCACCGCACCCTCGGCCGCCTTGTTCAGCGACTCCAGGGCGGTCTTCCCGGAGACCTTGCAGTAGATCCCCAGGTCCTTGGTGGGGATCGCCCCCTCCACCACCAGGAGGTACTTGCCGCGGTTTGCAGTCATGGAGTCGTGCAGCGCCTTCTCCGCCTGGGCCCCGGAACCGATCATCAGCGTCTCGTGGTAGTCGAGCGAGATCTGATCGAGGATGAGGGTCGCGATGGTCGGATGCGACGAACGCAGCAGCGACTCGGAGCAACCGGTGCATTCCTGGAAATGGAGCCAGATCACCGGCGGCCGCTTGTCCGCCTTCTCGGCCGCCTCGGCCACCCGGGCCGCCATCTCGAAGGGGAGCCCCATCATGGCGGTGACCGTGACGCAGGCCTTGATGAAATCCCTCCGGGACACCCCGCGAAGAGTGGTTTCGTCTTTCATAACACCTCCTGGACAAATTGAATTCGGAACTATGACCACGGCAACACATGACGTTCAACGCGGAATCGAGAAAGCCGTGCGTTGAAAAAGGTCTGCCGGGAAGCTCGATGTGGCATCCGGCAATGCGACACGCAGTCCGTTTACCGGGCAGCAAAATTACGGTTTACTAATTCATCATGGACTTTGAATGTATTTGAATTATATAATTAGCCCTAATTCAGCGGCCTGGCGGCTGTGCCGACCGGCGACGGGGCAAGAATCGAGGTCATATTGGCAACTTGCATGCCAATCGTTTACATGTCTACAAAAATACAGTTTATAGGGCCGTATACAGCCCGAATACAAAATGAATCCCGTCGCGCCCCAGTTTTTTACACAACGTGCGGGCATCTCCCGGAAAAGAACCCTTGCGTCATTTTGTCCCAACGTGTATCATTTTGTCTTGCCAAAACACCACATAACGCTGTCCGCCCCGCACCCGGCCTTTGGCCACTCTCCCCCGGGGGAGAGAAATAGGGTGAGGAACATTGGAGAACGAAGCCCATGACCGCCGAGAAGATTTTCATCTGCGATGATGAAGAGGGTATCCTTCGGTATCTGAAAAAGATGCTGGAAAAGAAGGGGCTCGCCGTGGAAACCTTCAACAGCGGCGGGCAGCTCCTGGAGCGCCTGACAAACGGGGGGAACGAGGCCGGCCTCCTGCTGCTGGACGTGCGGATGCCCGACATGGACGGGATTGCCGTCCTGAAGCGGGTCAAGAAGCTGCGGCCGGAACTCCCGGTGGTGATCATGACCGCCTACGGCGCCATCGACAACGCGGTAGAGGCGATCAAGCTCGGCGCCTACGATTACGTCAGCAAGCCCTTCCCCAAGGAGAAGATTCTCGGCGTGCTGGAGAACGCCCTGGAGCGGGAGCTCCTCATCAAGGAAAACCGCGCCCTCAAGGAGGAGCTGAACCGACCAGGGGCGCCCGACCACATTGTTTTCAAGAGCGGCCGGTTCCGGGAGATCTACGACCTCACCCTGCGGGTGGCGGCAAGCCACGCCAACATCCTGGTCCTGGGGGAGTCCGGCACCGGCAAGGAACTGATCGCCGGCGCGGTCCACGACAACAGCCCGCGCAAGGGGCACCGCTTCGTCTCGATCAACTGCGCCGCCCTGTCCGACACCCTGCTGGAGAGCCAGCTGTTCGGCCACGTCCGGGGCGCCTTCACCGGCGCGGTGACCTCCCAGAAGGGGCTGCTGGAAGAGGCCGACGGCGGCACCCTGTTCCTCGACGAGATCGGTGACGTCAGCCAGACGGTCCAGGCAAAGCTCCTGAGGGTGATCCAGGAACGGGATTTCATCCCGGTCGGCGCCACCAGGCCTAAAAACGTGGATATCCGGATCGTGGCGGCCACCAACAAAGACCTGGAAGAGGAGGTGCGGAACGGCCGGTTCCGCGAGGACCTCTATTACCGGCTGAACGTCATCACCATCACCCTCCCCCCCCTCAGGGAAAGGGTAGAGGACATCGAGCCGCTCGCCTCCCACTTTATGAGGAAATACGCCCGGCGCATGAAAAAGGAGGTCGCCGGCATCGCCGCCGACGCCCTTCTCCTGCTGCTCGACTACCACTGGCCCGGCAACGTCAGGGAGCTGGAAAACGTCATGGAACGGGCAGTCATTCTGGCACGGCAGGAGCGGATCACCGCCGACCTCCTGCCGATGAAGCCCCTGCCCCGTGACGCCGCCATCCCCCAGACGCAAACGCCCGTCTCCCTGGAAGAGCTGGAACGCGCCCATATCCAGCAGGTCCTGCACCAGACCGGCTTCCACAAGAGCCGCTCCGCCGAACTCCTCGGCATATCGCGCAAGACCCTCGACCGGAAAATCGCCGAATACGGGCTGACTCCCCCCAAGACAAGCAGCTGGCCGGAAGCGGACGCGTAATGGCCCCCCCCCGCTTCCCCATCCGGCTCAAGCTGACCATCGGGACCCTCACCCCCCTCTTCGTCGCCATCTTCGTTTGTTGGCTGACCGGCCTGTATCTCATCGGCTCGCGTATAGTCACCCAGGCCCAGGAAAAGGTCCGCACCGACCTCAACTCGGCCCGCGAGGTCTACCGCAACGAACTCGAGCACATCACCGACGTCGTAAAATTCACCGGACGCTCCCCCTATGCCGCGGAAGCGCTCAAAACCGGCGACGGCAAGGCCCTGGACACCCTCCTCACGCACCTGCTCCGGAGCGAACAGCTCGACTTTCTCGACATCGTCAACGCTTACGGCCAGGTCGTGTTCCGGGCGGGCAACCCTTCCCAGACCGGCGCCTATCACTGGAGCGGCCGGTTTGTGCCCGCCGCGCTGGGCGGGGCGGAAGTGAGCGGCACCCTGGTGCTCTCCCACGACGACATCATCCAGGAAAACCCGGCCCTTGCGCCTCAGGTGGAGATTCAGGTGCTGGCCACGCCGCAGGCGCGCCCGTTCACGAAGAAAGCCGAACGGTCCGGCATGTTCCTGGTGGCATCCGCGCCGGTCAGGGATACCTCGGGCAAAGTAGTCGGGGCGCTGTACGGGGGTACCCTGCTCAACAACAACAACCGGCTGGTGGACAAGATCGCACGGATACTCTACGAAAACGTCCAGTTCGAGGGAAGGGATGCCGGCACGGCCACGATCTTTCTCCAGGACCTCCGGATCGCCACCAACGTCACCACCCGTGGCGGGAAGAGGGCCATCGGCACGCTCATGTCGGAACAGGTCTACGACCGGGTCCTCCTTAATCAGCAGCGGTGGATCGGCAGGGCCTTTGTCGTGGATGACTGGTATTTCAGCGCCTACGAGCCGATTCTCGATATCGACGGGCAACTGGCCGGCGCCCTGTACGTGGGGATGCCGGAGAAGCCGTTCGCCAGGATCAAGACCCGCCTGAACCTGACGTACGCCGGCGTGCTGTTTTTCGGCTCCCTCATCGGCATAGCCCTCTCCTGGAAGATCTCCTCGCGCCTGGCGCGGCCGGTCAGGGAATTGGAAACCCTTGCCCGAAGGGTAGCCGCCGGCGAACGGGAGGTGCACATCGAGGTAGACAGCCGGGATGAAATCGGCAGCCTGGCAGGAGAATTGAACACGATGACCGGCGCCCTCATCCAGCGGGAAGAGGAGATCCGGGAGCTGAACCGGGGGCTGGAGCGCAAGGTCCTGGAACGGACCATGCAGTTGGAGGAGAAAAACCTCCTGCTGGTCAAGACCCGGGAGGAACTGGTCAAGGTGGAAAAGCTCGCTGCGGTGGGTGAGCTGGCGGCCGGCGTGGCCCACGAAATCAACAACCCGATGGCGATCATCCGCGGCAACGCGGAGCTTCTCCAGATGGCCATCCCCCCGGAGGACCCGAACCGCGAGGAGGTGGACACCATTGCCCAGCAGGTTTCCCGGGTCGAGCGGATCGTTGCGAATCTTCTCAAGTTCGCACGGCGGGAACACCGGAGGATGGGGAAGGCGGACCTGAACGCCATACTGGATGAAATACTCGGCCAGATCGGGCACCAGGTACCCCTCGCCGGGATTACCGTCATCCGTGACTATGCGCCGGAGCTCGCCCAGGTCGACGGAGACGCCGGCCAGTTGCGCCAGGTATTCACCAACCTGGCCCTGAACGCCGTGCAGGCGATGCCGGATGGCGGCACGCTGCGTGTCGCGACGCGCCAGGTTCAAGGTTCGAGGTTCGAGGTTCAAGGTTCTGAAGAAAACGTCGAACGTCGAGCGTCGAACGTCGAACTCGACGCCGATTTCGTAGAAATCTCCGTCGAAGACACCGGGGAAGGTATCGCACGGGAATACCTCAGCCAGGTCTTCAACCCTTTCTTCACCACCAAGGCGAGCGGCACCGGCCTCGGCCTCTCCGTGTCCTACGGAATCGTCAAGGAGCATGGCGGAAGGATTACCGTGGAGAGCGAGGCCGGCAAGGGAACAGCGTTCAGGGTCGTCCTCCCGGCGGGAGCTTCCCCCATCCCCCTTTGACAGAGCTGCGCCAGTATGGTATCGTGCCGGGGACCGATTCTCACGGCAACCTCTTTCGCCGGGGATAACGGCCCGCCACGGTCAAACATGCAATCCATTCCAAAGGAGAACGCACCATGTCCAACAAAAACTCTCAATTCAAGTTCAAGTACATCTTCACCTACGACTACAACCCCGTTTACATAAACGGCGCCCATGGCGGGGTCACCCCGCGGGGGGAACTGGTCGTCAACTTCTACCAGGAACGCCAGCCGCTCCCCACTGCCATCACCCAGGAGCTGAACCCCAACGGCACCATCGGCGCCGAAGTCGCCGTGGAACCGGAGGACCTGAACAGGAGCCTGGTCCGCTTTGTGTCCAACGGGGTCGTCCTCAACTACAATACCGCACGGGAACTGCACTACTGGCTCGGCGAGAAGATCAAGGAGATGGAGGCCATGGAAAAGGCAAAAGCCGTCCTCCAGGCGGACCAGCCGGCGCAGGGAAAGGGGCTCAGCCATTAACCCCCGCATGCAGGCACCGTAACGTCGTACCGGCCCGGCAGTTCCTCGAAATCTGCCGGGCCATTCCCCACCCCAATTCCCAATTCTTTGATTTTTCTAATTGGCTCTTGTATACTGCGCACACAATTTGTAGGGTAACCGGACAATACGGCGCCCCGCGATTATGCCCGAATCCCGCACCGGCAGAAGCCGGGCGGTTCATGCCGGGGGATTTGATCGGAGAAGACCTTTCCTTAGCCGCATTATGTCACGGGAACACGCCGCAAGCGCCTGAAAAGCACCCTTCCCAGCCGTCGTGGCATTACGCCGTGAACACTCTCTTGTCGCCCCCCGCAAGCCCGTTAATCACGCCCCTTTTTTTATTGACCGGCGCCTCCCGTTGCGTTATAAAATATAATTGCGTTTTAATTTTATCAAGGAGGATCGCTATGCATCTTGTTGAACAGATCAAGGCAAAAGCGAAGAAAAACCAGCAGACCGTTGTTCTGCCTGAAAGCTATGACGAGCGGATGCTCTATGCCGCGCAAAAGGTTGTGGAACAGGGTTTGGCCAAAATCGTCATTCTGGGGAATCCCGCCGAGGTCCGGTCGGCCGCAGCCGCCAAGGGGGTGAACCTGGACGGGGTTGAAGTCCTGGAGCCGGCGACCTCGCCGAAGCTCGGCGCCTACGTGGATGCCTTCGTGGAACTGCGCAAGAGCAAGGGAATGACCCCGGAAGAGGCCAGAAAGATCCTCACCGCCCCCGACAACCTCTACTACGCCGGCATGATGGTCCGGATGGGGGACGCCGGCGGCGAGGTCGCGGGCGCTACCGGCACCACCGGCAATGTCCTCAAGGCCGCCTTCCAGACGGTCGGCACCGCCCCCGGCATCAAGACCGTCTCCTCCTTCTTCCTGATGATCACCAAGACTCCCACGTTCGGCGAAAACGGCATCCTGCTGTTCGCGGACTGCGCGGTCAACCCCAACCCTGATGCCCAGGCCCTGGCGGAGATCGCCGTGGCCACGGCCAGAAACTGCACATCGTTCCTCGACGTTCCCGCCCGGGTCGCCATGCTCTCCTTCTCCACCAAGGGGAGTGCCAGCCATACCGACGTGGACAAGGTGCTGAAAGCAATGGAGATCGCCAAGGGGATAGATCCCGAGCTCCAGGTCGACGGCGAGCTCCAGGCCGACGCAGCGCTGCTCCCCAAGGTGGGGGAAAAGAAGGCACCGGGAAGCCCGGTGGCGGGCAAGGCCAACGTCCTCATCTTCCCCGACCTGGACGCCGGCAATATCGCGTACAAGCTGGTGGAACGGGTGGCGGGCGCCGAGGCGGTCGGCCCGATCATCCAGGGGCTGGCCAAGCCGGTCAACGACCTCTCCCGCGGCTGCTCCGTGGATGACATCGTCAATGTGGTAGCGATCACCGCGGTCCAGGCGCAGGGGTAGCGGGGAGCGCGGCTTTTTCGCAATCTCTGCTGCCCAGCAGGATTTCCTTGTGCGGCGTACCTCGTACGCCTCCGCGGAATCCCTCAGGCGCCTTGACCTTGCGAAAAATCCACGCTCCGCAACTTTCGACAAAACAAAAGGCCGTCGGGAATCCCGACGGCCTTTCTTTGTTTCTGGAGTTTACCTTCGGCCTTCCGCGCTATTTTCTCACAAAGTCCGTACGGGCGAAGGAATACTCGAACTGCATGTGATCGGTGTAAGTCCCGTCCAGGATCGCCGCCACGTCCTCAGTGAAGACCAGCTCCTCGTCGGTGGGGATGACGTAAACCTTGACCGGCGAATCGTCGGCCGTGATCAGGGTCTCTCGCTTGCGGGTCATGGCGGACTTGTTCCGCTCCTTGTCCAGGTGGATACCCAGGTGCTCCAGCCCCTCGATGGTCTTCTCCCGGATAGGCCACCCCATCTCGCCGACGCCCGCAGTGAAGACCACCGCATCGAGCCGGCCGATGGCGGCCATGTACGAACCGATGTACTTACGCAGGCGGTACGCCTCGATGTCGAGTGCGAGCTTGCACAGCTTGTCGCCGTTGTTGGCGTGCTCGATGACGTCGCGCCGGTCGGTGAAGCGGCCGGTGATCCCCAAAACGCCGCTCTTCTTGTTGAGGATGCCGTCGATCTCCTTGGCGGAGAGGTTTTCCTTCTGCATCATGAAGGCGGGGATGGCGGGGTCGATGTCGCCGCAGCGACTCCCCATCATCGCCCCCTCCAGGGGGGTGAGCCCCATGCTGGTGTCGACCGAAACGCCGTTTTTGATGGCGGTATGGGAAACGCCGTTGCCGATGTGCATGGTGATGATGTTGCATTCCCTGGCCGGTTTCCCCAACAGCACCGCCGCCCGTTTCGACACATAGAGGTGGGATGTGCCGTGGAATCCGTATCGACGCACACCGTGGACCTCGTACCACTCGTAGGGGACCGGGTAGAGGTAGGCATGCTCCGGCATGGTCTGGTGAAAGGCGGTATCGAATATCGCCACATGGGGGACTGTGGGGAGTAGTGCCTGGGCAGCCTCGATGCCGGCGATGTTGGGGGGATTATGGAGCGGTGCCAGATGCTGCACCTCTTTTACGGCATCCAGGACCTGTTCGTCGATCATGACCGACTTGGTGAATTTTTCACCGCCGTGCACGACCCGATGGCCGACCGCGGATATCTGGTTGATGTCTTTCAGCACACCGTGCGTCGGATCGGTTAGGGTCTTGATGATAAGGTCGATGGCGACCTGGTGGTCCGGGCATTCCGATTCCTCGCGGTACGTCTCACGTCCCGGGACCTCGTGTATAATGAAGGAATCGCCGACAATCACCCGCTCGACCATTCCCTTGGCGATGACTTCCTTTTTGCTCCAATCAAACAGCTGGTATTTTACCGATGAGCTGCCGCAATTAAGGGCCAAGATATCCATGCATTTCCTCCCGATACTTGATTTAAAGGGGTTTTGTTCAGCGGGACAGCTATTTTTTCGGTGGCGGTAAAAATTTTTACTCTGACTATAGCAAAAATAAAACTGTATTTTATAATACAGCAGAGTCACCGCCGATTCAAGGTTTTTTCTGCTCTCTGCCGCATTTGGGGGGAGAAACCTTTGTGCTGGACTTTTTCAATCGCATGTGCTAACTTGTTTAGAAATCAAACGACTACTTAAACAAACCAAACAGAAGGAGGTGAACACCTTGGCCCACACGATTTCCGAAGAATGCATCAACTGCGGCGCATGTGATGAATCCTGTCCGGTTAACGCCATCAGCGAAGCAGGCGACAAGCGGGCGATCGATCCCGACACCTGTATCGATTGCGGCGCTTGCGTAGATACCTGCCCGGTGAACGCCATTCACGCATAGTTCTCCGCACCAAGCAAAAAAAGAAAAGGCCGGCTCTTAGCCGGCCTTTTCTTTTTACAACGGACGTATATCGGCTTACTGGCTTGCAACGGTTGAGCCCGCCACCTCTACGCCGAAATCTGTCGTTTCCTTCGGCACATTGGTAAAAACGATGACAAAGGGTATCCCCTTGCCGGGCTGGACCGCCAGATTGGACAGGGAATCGCCGAACTGGTTCGCCATGGCAGCCTCGAGCCGAGCGATCGGCAGAGTCGTCAGTTGCTCACGGGAAAGGGCATTACCGCAGTAAGCGACTTTTTGCAGAAGCACCTCACCCTTTGCTCCGTACAGGAGCGCCTTCACCTGGACGGAGGCGCGCGGCTTGGTGAAATTGTTTACCGCCTCACCGTTTATGACGAACAGCTCGCCGGCTTCCTTGTTGTTCAGAAAGGCCCCCACCGGATTCCTGACTGCGATCCCGCCTTCCTCCTTTGCCTCCAGGCCGAACCACTTAGCCATGAAGCCAAGACCGACTTTATTGAGTGCCGCCGGTCCCTCCTTGAAGAAATAGAAACCGCCGCCAGCCAGGGCAAGGACCAGAGCCACACTGATGGCGGTTACCGCTATCGACAGAATCGAGCTCCCCTTGCGCCGGGAGGATATGGAGAGTGGTGGCAGCTCTTCGTCGGCCATCGGCATCTCAGGAACGTGGGGCGCGGCAATCTGCTCGTACGGAGGTGGCGCGCTGATGTGCTCGTGCGCCGGCGACTCCTGTTTCTCCCATTCCCACGCCGCAGGCTCCTTGGTGGCAGGCTCACCGCCCGCAGGTTTTTCGGCGGGAGAGGCTTCACCAAACTCGAATTCGCCGAAATCGAACGAATCTGGCTGCTCGGGCTCCTTTTCAGGTTGCGGCTCAGCCTCCATGGGGACGGCGGCAGTCTCCGGTTCGAAGGTGAACTCCATAGGGGGAACGGCGGAAAAATCCTCCTCCGGCGGGGGAGCTGTGCCGCTGTCGAGCGTTTCTTCCGTCACCCCTGGTTCACCAAAGCCCTCTATGCTTATTTCAACTTCAGGAGCAGACGGAGCCGGTTCTTCCGCAAAGGAAAACTCGTTATCGTCGTGTGCCGGCGGTTCCTTCCCGGCGAGCTCCGCCTCTGGCCCGGCCGAATCGCCCCGGTCCAGGTCAAGCTCGCCGAAATCAAGGCCCCCCTTCTCCTCTGCATCGAATGGTGCGGCAGCCGGCGAACTGGCAGGCTCGTCGCCGAAACTGAATTCATCGAAATCGAATTCTTCTTTACCGGCGAATCCTCCCGTCCCCTCCCCTACGGTTTCGGGGCGTTCCGACCCCGAGGGTTCTCCGGGCTCCGCAGCGAGCTCCATGCCGGGCGGAGACCCTTCGTCGAGCCCTTGGGACGCTTCGGGAGATGGGGGGACGAGACCGTTCAGGAGAGAGTCAAGATCGGTCTCCTCGGCAGGCGTTTCCCTTTGTACGACAAAAATATGCTTGCATTTGGAGCAACGGACCTTGGCGCCGCCCTCCTTTATTTTTGAATCATCCAGTCTGAATTTGGTACTGCACTGGTCACATTGAACTATCATTCAGACCTCCGCCCGGGGATTTGGTTGCTATTTCGTAAATTGCCGGGAGCTCGCGGCACCGCTCGTCCAGATCCAGGCCGTAACCGACCAGGAACCGGTCGTCGCAGACTATGCCGGCATAATCCGGGGTGACATCGACCCTGCGCCGTCCCCGCTTGTCTATCAAGGTGCATACCTTGAGGCTTTCCGGTCCCATCCGGCTGAGATGTGCCAGCAGGAAAGCCAGGGAGAGCCCCGTATCCACAATATCTTCGACCACCAGCACGTTTTTGCCCTCCAGGGAATTTTCAACATCCCTGGTCAGCGATACGTGGCCCACCGTCTCCGTGCCGCTATAGCTTGAAAGCTCGACGAAGTCCACCGAAAGGGGAAGCCTGATCCTGCGCGCCAGATCGGCGGCAAAGATGAAGGCCCCCTTCAGTACCGCGATCAGGAGAATCTCCTTACCCGCGTAATCCGCCGATATTTCATCGGCAAGCCTCTGCACTTCCGCTGTTATCCGTGCTTCAGGATATACGAGACGCAGGACCGTTTCCTTATCTTCCCTGTAAACCCGCTTCAACCTTATAGTTTCTCCGATTTTTCTATAACAGAAAGGTGGAAGCGTGTCAAATCATTATAGCCGGAACCGCTCCGATATGGTATAAAGTACCTGATGATATCCATAACTCCCGATCCAGACAAGGGCGGCCGATGAAACTTACCCTCATCCAAGTGGCAATGATTTTATCTCTTGCGCAGGCGGCGATTGCCGCCCCGCAGATCGCGGTGGACCGGCCGATGCACGACTTCGGCTCTATCAGCCAGGGAACAAAGGTGGAACACACCTTCGTCATCAGAAACAAGGGGGATGCCCCCCTCACCATCAAGAGCGTCCGGCCTTCCTGCGGCTGTACGGCGGTCACCACCTCCGCATCGGTCATCGCGCCGGGCAAGACGGGCGAAATCAAGGCATCGTTCAACTCCGCCAATTATTCCGGCGCTGTCAACAAGATCGTAACCGTAGACAGCAATGACCCGAAGGCCCCATCCGCCACCCTGAACCTCAAGGGAACGGTAATTGAGGAGATACAGGTTACCCCGAAACAACTGAACCTGGGCCAGGTAAAAATCGGCGCCACCCAAAAGGCGACCGTTACCGTTTCCAACAAGGGGAGCAAACCGCTGAAATTCACCACCGTCAAGTCGACCCTGCCACAGATTGCGCCGTCAGCCGCAAAGAAGCTCCTGACGCGCGGAGAGTCCGCCACAATCCTTGTCGCCGTCACCCCCCGGAAAGGAGACCGGCTGCTGAGCGGCTACATTACCATCATGACCGACAGTCCGGCAAAACCGGAGATCACGGTGCCGGTCTACGGCTCGCCGGTGAATTGAAGCGCCCTTTGCGCACGGCGTTCCCGCTGTCGTGTGATCCTTCGTGACGAACACGCGCATGGCAGCAAAAAGCCCTACAGATTAAAAGGTTATCCTGTCAGTCGCACATCATGTGACTTTGCGGCACTTAAGGCTTGAGTAAATACCAAAAACAGTGTATATATAGAAATTCGCGGGCGGTTAGCTCAGCTGGATAGAGTACAGGCCTCCGAAGCCTGGGGTCGGGGGTTCGAATCCCCTGCCGCCCGCCAAATTGACAACCGGGGGAGCATGCTCCATGCTTCCGTGGACGCTACAGGGAAAAGCCGAACCATTTCTGGTTCGGCTTTTCTATTTCCATCTCACCCTCCGGCCTCCACGAAACTACCCATCCTCGCGACACCATTTGTGATACAGAGGAATGGGACAAGCAGCGCGGTCCCTTGCCTTGCCTCCGACGGGTGCTATACTATCGGCTGGAGGTAACGGCTTTGGCAATGGATTTCCTTCCCACAGGCTCAATCCCCTCTTTCCTGGAAACGCTCGCCCCCTTTGGCGAGGTCCATGGCCCGACAATGACCGACGACGGCGTTTCCGCCTTCGGCCGGATCGCGTCCCCAACTGGCCTGAGGCTCGACTACCAACGAACCCTCCTCCCCCCGAAAAAATACCTTCTGCCTCCCGTTGAAACGGTCCTGACCTACTCTCCCGGCGAAAGGTACCGGCACCCCCCGCTCACCGATGAAAACATCGTGCTTTTCGGTCTTCACCCGTGCGACCTGAAGGGCATTGCCTATCTGGACACGGTCTTCACGGCAAGAGGCTCAGACCCCCGGTACCGGGTGCGGCGCCAGCGCCTTACCCTGATAGGAATTTCCTGCGAACCGGACGAAAACTGCTTCTGCGGTGACGTCGACGCTGCCGATCCCGCAAATTTCGATCTCTTCCTGGAACGGACAGCGGCTGGATTCCATATTACCAGCGGAAGCCCGCGCGGAGAAGAAATCATCGCCGCGCTCGCGCCGCTCCTCGTGGAGCGTGCACCTTTGCCCGTATCCCGACGGGAATGTGCTTTCGCAAGCGTCATCATGGCGGCCGCAGGACGCGGCGAAACCTTTCCGGACAGCCATCTGTGGGAGGATTTTGCTGCCCGCTGCCTCTCCTGCGGCGCCTGTTCCCTCTGCTGCCCCACCTGCTACTGCTTTGACATCAGGGAATACGGCGGTCTCGACGGGGCGACGGCCGAACGACTGCGGGAATGGGACAACTGCCTGTTCACGGGTCACGGAGAAGTAGCCGGCGGGTTCAATTTCCGCAAAAATCGGCGGGACCGCTTCCATTATCGTTACCAGCACAAGTACCTGGGGTTCGGCCCGACCCGCGGTGCCGTTGCGTGCGTCGGCTGCGGCCGCTGCCGGGAGGTCTGCCCGGTGCGGATCGACCTGCTGGAGCTTTTCAAGGAAGAGGGAGATGAACAAAAACCGTGATATGACATCCGTGCCGCTGCCGGCATCAATCATCGACCGGCACAAGCTCTCCGACGACACCTCCCTTTTCAGGGTGAGGCTGGACGATCCGGAGACAGCACGGAGCCTCGCCGTCATTCCCGGCCAGTTCGTCCAGTTTTCCGTGCCGGCAGGCGGAGAAGCACCGATCTCCATCGCCGGCCTCCCCGGAAGTGACGGCGTTCTGGATCTCTGTGTGAGGCGGGTAGGCCATGTGACCGACATGATTCATGCCCTCCCGGTCGGGTCAAAGGTGGGGATTCGCGGTCCTTACGGCAACGGTTTTCCGGTGGACGACTGGCGCAAGAGAAATATCCTTCTTCTCGCCGGGGGGCTCGGCATCGCGCCGCTTCGAGCCCTCCTGCATTTCCTGCTCGCACACCGTGCCGAGTTCGGCGAGATAACCCTTATGTACGGGGCCCGGGAGCCGGCAGCCATCCTCTTCAAGGAGGAGTTGGCGGAGCTCTCCGGCCGCAGGGATATGCACCTTTTCCTGACCGTGGACTTCGCCTCGGAAGAGCCGCCCGGGGGGCTCACCTGCAACACCGGCCTTCTCCCCGGCCTGCTCGAGGGGGTCAATTTCACGACGAAGAATACCGTTGCCGCCATTTGCGGCCCGCCGGCGCTCTACCGATGCATGATCGAAGAGCTGCAAGGCTTCGGCTTTCCCCCTGACGCCATCTACCTGTCGCTGGAGAGGCGAATGAAATGCGGGGTAGGGCTCTGCTGCCACTGCGCGGTAGGAAACCTCTTCTGCTGCACCGACGGACCGGTCTTCCGCTACGCCGATCTCCGCGGGATAAGAGGGGCACTATGAACCGGCCAATTATTGCCATGGCGGGGCTTACCGCCTGCTCCGGCTGCCAGTTGACTCTCCTCAACTGCGAAGAGGAGCTGCCGGAGCTGGCGGAACGCTATATCCTCGCCTATTTCCCCATGGGGCTCACGGAACGCGTCATCACCGGCCCCATCGACGTGGCATTCGTCGAGGGGGCCGTCTCCACTCCCGACGACCTGGAGATACTTATCAAGCTCCGCAGCAGGAGCCGCTACTTGGTCGCCTTCGGGACCTGCGCCCTGTGGGGCGGGGTGGCAGCCATGAACAACCATGAAGCGCGCAACACCCTCCTGGAAACGGTCTACGGCAAGGGAGGAGTCGAGCTGAAGTCGTTCAACCCCCAGCCGTTCCGCCATTTCATCAAGGTCGATTTCGCCATTACCGGCTGCCCGCCGGAGAAGGCCGAATTGCTCACGACCCTTGCCGCGCTCCTCAGGGGGACCTTCCCTGTATTTCCCCGCTATCCGGTCTGTACCGAATGCCGGAACCGGGAGAACCGCTGCCTCCTCATCGAGGACAACGAGCTGTGCCTCGGCCCGCTGATCCAGGCTGGGTGCAACGCCCGCTGCCCTGCGGTCGGGATTAAATGCGAGGGGTGCCGTGGTCCGGTGGCAGAGGCGAATGTCGCCGCTGAGCTGGAGCTCCTGCTGGGAAAGGGGTTTATGCGTGAGGAAATCGAGCGCCGGATGCGGCGCTTCTACCCGGAGTGGGACTATGAGCAGCGTTCTTGAGATAAACCCTCTTACCCGCGTCGAGGGACACGGCCGGATCTCGGTTCACCTCTCCGGCAAGCGGGTAGAGCGGGTCACCCTCGCACTCACCGAATCGCCGCGCCTCTTCGAGGCCCTCCTCGTGGGGAAGGGGTTCGAGGAAGTGCCGGAAATCATCTGCCGCATCTGCTCGCTCTGCTCAACGGTCCACCGGGTGGTTTCCTTGCTGGCCATTGAGAAGGCCTTCGGCATCGAAGTTTCCGAACAGGTGCACCTCTACCGGGAGCTCATCCTGCACGGCGGCCATATCCAGAGCCATGCCCTCCACCTCTTCTGCCTGGTCCTCCCCGACCGGTACGGCGCCGCAGGCCTCCCTGACCTGGCGGCCATGGCACCGAAAGCGCTGCAAATGGGGTTGCGCCTCAAAGGAGCCGGAAACCTGATTCAGGAAACGGTTGGGGGGAGGCTTATTCATCCCGTCACCCTCATCCCCGGCGGGATGGGAAAGCCGGTCAGCCGGGAAGGTCTTCTGAAGCTCAAGGAGACCCTTGAGTCGCTCCTTCCGGAGGCCTGGCAGACCTACGAACTCTTCCGATCCTTTCCTCAGCCATCCGGGAGCCTCGGCTCTCCGCGCTTCATGGCGGTCCGCTCCGGCTCCTCCCCCCATCTTTTCGGCAAAGCGTTGATGCTCGGTCCGACGAGGTCCGTACCGGTTGAAAAATATCGGCAGACGCTGGGAGAGCGGGTGGTGGAATACTCCAATGCGAAAACGAGCTGCGCAGTAGAAGGACCGTTTACCGTCGGCGCCCTTGCCCGCCTCAACCTTGGCCTCCTCCTCTCGCCCAAGGCAGCGGAAGCGTTTCAGGAATGCCGGAACCTGATCATGAAGAGGGACATCCGCGCCAACAATCTTGCCCAGGCGGTCGAGGTCATCCATGCCATGGAGCGCTCATTGGAGATTGTCGAAACCCTTCTCGGTGCTGATTTCGCACGGGAACGACCGGCACGGGTAACGCCTCGCAGCGGAGAGGGAAGCGCAGCAATAGAAGCACCCCGGGGCAGCCTGATTCACAGCTACCGGTTTGACGGCCGAGGACTTTGCACCGCTGCCGATATCGTTACCCCCACCGCGATCAATCAGTCCACCATGGAAAGGGACCTTTTGCTCCTGGCGCAACAACTGGAAGGGGCCTCTGACCGGGAAATGACCTCGGCGCTCGAGCAACTCGTCCGCGCCTATGACCCGTGCATCTCCTGTGCGGTGCATCTTGTTAGGCACCAGCCAGTGGGTTAAATGCTCTTGGGCACTTTCAATTCGTCCCATTAACCTATCGCCTATTGCCTGCTGCCCACCAACTGTGATAAACAAACCACATGCTGCTCCCGTCTCCACTCCAGCCAGGGATTCTCATCCGCCGTTACCAGCGTTTTCTCGCAGACGTTGAACTCCCAGACGGGACACTCGTCACCGCCCATTGCCCCAATTCCGGCAGCATGATGGGGTGCGCCATCCCGGGCAGCCCGGTGTTTCTCTCCCTCTCGAACAACCCCAACAGAAAGTATAAATACACGTGGGAACTGGTCCAGACCGGCAACCAGTGGGCAGGCATCAACACGGGGCTTCCCAACCGGCTCGTACGGGAAGGAATAGAAGACGGCACTATCACCGAATTACAAGGTTATACCAGGATCAGAAATGAAGTCCCCTATGGGGAGCACAGCCGGTTCGACCTTCTTCTGGAAGGGGCACGCGGTCCCTGCTTTGTGGAAGTGAAGAACGTAACGCTCGTGACTGGAAGGGTGGCGCTTTTCCCCGATTCCGTGACCACACGCGGCCAGAAACACCTGACAGAGCTGATGCGGGTGGTGCGGGAAGGGGGGCGGGGCGTGATTTTCTTCACGGTGCAGCGAGGCGACAGCGAGGCGGTGGCGCCTGCCGACTCAATAGATCCGGAATTTGGAAGACTCCTCCGCCTGGCAGTGGCATCGGGGGTGGAGGCTTTGGCCTACCGGGCCCGCGTGACGCCGCAGGAAATATTCATCGACCTTCCGCTCCCGGTAACGTTAGGAGGGACTACATGTCCACAAAGTAATTCTGCCAGGCAGCGTCGATCCCCTCGCGGGTAAGCAGGGGGGAGTGCAGGTAGTAGTGGGCACTGTCTACGATGTGATCGAGAATATCCCGCGGGTGACAAGCGTTAAGACCGACGCCAAGCCTTTTGTAGTAATTGGTCATGAGATAATCAAAGGCACCCCTTTCGAAAGGGATCATATTGTCAGCGCATACCTTTCTGAAAATCGCCTCGTACTCTTTCTCAGTGGGACGGTCGATTTTTATCTTGTAGCGGATCCGCCGGAGAAAGGCCTCGTCAACAAGAGCCCGCGGTTCAAGGTTGGTTGAGAATATCACCAGCATATCGAATGGAATGGCGAATTTCATCCCGGTATGAAGCGTCATGTAATCCACATTCCGGTCAAGCGGAACGATCCACCGGTTGAGGAGACTCTGGGGCTCGATCTGCTGCCGGCCGAAGTCGTCAGCGATAAAGATGCCGTTGTTCGCCTTCAATTGGAGCGAAGCTTCATAATATTTAGAGATGGAGTTGAAATCGAGATCGAGCATTCTCAGGGAGAGTTCTCCCCCAGTGATCACCACCGGCCGCCTGATTTCCACCCATCGTTGATCGACACTGTCCGAATCCACGCCAGAACCGACGGGAATGTGGTTCACCGGATCAAACATGCTGATGATCTGTCCCCCTACTATGATTGAATAGGGGATATACACCGTGTCGGGAAGAACATTGCTGATCGTCTCCGCAATGGCAGTTTTACCGTTCCCCGGCGGGCCGTAGATAAAGATGGCCTTTCCCGAGCTGATGGCGGGACCGAGGCGGGTCAGAATGGATTCGCTGAGAATAAGGTGGGAAAAAGCGTTCTTCACCGTTTCCTGGCTGACGACGATGTTCTTGATCGTCTGAAGATCCACCATGGTCCTGTACGCTTCCAGGGTAACCGGGGCAGGGCCGGCATAGCGGCATACATCCATGAGTTCGGCGGCACGATTCTTACCCTGCTCGGTTATCTTGAATGTATAAGTGACCGTTGCAAAGCCGGTCCCCCCTTTTACTTCAACGAAACGATCCCGTTTGAGCGTCTCCAGCACCGCATCGACCACAGAAATGGGGAGCTTTACCCTCTCCACTACATCGGCAATTTTGAATTCACCCAGGAGAAGGACATGCTTCATGATGAGATCAGCGATGAACGACAGGGACAAACCCGTTTCCTCCACCTTATTGGGAGGACCAGGGTGCTTTTTGAAATAATTATTCAGGTCCTCATCGTTTATATAGCCGAGCGCCACGAGGTTTTGGCCGAGCCGCCCCCCCTCCCGACGTTGTCTCTCCAACGCCTCATTAAGTTCACTTTCCGTGATGATACCGTCCTTCAAGAGTCTTCTGCCTATTGCCACCATTTAGGCCCCCTTTCATGAGTTTGACCTTTTGTGCCGCTGAAAAAGGGTGGCGGAAGCATCCCCTCAAACGACACCTCGGCTTCAGAGGGTCATGGTATCTTCCATTCGTGCAGTAAAGGACTTATGTAAAAAGTTAACCATACGGGATGCGACAATGCAAGGGGATCAACTTGAAAGAGTGGCGAATCGGCGAAAGGAACTACCAAAACCCTCGGCGCATCGGGGCCATGGTTGAGCAAGATACAGCGTGGTGGTCTGACGTCAAAGAAAGGAAACTCGCTGGTTTTTCGCACAAAAAAAGGCAAGGTTTCCCTTGCCTTTTTTCTTCATTGTACGTGCCATGCCTAATCGGCTGCCGCCTCACACTCTTCGTCACCAGTTTTGACAGCCGTCTTAGGAGTTTCGCTCGTGTCTGCGACATTCTCTAAAGCTTCCTGAGAAGCATTGATTCCTTGACCCTCCGCGGCGGATTCAAGTTTTTGCGATTCTTTCGGCGCAGCGGCCTTGGGAGCGGCTTTCTTTGGCATCGGCTTTTTCGGTGTCTTTTTCTCCACCTGCTCCTCAACCAACTCGATAATGGAAAGAGGTGCGTTGTCCCCGGGACGTATGCCAAGCTTGATGATGCGTGTATAACCACCGGCCCGTTCCGCGTAACGCGGAGCAATGGTGGCAAACAGTTTGGTCACGACCTTCTTGTCCCGAATGTAGGAAGCGGCCAGACGCATGGCATGCAGATCGCCCTTTTTCCCGAGAGTGATCATTTTTTCAGCAATGGAGCGAAGCTCCTTCGCCTTGGCGTCAGTAGTGGTTATCTTTTCATGGTTGAGAAACGAGGTAACCATATTCCTGAACATGGCGGTTCGGTGACTTGTAGTTCTGCCCAATCTTCTGCCGGCTTTATTGTGACGCATGACTACTGATTCCTTTCTCGCGTGAAGCCTTGCGAATTACTCTTCTTCCTTGCGCTCGCCACGCAGTCTGCGCAAGATCTCGGGGTCAGGGAAGCTCTCTAGTTTCATCCCCAAGGTTAGTCCCATATCCGCAAGAATATCTTTGATTTCATTGAGAGATTTGCGGCCGAAATTCTGGGTTTTCAGCATCTCGGCTTCGCTACGGGAAACAAGCTCACCGATAAGTTTAATACCGGCATTTTTCAAGCAATTAGCAGAACGGACTGACAGCTCAAGTTCATCCACTGTCCGGTAGAGGTTCTCATTGAACTTCTCACGCTCCTCTTCCGGTTCCAGTTCCTCTTTCTCCTCAGCATCTTCATCAAAGTTAATAAAGATGCTGAGCTGCTCCTTCACTATTTTGGCAGCAAAGGCCACGGCGTCGTCAGGTTTGACGCTGCCGTCCGTCACTATTTCCAATGTCAGCTTGTCGTAGTCTGTTATTTGCCCGACACGTGCGTTAGTAACCGTAAAATTGACTTTTACGATCGGAGAAAATATGGCGTCGATTGGGATAGTCCCTACCGGTGCCTTCTCGTCCCGGTTTCTGTCGGCGGGCACATATCCTTTCCCCATTCTGACCACCATCTCCATTTCCAGATTTGCATCTTTGGAACAGGTGGCAATGTGATGATCAGGGTTCAAAATCTCTACGTTTGGATCAGTGATGATATCTCCGGCCTTGACAATCCCTTCCCCCTTACGAAGGATTCTGATGGATCTGGGTTCGTAACCGTGCATTTTCAAACGCACACCCTTCAAATTCAGGATGATGTCGGTTACATCCTCCTTAACGCCAGGTATGGCAGAAAATTCGTGAAGCACTCCCTTGATTCTGACAGAAGTAATCGCCCCTCCCTGAAGGGATGAAAGAAGTACTCTCCTGAGAGAATTACCCAACGTGGTGCCGAAGCCGCGCTCAAAAGGCTCGGCATAGAATTTTCCATAGGTGTTGGTAAGCGATTCTGCCTCAACCTGAAGCTTTTTGGGCTTGATCAGGTCGCGCCAATTTTTATACATGTGTTTCCTCCCTGTAGCAGGTGGTGCAAGCCTTTACTTGGAGTAGAGCTCGACGATCAGTTGCTCCTGGATCGGCATGGTGATGTCTTCTCTTACGGGAAGAGATTTAATCACACCCCTGTATGCGTCCTTTTCCAATTCCAGCCACTGCGGGATACCCCGCCGCACAACACCTTCCAGAGACTCGTTGATGCAGGCAACTTTCCGGCTTTTATCCCGAAGTTCCACTACATCACCCATCTTTACCTGGATGGAAGGAATATTGACCTTTTTACCATTGAGCCTGAAATGACCGTGCCGCACTAGTTGGCGGGCCTCAATACGGGATGATGCAAACCCAAGCCGGTACACGATATTATCGAGGCGCCTTTCCAGAAGAAAGAGGAGATTCTCTCCCGTGACCCCTTTCATCCGGTCGGCTCTTTCAAAGTAAGAGCGGAACTGCATTTCCAGAATCCCGTAAATACGACGAACTTTCTGTTTTTCGCGGAGCTGGACGCCGTAATCGGTAACCTTGGTCCTGGCCTGACCGTGCTGGCCCGGCGGGTAATTTCTCCTCTTGATGGCGCATTTGTCTGTATAACAGCGCTCCCCCTTGAGAAACAGCTCCATATTTTGTCTCCTGCACAACCTGCAGGAGGGTCCGGTATATCTAGCCAATCAAGACCTCCTTAACTCTTTTAATTCCTGTAGGATTAAACTCTTCTTCTTTTCGGCGGGCGGCAACCATTGTGAGGAATGGGTGTTACGTCGCGAATGAAGCTGATATTGAAACCAGCCGCCTGCAAAGCCCTGAGAGCAGATTCACGGCCAGAACCAGGGCCCTTGACGTAAACCTCTACGCTCCTCATACCGTGTTCCTGCGCCTTTTTTGCACAGTCCTCTGCGGCGATCTGCGCTGCAAAAGGTGTGCTCTTCCTCGAGCCTTTAAATCCTTTACACCCTGCAGTGGACCACGCAACCACATTTCCGACAGGATCGGTTATGGTAATCATGGTATTGTTAAAGGTGGCCTGAATATGCGCAACACCGTTAGGAATATTCTTACGTTCCTTCTTCTTCTTGACAACCCTTTTAGCCGGACTAGCCATTATTCCTCCACATCCCTAGGGATTATTTCTTCTTGCCTGCAACAGTCCTGGCAGGCCCTTTTCTAGTACGAGCATTCGTCTTGGTTCTCTGACCGCGTACAGGAAGACCCTTCCTGTGCCGCAATCCACGATAGCAGCCGAGATCCATCAGACGTTTTATATTCATGGAAATGTCTCTACGAAGATCACCTTCCACTTTTATATTCTTGTCGATATATTCCCTGATTCTGGCAACCTCGGACTCGGTCAGGTTATCGGTCCGGGTATTCATATCCACCCCGGACTCGCCAAGAATCTTCTGGGCAGTCGATCTGCCGATCCCGTAGATGTAGGTCAGCGCAATTTCGACCCGTTTATTTTTCGGTAAATCTATACCAGCGATACGTGCCAATGCCCGTTCCTCCTATGGTTTTTCCTACCCCTGTTTCTGGGAATGTTTTGGGATGTCGCAGATGACCCTTACTATGCCTTTACGTTTAACAATTTTGCATTTTTCACAGATTTTCTTAACGGATGCTCTTACCTTCATCGCTATTCCTTTCACATCAGCATAAACTAAAGTTTTGTCAGTATTTCAGGCCCGTGCTCGGTAATGGCTACGGTATGCTCAAAGTGCGCCGACAATCCACCATCGCACGTAACCGCCGTCCAACCATCTTCCAAAACACGCACATCCGAGCCCTTCTCGTTAATCATAGGTTCAATTGCAAGAACCATCCCCGGCTTCAGCTTTACCCCGCGTCCCGGCATACCGTAATTTGGCACTTGCGGACTTTCATGGAGACTCCTGCCGATGCCGTGGCCGACAAAATCACGTACAACCGAAAAACCACGGGGCTCTACGTAACTCTGTACCGCATGCGAAATATCCGAAAGCCTGCCTGCCATGCTTGCTGCATCTATCGCAAGGCAAAGCGATTCGTTCGTTACCCGCAAAAGCCTCTCGGCATCTTCGGAGACTGAACCCACAGGAAGCGTCAGCGCCGCGTCTCCGTAAAACCCATCAAAATAAACTCCAAAATCGAGGCTTACAATGTCACCGTCCTGTAGGTGGCGATTACTCGGCATTCCATGAACAACCTGGTCGTTGATTGAGCAACACAAGGAGTAGGGATAACCGCTATAACCCTTGAATGCCGGTTTAGCACCGCGTCGCACCGCCTCTTTTTCAGCTAGATCGTTTAAGGCCAGTGTCGTAACGCCAGGCCTGACCTGTTCTTTAAGCAACGCAAGAACTTCAGCGACCATTACACACGGGACTTTCATTCTTTCAATCTCCTGAGGAGATTTCAGAACTATCACCCCTGCCTGCCCTCAAGTATACCCAGAAGGTTGCGCTGTATATCGTCAATAGCTCCTATGCCATCTATAGTCCTCAGGAGAGATTCTTTGGCATAATACGCAATGAGCGGCGCGGTCTGCGCTTCATACACATCCAGACGCTTGCGCATTGTCTCCTCACTATCGTCGTCGCGCTGATACAATGTTCCGCCACACTCATCACATACACCATCAACTCTCGGCGGATCAAATGTAACATGGAAGCCTTTGCCGCAGCTTCTACAGGTGCGTCTGCCGGTAACCCTCTCCAACAATTCTTCTTTATCAACACTTATGGAAATGACGTGATCAATGGCCTCACCGAGCGCACCGAGCATCTGCCTGAGCGCATCGGCCTGATGCACTGTCCGCGGGAAACCGTCTAGTATAAACCCATTTGCGCAATCAGGTTTAGCTAATCGTTCTTTGACGATGCCTACCACAACCTCATCTGTAACCAAAGCACCTTCATCCATAAACTCCTTGGCCTTGATTCCCATGGGAGTCTGCTCTTTAACAGCCGCCCGCAGGATGTCGCCCGTCGAAATCTGAGGAATCTGATACTTTTTAGTCAGAATTTTGGCCTGAGTTCCCTTTCCAGCGCCCGGCGGTCCAAGAAGAATGAGATTCATCGCTCTTTATCTTCTCCCCTTTATTCTAACACCCTTCATGAAGCCTTCATAACTGCGGGTTATCAAATGTGACTCAATTTGCGCCACCGTATCCATCCCGACGCCCACCGCAATAAGAAGTGCAGTGCCGCCAAAATAGAAGGGAAGATTAAACTTCCCAATCAGGATTGATGGGAGCACACAGACGATAGATATATAGATGGCCCCGGCAAAGGTGAGTTTTGTCAAAACGGTGTCGAGGAACTCGGAGGTTTCTTTGCCAGGCCGCCTACCAGGTATATAACCACCATGCTTCTTGATGTTTTCCGCCACATCAACCGGATTGAAAGTCACAGCCGTATAGAAGTAACAGAAAAAGACGATGAATGCAACATAAAATATGTTGTAGACCCAGTTACCCGGGGTAAGACTTTTAGCCGCCCTCTGCACCCATGGAACATTTATGAAATTTCCCACTGTAGCGGGGAACATAATGATTGATGATGCGAAAATCGGCGGAATCACGCCTGCCATATTAATCTTCAGCGGAAGATGAGACGTTTGTGCCCCGAAAGTCTGTAACCCCACTGCTCTTTTTGCGTAGTGGATGGGTATCCTTCGTTGTCCGCGTTCGACAAACACGATCGCAGCGATGACCAGAAACATCAGAGCGAGGACAAAAAGGATTACAAAGAGGGAGAGTTGTCCGGCAGACAGAAGTTTAAAACTGTTGTTCAATGCTGTCGGGATGCGCGCCACAATACCGGCAAAAATGATCAGGGAAATGCCATTGCCGATTCCCTTCTCCGACATCTGCTCTCCGAGCCACATGATAAAGGCAGTGCCAGCGGTAAGGGTAATGACCGTCATTATCCTGAACCCCCAGCCGGGATTCGGCACAACCAGCTCCCCTGCTGGGCCGCGCATGCTTTCAAGACCTATGCTGATGCCGAGTCCCTGAACGACACTCAGGACTATCGTGCCGTATCTTGTATACTGGATGATCTTTTTACGCCCAGCTTCGCCATCCTTGGAAAGCTTTTCGATTGCAGGAACAACAACCGTCAGCAATTGGAAGATAATCGATGACGATATATACGGCATGATGCCGAGTGCAAACACAGTGAGTTTTTCCAGCGCGCCACCGGAAAACATGTCAAACAGGCCCAAGAGAGTTCCTTGTGCCTGTTTGAAAAAATGTGCCAAAGCCTGACTGTCAATGCCGGGAGTAGGAATATGGCATCCAATCCGATACACGGCGAGCATTCCGAGAGAGAATAAAACCCTTTTCCGCAACTCGGGAATCTTGAAAATATTCTGGAATCCCTCTAGCAAGATTATATCTCCTCGATGGTTCCGCCCGCCGCTGTAATTTTTTCTCTGGCGGTCGCACTGAATTTATGTGCCTTTATTGACAGTGATTTTGTCAATTCACCGGTTGCAAGTATTTTAATACCATCAAGCACCTTGCCAATGAGGCCACTTTTCAACAACGCTTCCATGTCAACTATGGACCCAGCCTCAAAGATCTCCAGTTGCCCAATATTGACTACAGCGTATTCTTTTCGCTCAAGAGGTCTGAACCCTCTTTTCGGAAGTCTGCGCTGCATAGGCATCTGACCGCCCTCAAAACCCGCCTTTATACTACCACCGCTCCTGGCTTTCTGCCCTTTATGCCCTTTGGTTGCAGTTTTTCCGTGACCGGAACCAGTGCCCCTACCGATACGCTTTTTATTCTTTGATGCTCCGATAGCCGGTTTTATACTATTCAATTCCATTATTAACACCTCAGGAGGAATTACTCTTCCACTTTCAACAGATGGGAAACCTTGCTGATCATCCCCTTGATTTCAGGGGTATTTTTCAGGACTACCGATTTATGGATCTTTGTGAGACCCATACCATTCAATACTGCCCTTTGCTTGGGGGGCTTACCTATGTGGCTTTTGATAAGGGTAACTTTGATTTCCGCCGACATTCCATCACTCCTTGAAAGATTCTGACAGTTATTCAGCCAGACCTCTTCGTGCCGAAATTTCTTCCGGACTCCTGAGGTTTTTGAGGCCAGCAAAAGCTGCTTTGACAACATTATGTGGGTTATTGGAGCCAAGACACTTTGCAAGGATATTATGTACCCCAGCCGACTCGAAGACCGCCCTGGCAGCTCCGCCGGCGATTACACCTGTACCGGCAGACGCGGGCATCATCAACACGCGTCCGGCGCCAAAATGCCCTTCTATCTCGTAAGGAATAGTCTGACCTTCAACAATAGGAACCCTGATAAGGTTCTTTTTTGCCTGTTCCACCCCTTTTCGAATGGCTTCCGGAACCTCATTGGCCTTACCGAGACCGTACCCCACATAACCGCCACCATCACCGACAACTACGAGGGCAGAGAAGCTGAAACGACGTCCACCTTTCACAACTTTGGCAACACGGTTGATATGAACAACTCTGTCCGTAAGATTAAGTTCACTGGGATTGATCTTAAGCAATTAACGCCTCCTTTATATAACCTTTAGAAGGTCAGTCCGCTCTCACGAGCTGCTTCCGCAAGGGCTTTAACCCTGCCGTGATAAAGAAACCCATTACGGTCGAATACCACCGTGGAGATATCCTTTGCCAGGGCCATCTTAGCTATTTCAGCGCCAACCTTGCGGGCCGCCTCAATATTTCCGGTGTACTTGAGCCCCGAGCTGACCGCATCGTTTGCAGTAGAAACCGCAACTAAAGTGGCACCCGATGTATCATCGATCAGTTGGGCATAAATATGCTTAGCGCTTCTGAAGACATTTAGTCGAGGACGTTGGGATGTCCCCAATATTTTTTTACGGACCCTTACCTTGCGCTTTAAACGAGCTACTTTTTTTTGTGCTAGAGAACTCACTGATGCTTCTCCTTAGCTTGAGCTTTTATTTTTTACCTGTTTTGCCGGCTTTTCTCAATATGACCTCGCCGGCGTATTTGATCCCCTTCCCTTTATAGGGCTCGGGTCCACGAAAGCCTCTAATCTTGGCAGCGACCTGTCCGACAAGCTCCTTGTCGATACCCTTGACAAGAACTTTGGTCATTTTATCAACTTCAACGCTAATCCCTTTGGGAAGTTCATAATTGATCGGGTGTGAATATCCGAGACTTAAGTTGAGCATGTCCCCTTTCACTTCAGCCCTGTATCCGACGCCGCTGATCTCCAAGGCCGTTTCGAAACCCTTTGTGACGCCAGTGACCATGTTGTTGATCAGGGTCCTTGTAAGTCCATGTGCGGAACGGGACTTGATGCCGTCATCTGCTCTCGTCACCACAATGCTTGTCTCAGACAGGTCTAAGGCAACGCCTTCCATAACATTACGGGAAAGAGTCCCCTTGGGACCGTCAACCTTAAGGCACGGTTCATTGTACGTAATTTTAACCCCTTTGGGAATTTCTATGGGGAGTTTGCCAATCCTGGACATGCTCAATGCTCCTTGATCCCTGATATTTATTACCAGACAGTGCAGATTAGCTCGCCACCTACACCTGCATCACGGGCAGCTTTGTCTGACAGAATTCCTTTAGAGGTGGAAAGTATGGCGATTCCCATACCATTTTTCACATTGGGGATTTCATCACCCTTCACATACCGTCTGCCACCAGGTTTGCTGACCCGCTTGATCTCATTAATAACCGAATCCTTCTCATCGATATATTTGAGGTAAATGCGCAGCACACCTTGTTTCTGGTCGGCTATGACCTTATAGTTTTTGATGAAACCCTCTGCTTTAAGAACGTTGGCCACGCTCACCTTCATGTTTGAAGAAGGAACGTCAACCTTCTGTAGTTTGGCCATTTTACCGTTCCTGATTCTGGTAAGCATATCGGCTATAGGATCAGTCATCGACATCGATAATACTCCTCTATACATTCATTCGCTGTTACCAGCTTGATTTAATGACTCCGGGAATTTGCCCGTTAGAAGCCAGTTTCCTCAGACATATCCTGCACATGTCAAACTTGCGGTAATATGCCCTGGGTCTGCCACACAAGGGGCAGCGATTGTATTCACGAACCGAAAACTTGCTGCCTCTTTGAGCCTTGATGATCATCGATTTCTTTGCCACGCAATTCCTCCAAAACTTGTTTAGTTCCTGAAAGGCATCCCCAGGAGCCTGAGCAGCGCTCTTCCTTCTTCATCGCTCTTGGCGCTTGTGACTATAGTGATATTCATTCCCTTGATCTTGTCTATTTTATCGTAGTTGATTTCCGGGAATATCAGCTGCTCCTTGATGCCGAGGGAATAATTCCCTTTACCATCAAAGCCCTTGGGAGAAACGCCTTTGAAATCACGGACGCGTGCCAGTGAGACATTGACTAATCTATCAAGGAACTCGAACATCTTCTCCTTACGGAGCGTCACCATACATCCAATCGGCATGCCCTGACGGAGTTTAAAGCTGGCAATAGACTTTTTTGCCTTGGTGATAACGGCCTTCTGCCCGGTAATGAGACCCAGCTCTTCAACGGCAGAGTCAAGGATCTTAACATTCTGAATTGCTTCGCCCAGTCCCATGTTAACGACGATTTTTTCCAGTTTCGGGACTTGCATGATATTCTTATAATCAAAGTCCTTGGTCAACTGGGGGACGATTTCTTTATCGTAAAGCTCCTTCAGCCTTGCCATTTAATCCTCCGTGCTATTTATCAAAAGCTTCGCCGCATTTAACGCAGGTACGGACTTTTTTACCATCTTCAAGCATGTTAACCCGGGTTCTGACCGGCTTAGAGCACTTGCCACAATATATCATGACATTAGAGTAGTGAACCGGTGATTCTTTTTCCATGATTCCGCCCGGCTGATTGCCACGCGCGCGAGTGTGTCTTTTGACAACGTTAAGACCTTCGACAAGCACTCCTTCTTTTTTGGGAAGAATTTGCAAAACCTTGCCGGTCTTGCTTTTATCCTTACCGGTCACAACCATCACGGTGTCGCCTTTTTTTATGTGCAGATTCTTGCCTGGCATTATCTGTTCTCCCGATCTGTGTTAAAGTACTTCAGGGGCAAGGGATATAATTTTCATGAACTTCTTCGCCCTGAGCTCCCTGGCAACCGGTCCGAAAATACGGGTACCAACCGGCTCCTTCTGGTTATTGATAACTACACCAGAATTTCCATCAAAGCGAATATAGGAGCCGTCAGGGCGACCAATTTCCTTGGCGGTACGTACAACTACGGCCTTTACAACATCCCCTTTTTTTACCTTTGAATTGGGGATGGCTTCTTTGACCGACGCCACAATTATGTCGCCAATACTGGCATACTTCCTTTTGGACCCGCCCAGCACTTTTATGCAAAAAAGCTTCTTAGCGCCCGAATTATCTGCCACATCAAGTATTGTCTGCATCTGTATCATAGGGTAACTCCTGCCTAAGGAAATCCTCTAAATGATCTGCCGAACTTTCCAGCATTTATCCTTGCTCAAGGGACGCGATTCGACAATCAGCACGCGATCACCTGTTTTGCAACTGTTATTCTCGTCATGGGCCTTATACTTAGCTGACCTTTTTATGTATTTATTGTAAACAGGGTGCTTGATCAGACGGTCTACCTTAACAACGACGGTTTTGTCCATCTTATCACTTACCACCACCCCAATTTGGGTCTTTTTGCTGCCGCGCTCGCTCATATCTGCCTCTCCTAACCACGTTTTTCGCGGAGTATGGTTTTAATCCTGGCAATATCTTTCCTAACCATTGGTATCCTGGCGGTGTTTTCCAGGCGCCCGGTATGGAGCTGAAAATTGAGGTTGAAAAGCTCCTGGGTAAGTTCAGCATTTTTCGACTGAAGCTCATCCATGCTCATATCTCTCAGTTTGTTAACCTTCATGACTTTCCTTCCTCAACGTGAATTTAGTGGCAATAGGAAGTTTATGTGCTGCCAGCCGGAACGCTTCACGAGCAATCTCTTCGGTTACGCCTTCCATCTCATACAGGATTCTCCCAGGTTTAACCACGCAAACCCATGAATCCGGCGCACCTTTCCCCTTGCCCATGCGGGTTTCAGCGGGCTTTGCCGTGAGAGGTTTATCCGGGAAGATACGGATCCATATCTTGCCCCCCCTTTTGATGTACCGGGTCATGGCTATACGGGCTGCTTCAATATGGCGGGAATCGACCCAACCGCACTCAGTCGCCTGAAGCCCATATTCACCGAAGGCGAGAGATACGCCACGCTGCGGAGTCCCTCCCATCCTTCCTTTCATCTGTTTTCTATGTTTAACTTTTTTGGGCATTAACATCGCACAAGACTCCTGTTTCTATTTTTGGCCGGGAAGGATTTCGCCTTTGAAGATCAACACCTTAACTCCAATGAGGCCGTAGGTGGTCTTCGCTTCGGCAAAACCGTAATCGATATCAGCCCGCAACGTATGGAGAGGTACCCGTCCTTCGCGATACCATTCGGTCCTTGACATCTCAGCCCCGCCCAAACGACCGGAACAGGTGATTCTGATCCCTTTGGCTCCGAATTTAAGGGCGGATGTAACGCTTTTCTTCATCGCGCGCCGAAAGGCAATTCGTCTTTCCAACTGGAGGGCAACGTTTTCTGCCACCAACTGTGCATCAAGTTCAGGCTTACGAACTTCCTGAATGTTGAGATAAATCTCGTTACTGGTGAGTTTGGCCAGTTCTTTTTTCAGGGTTTCGACTTCGGACCCCTTCTTGCCGATGATAAGACCCGGCCTGGCAGTGTAGATATTAATCTTGGCCTTATTTGCAGCACGCTCAATCTCGATTTTAGAAACGCCCGAGGAATAAAGCCGCTTTTTAAGGAAGCTTTTCAGCTTCAAGTCCTCGTGGAGCAGCTTGGCGTAATCTGCTTTGGCATACCATCTGGAATCCCATGTTTTGATGATTCCAAGCCTGAAACCTATAGGATTTACTTTCTGACCCAAAACTTCACCCCCACCAGTTAGCTTATTTCTTGTCAGCCAGCACAACGGAGATGTGGCTGGTCGGTTTTCTGATTTTGCTGGCCCTACCCATGGCGCGCGGCACGAAACGCCGCAAAACCGGTCCAGCATCGACACATATAGTTTTCACGTAAAGACGGTCCACATCCGAAACGCCTTTCTGCTCAGCATTTGCCACCGCAGAACTAAGCAACTTGGCAATAAGACGTGCAGAAGGTTGCGGAGAAAACCGGAGTATATTGAGTGCGGTCTGTATATCCTTGCCCCTCACCATGTCCACAACAAGACGGGTCTTCCGGGGAGAGAGACGGGCAAAAGAGAGTTTAGCGCTTGATTCCATTACAAACTCCTTTAACGTTTACCTGCGGACTTCAGCTTACTTTTTTTATCGGCTGCGTGTCCGAAGAAGGTCCTGGTGGGAGCAAACTCACCAAGCTTATGGCCAACCATGTTTTCCGTGACAAAAACCGGAATAAATTTTTTACCGTTATGAACGGCAAAGGTCAACCCGATAAAATCCGGAGTGATAGTCGAGCGACGCGACCACGTCTTAATGACCTTCTTAGATCCGGCTGTTTCTGCCTGTACTTTCTTAGCCAGGTGATCATCAACAAACGGCCCTTTTTTTATCGATCGTGCCATTTTTTCTTCCCTTTATGCGGATATGTTATTTTGTACGTGCCTTTACAATGAAGCGAGTCGAAGTCTTGTTCGTTCTGGTCTTGTAACCCTTTGTCGGGATACCCCATGGTGTTACCGGATGGCGTCCACCAGAGGTTCTACCTTCACCACCACCATGTGGGTGATCGACTGGGTTCATTGCAACACCGCGAACTTTCGGGCGTTTTCCCAGCCAACGGGATCGGCCGGCTTTGCCAAGGGAAACGTTTTCGTGATCAATATTGCCTACCTGGCCAATAGTAGCCACGCAATCTTGCAGCACCATGCGGACTTCACCGGAGGGAAGCTTAACCTGCGCATATTTCCCCTCTTTGGCCATCAGCTGGGCGAACGTACCTGCGCTGCGGGCCAGTTGCCCACCCTTGCCAAGCTTGAGTTCGATGTTGTGGATGATGGTACCCAGCGGGATCGATCTCAGGGGAAGTGAATTGCCCGGCTTGATATCTGCATCCGCACTGGCAATGATAGTATCGCCAACATTGAGATTTAACGGCGCAAGAATATAACGCTTTTCCCCATCCGCGTAGCTCAAGAGTGCTATGCGGGCACTGCGATTCGGATCGTACTCAATAGAGGTCACCTTGGCAGGTATACCGCGCTTGTCGCGTCGGAAATCGATGACACGATACTTTTTCTTATGCCCGCCACCGATATGACGTGAGGTAATCCTGCCGAAACTATTCCTGCCGCCCGTCTTCTTGAGAGTTTCCAGCAGGGATTTCTCGGGTTTTACGCAGGTAACTTCTTCAAACGTTGAACAGGTCTGGTGCCTACGGCCCGCTGAAGTCGGTTTGTAACTCTTGATAGCCATTATATCTGCTCCACGGTAATGGTTTAGACTTCAAAAAAGTCGATATTGTTCCCCGTCTTGAGGCTCACGTAGGCCTTTTTCCAGTTGGGGCGCTTACCAATATGCTTGCCGACGCGTTTAACCTTGCCAGCCACATTAACGGTCTTGACAGCGGTGACTTCGACCTTGAAGAGCTTCTCGACAGACTCTTTGATCTCGATCTTATTCGCGTCCTTGTTCACCACGAAGACGACAACATTCTTGGCGTCCTTTTCAGTAGTGGTCTTTTCCGTGATGAGGGGCTTTTTGATAACGTCATAGATTATCATGACTGGAACGCTCCTTCGACTTTCCGCACCGCTTCCTGGGTGAAGATAATGCTCTGGTATTTCAGAATATCGCAGACATTCAGCCCTTCGGGCTTGAGTAATTTGACATCCTTGACATTGCGTGCTGACAGCTCAAGATTCTTATTGTCACCATCAATGACCAGAAGGGTCTTATTAATAGCGAACTCGTTCAGAACGCCAACAAAAGCTTTGGTCGAAATCTGCTCGAGATCGAAGGAATTCAAAACAGTAAGCTTATTTCCCTTGAACAGCATTGTGAGAGCCGAACGTATCGCGGCCTTGCGTGCCTTCTTGTTCATGGACAGGTTATATGTCTTGGGCTGAGGCCCAAATGCCACCCCACCGCCTGGATAATGGGGAGCCCTGATGCAGCCTTGCCGTGCCCCACCTGTACCCTTCTGGCGAAACGGTTTTTTCCCGCCGCCAGATACCGCAGAACGGTTCTTCACAGCTACCGTTCCTGCGCGACGGTTAGCCAGCTGGATTTTTACCGCCTCATGGATGAGATACTCTTTGACTTCTGTATTGAAGACTTCGTCACTGATTTCCATATCGCTGACTTTGGCCTTCTTAACATCAAAAACTTCTATAGTAGCCATAACTGTCTCCAGAATCTGCTGATTTACCTGACCTTGACGCTGTTTTTGATAAGAACAAGGCCGTTGTCGGCACCGGGGATGGCTCCCTTTATCAAAAGGAGATTATCAGCCGAATCCACCCTCACCACTTGCAATTTTTGCACAGTGATCGTCTTGTTGCCGAGTTGTCCCGGCATCTTCTTGTTCTTAAAGACGCGGGAGGGAGTGGCCGAACAGCCTATCGAACCGGGCGCCCTATGAAAACGGGAACCATGGCTTGAGCGACCGCCCTTGAAACCCCAGCGCTTTATGACACCCTGAAAACCCTTACCAATGCTAGTTCCGGTTACGTCAATGATGTCGCCTGAAGCAAAGATGTCTGCAGTAAGCTGGTCGCCTACGTTGTACTGATCTATATCGTCAATGCGCAGTTCACGGAGGTACTGAAAAACTCCCTGCCCAGCAGCCTTGCAATGTCCCACCAGAGGCCGGACCGCCTTTGCGGCGTCCTTTTGCCCGAAACCGACCTGAATGGCATTATATCCATCGTTCGCCACGGTCTTTTTCTGGACCACCACACAAGGACCCGCTTCAACTACCGTTACGGGAATTTTGCGACCATCCTCAGCAAATATCTGGGTCATCCCCAGCTTTTTACCAATCAATCCCTTATTCATGGTTGATAATCCCTATCCTTGAATTCACATCTAAAGCTTGATTTCAACATCCACACCGGCCGACAGATCAAGCTTCATCAGTGCGTCCACCGTTTGTTGTGTCGGATCAAGTATATCGATCAGTCGCTTATGGGTTCTGATCTCGAACTGCTCACGCGACTTTTTGTCAACATGCGGGCCGCGGAGCACACAGTATTTGTTTATCACCGTTGGGAGAGGGATCGGACCTGCAACCCTGGCGCCGGTCCTCTTGGCGGTATCAACGATCTCGCCTACAGACTGGTCAAGCAGCCGATGATCATAGGCTTTCAGCCGGATTCTTATCTTCTGACTTGTCATCGCTTCCTCTTGCTCTGATTTCTGTTTTGCACTAACTTCTTGTGCGTGGCCGGGACAATCACCAGATCGTCCCGGCCATTCTTTGTCTTATTCGATGATGGCGGAAACAACACCCGCGCCGACGGTACGGCCGCCTTCGCGGATCGCGAAGCGAAGTCCCTCGTCCATGGCGATCGGGGTGATCAGGTTGATGGTTACCGCCACGTTGTCACCCGGCATGACCATCTCGGTCCCGGCGGCAAGTTCCACGATCCCGGTCACGTCAGTGGTCCTGAAGTAGAACTGGGGACGGTAGCCGTTGAAGAACGGGGTGTGACGGCCGCCCTCTTCCTTTGTCAGGATGTACGCCTCGGCCTTGAAC
>DATDNF010000059.1:0-37464 GCA_036518435.1 Geobacteraceae bacterium
GAGCCAGGATCAAACTCTCCAGTTGATGTTCCTATACTGAAGTTTTGATGCTCAAATTAATTGCTTGAAACCCACAATGTAAAGCTGTCTACTATTTAGTTTTCAAAGACCAAGTAACTTCTTTTTCTTCGTTGCGACAGATTTTGCACTATACCCTAACCATTCCTGCCCGTCAACAACTTTTTTTATCTTTTTTTCCGCCGCCGCCTTTTTCCCTCCCGGCGACCCTCTCCGTGTCGAAGAGATATGCGTTATAACAGACCCGTTTTGATCCGTCAACCTTTTTTATCGTTAGAAATTTTCAACGGCAAGGCGGCATCAACGCCGCCTTGCCGGGAGACAACGTCAATGCGCTCTACCCTTGCGACGCCTTCAGCGCCTGGTCGATATCGGCAATGATATCGTTCACGTCCTCGATGCCGACGGAAAGGCGAATGAAGTCGGGTGTCACCCCACTTGAAATCTGCTCCTTCTCGCTCAACTGCTGGTGGGTCGTGGAAGCCGGATGAATGACCAGCGACTTGGCGTCACCGATATTGGCCAGGTGGGACAGAAGCTTAACGTTGTCGATGAACTTCTTCCCCGCCTCGATTCCCCCCTTGATACCGAATCCGATGATTGCCCCGGCACCCTTGGGGAGATACCTCTTCGCCCGCTCATGGTCGGGATGGCTTGCCAGCCCCGGATAATTGACCCAGCTGACCAGCGGATGATTCTCCAGCCAGCCGGCCACTTTGGCGGCATTCTCAACATGACGCGGCATCCGCACGTGAAGGGTCTCCAACCCCTGAAGAATGAGAAAAGAGTTGAACGGCGACAGCGGCGCCCCCAGGTCGCGCAGGATCGTCAGGCGCATCTTGAGGATGTAGGCGAGATTGCCCAAGGCCTCCCAGTAGTTGAGGCCGTGATAGGAGGGGTCAGGCTCGGCAAGCTCGGGAAATTTGCCGTTGTTCCAAGGGAATTTCCCGCCGTCCACCACCGCCCCGCCGATGCTCGTGCCGTGGCCGCCGATGAACTTGGTCAGCGAGTAGACGACGATGTCGGCACCGTGCTCAAGTGGTTTGAAAAGATAGGGAGTGGTGACCGTATTGTCGACTACGAACGGAATGCCCGCCCCGTGGGCGATCTTGCCGATCTCCTCGAAATCGTCGACGTTGTTCTTCGGGTTCCCCACCGATTCCATATAGACGAGACGGGTGTCGGCGTCAATCGCTTTCCGCACGCTCTCGGGTTCGGAGGAATTGACGAATTTTACGGTGATCCCCAGCCGCGGAAGAGTGTAGTGGAAGAGGTTGTAGGTGCCGCCGTAGAGGTAGCTGGTGGAGACGATATTCTGCCCGGCACGGGCTATGTTCAGGATTGCGAAGGTGATGGCCGCCTGCCCCGAAGCCAGGGCCAGCCCCCCGACGCCGCCGTCAAGCTCGGCCAGCCTTTTCTCCAGCACATCGGTGGTCGGGTTCATGAGCCGCGTGTAGATATTGCCGAACTCCTTGAGGCCGAACAGGTTGGCTGCATGTTCCGAGCTCTTGAAGACATACGAAGACGTCTGGTAAATGGGGACCGCCCGTGACAGAGTGGCGGAATCAGGGGTCTGGCCCGCATGGAGGGCAAGGGAATCGAAATTCAGTTTGGTTTCCGACATGGTTTTTCTCCTCTCTTATGGCATGGAATTGAACTGCATTAATCTTTATCGGCCGGCAGTGATACAATTCCCGGCATTCTATGGAATCTCTACTGTTTTTGTCAAGTAATCAATTCGGTCATGTATGCACGCTCCTGCCATACAAGCGGGTCAGGTGGCCGAAACGTGCCGCAACGCTTTCGGTAAGATCGCCGGCGAGGAAGCGCCATGCCCAGTTCCCCCCCGGCGTGCCGGGGACATTCATCCGCGCGGCATTCCCGAGGGAGAGGATATCCTGAAGGGGAATAAGGGCGGTATCGGCAACCGAGGCCAGGGCCGCGCGGATCAGACACCAGACTACCTCCTCCCCATCCGTACCGAGATAATCGTGCACCTTTTTTTTCTCGCGCTCCGGGAGCCCGGCAAACCAGCCGGCAGTGGTGTCGTTGTCATGGGTACCGGTATAGACCACCGCGTGCCGTTCATGATTATGGGGAAGATAGGGGTTGTCCGGTCCGGAGCCGAAGGCGAACTGGAGTATCTTCATGCCGGGGAAACCGAACCTGTCCCGCAGCGCCTCCACGTCGGGGGTAATCACCCCCAGGTCCTCCGCGATGATGGGAAGGGAGCCCAAGGCATCGATGAGGGCGTTGAACAATGCCTCGCCCGGCCCCTTCACCCACCGTCCGTTGACCGCCGTCTTTTCCGTGGCGGGCACCTCCCAATACGCCTCGAAGCCCCGGAAATGGTCGACCCTCACCCGGTCGCAGAGGCCAAGAGCACTCCGCATCCGCTCGACCCACCAGCCATACCCGTGAAAAGCCATGGCATCCCAATTATACAGGGGATTACCCCACAGCTGACCGGTCTTGCTGAAATAATCGGGAGGGACCCCAGCCACCACGAGCGGCCGGCCGCTTTCGTCAAGATGAAACAGGTGGGGATTGGCCCAGACATCGGCGGAATCGTATGCCACAAAGATCGGGATGTCCCCGATTATCTCGATGCCGTAGCCATTGGCATGCGCCTTGATCCTTTCCCACTGGCGGAAAAACTGCCATTGCAGGTACTTAAACATGCCCACCTGAGGAGCAAGCCGGCGGGAATAGTCATCGAGGTCCTCCGCCGTACGCCGGGCGATCCCTTCAGGCCATTGCCGCCAACTCTTGCCATGGTGCGCCTCTTTTACCGCCATGAACAGGGCATAATCGTGCAGCCATGGAGAAGCATCGCAGAACCGGCCGAACTCGTCCTGACGGTTCTTTTCTTCGCGGGCGAAGAAGCGCTCCGCGGCCCTCCGGAGCGTGTCGAATTTGTACCGCTCCACCCGGGGGAAATCGACCCGCTCCTCCGAAAACCCCTGCAGCAGGTCGTTTTCAGCTAAATCCCCCTCCGCCGCCAGCGTTTCCAGGTCGATAAGGAGCGGATTCCCGGCAAATGCCGAATAACAGGAATAGGGGGAATTGCCGTACGCAGTAGGCCCCAGCGGGAGGACCTGCCAGAGAGACTGACCGGCGTCTCGCAGAAAATCGATAAACTGCAGGCACTCTTTCCCCAGGGAGCCGATCCCTCCCGGGCCGGGCAAAGACGTGGGATGGAGGAGCACGCCGCTCTTTCTTCCGCGCTGCATAACGTACCTCTGGGTTTACTGACGCCCCTTAGACTATGCCACGGGAAGAGCCGTCGGCAACCGTTCCGCGCATGGCGCCCTTCCCGGCTCAACCGCTTTACTAAATCAGGCCGAAATGCTATAAACAGAAAAACTCGTACCATGGGGATGACGAATGGACACCGTGAAAACAGCCATGTTTGAAACCCTGATCGAAAGCGCCGTTGCCGATGGCGAAGGGGGCTTCATCTTCACTCTCGAAGGGAAAACCTACATGATCAAGGATACGCTGGAGATCTCCAAAATCGCCCAGGCACACGGCTACATCATCATCTACTGACCCTGCACGGGGGGAACAGGCTGTAATGATCTCCCCAGGATCTCGTCCACCCGTTTCCCGTCCAGGGTTTCCTCCTCCAGGAGCGCCGCTGCCAAGGCATCGAGATTCGCCCTGTTGGAGGCGACCAGTTCGGTGGCCTTTCCCTCCGCCTCCTTGATGATGGCGGCTATCTCCTGGTCGATCCGCCAGGCCATCCCCTCGGAAAAGGTCTTCTCCTCCGCCAGCTTGCGACCGAGGAACGGGTGCTCCTCGCCACGACTGAAGGTCATCGCCCCAATCTTATCGCTCATTCCCCACTGGCATACCATCTTTTCGGCCAGGTCGGTCACCATCTTCAGATCGCTCTGGGCGCCGGTGGAGATGTCGTCGAACACCAGCCGTTCGGCCACCCTCCCCCCCAGCGCCACGCTGAGACGATTGAGCAGATAGGCCTTCGGATAGTGGTAGCGGTCATCCTCGGGGAGCTGCTGGGTGACCCCCAGCGCCATCCCGCGCGGGAGGATAGTCACTTTGTGGACCGGGTCGGTGCCCGGGAGGAGCTTCGCCACCAGGGCGTGCCCCGCTTCGTGATAGGCGGTGATCCGCTTTTCCTGGTCGGAGATGAACATCTTCCGCTCCCCACCCATCAGGATCTTGTCCTTGGCCCGCTCCATGTGATCCATGGTCACCGCCTGCGTATTCTCCCGCGCCGCCAGGATGGCCGCCTCGTTCACCAAGCTCTCCAGGTCGGCGCCGGTCATGCCGGGGGTGCCACGGGCGATCACCGCCAGGTCCACATTCTTGTCCAGGGTGATTTTCCGGGTATGGACCTTCAGTATCTGTTCACGGTCGCGCCAATCGGGACGATCGATCACCACATGCCGGTCGAAGCGCCCGGGCCGCAAGAGGGCGGGGTCGAGAACATCAGGTCTGTTGGTGGCGGCCAGGACGATCACCTCCTCGTGGGGATCGAAGCCGTCCATCTCCGAAAGGAGCTGGTTCAAGGTCTGCTCCCGTTCGTCGTGCCCCCCGCCGAACCCCGCGCCGCGGCTTCGCCCCACGGCATCCAGTTCATCGATGAAGATGATGCTCGGTGCAGCCTTCTTGGCATTGGCGAAGAGGTCGCGCACCCTGCTCGCCCCCACCCCCACGAACATTTCGATGAACTGGGACGCGGAAATGCTGAAAAAAGCGACCCCCGCCTCCCCCGCAACCGCACGGGCCAAAAGGGTCTTGCCGGTCCCCGGCGGGCCGACCAGGAGCACCCCCTTCGGGACCTTCCCGCCGATCCGCTGGAACTTCTTCGGGTCTTTCAGGAACTCGACCACCTCCCGCAACTCCTGCTTCGGGTTCTCCATCCCGGCCACGTCCTCAAAGGTGACGTTGATCTTTTCGCCTGAAGCATACATCCTGGCCCCGGACTTGGCGAACCCTCCCAGCATGGCGCCGGGGCCTTGCCCCTTCACCCCCCGCATGGCAAACCACCAGATGCCAATGATAAGAAGCCAGGGAAGGATGTAGATCAGGACCGTGGCAAACGGGGAGGTCTCAGTGGAAACCGCCGTCACCTCCACCTTCTTTGCCATCAGGTCGGCCATCAGGGTTGTGTCACCGATGGCCGGAAGCACCGTGCTGAAGGCCGCCGCCTCACGCGCGGTCTCCTTTCCCTGCGCTATTTCCATGATGGCTGTCTTCTTCCGGAATTCCCCCTTGATGGTTGGCCCCTTCATGCTGATCTTCTTGATATTGTCCGCTGTCAGCTCTTCCCTGAAGCGGCTGTAGGCGATACCCGCCTCCCGTTCGGCGCCCTGCTGCACAACCATGTTGAAAAACAGGTCGAACAGGAGGACCAGAACCAACATCAGCAACAGCGGCTTCCATATTGACTGCCCCATGCCCCGCTCCCCTCATACAATCGGCATCTGTGCCCTTTTCCAGATAAGTCTACCCGCTGTTTCCCGATTTTCAAGGATCAAGCGTTGCGCTCCAGAATGAACCGCCCCTGGCCGAAGGCTGCCCCCTTGCCGGCGTGGAGCAATTCTCCGGCAAGGAGGAACGGGTGGAAATCCGCCAGGTCTCCTCGAAACGTCCCCCTCCCGATCACCCCGTACCATTTCCGTCCCCATTCCACCCAGCGAAAGTCGGCACCGATGCATTCAACCGCCAGGCTCTGACCGGCAAGCCATTTGTAGTCGAGCGCCGTCTCGGCTCCTCCGTAGTAATAGGCCATGGCAGAAACGCGCCTGAAGAGGGCACGCATAAAGGGGGAAAAGGAGAACTCCCTGAGGGGTTTGCCTTCATGAAGGATCAGCAGCGGGGTGACAAAGGCGATGGTGACACGGTCCGGGGCGAGCACCGAACCATCCAGAAGTCCCCGCAGTGAGAGGGTCGTCAGACGGTCCGTGGCCGGATCCTTTCCCGGCGCCATTACCAGGGTCCGGCAGCCATCGTAACCTTCCGATTCCACCTTCGTGAGGATGGCGGGTACGCGTCTGCGCAAACCGGGGAGCATGAGCATCTCTGCCAGGGCAGCGATGTAGCAGCTGACAAAATTAGCCGCCGATCCCGCGAGGATGAGCTCAAGCTCCAGGGTGTTCCCCCGATTGGGGGGCTCGGGAATGGGCGGGATATGGAACACGAAGGGGAGAGACGGCTTCTGGTACCGCCGCAGCGCTGCCGGATCGGCGCTCAGCTGCTGGGAAAAGGTCTGGTGATAGGGACAGTCGGCCCCTCTTGTGCACGGGCCGGCACTGCCGCCACACGCGGCCGCCTGCCGGAACGCCTCCTCGAAATACGGCCTCATGCCGAAAAGGGCGTAACGGTCGGCGATGTCGGCCTCAAGCCTCAGGGTGACAATGAGCCGGATGAGATTCAGGTCCACCGGAACCTCCATAAAAAAGGGGCAGGGTATCATACCCTGCCCCTCCATCAAATATAATTCCAGTGCAAACCCTATGCAAACAGCGACTTGAGATACTCCCGGTTCAGCTTGGCGATGAACTTGACGTCGATCCCCTTGGGACAGGCGGCCTGGCACTCGTAGTGGTTGGAGCAGTTGCCGAAACCGCACTCCTGCATGGCGTTGAGCATGTTCTTCACGCGCGCGGCGGCTTCCGCCTTACCCTGCGGGAGAACGGCCAGCTGGGCCACTTTGGCACCGGTGAAGAGCATGGCCGAGCCGTTGGGGCAGGCGGCGGCGCAGGCCCCGCAGCCGATGCACTCGGCGGCGTCCATGGCGTAATCGGCAATGTCCTTCGGAATGAGGGTGGAATTGCCGTCCGGCACTCCGCCCGTGTGGCAGGAGGTGTAACCGCCCGCCTGGATGATGGTGTCGTAGGCGCTCCTGTCCACGATGAGGTCCTTGTGGATCGGGAATGCCCTGGCACGCCACGGCTCGATGTAGATGGTGTCGCCATCCTTGAATTTACGCATGTGGAGCTGGCAGACCGTGGTCCGGTCCTGGCCGCCGTGCGGCACGCCGTTGATCACCTGCGAGCACATGCCGCAGATCCCTTCGCGGCAGTCGTGATCGAAGCAGATCGGTTCCTTCCCCGACTTGATCAGGTCTTCGTTGACCACGTCGAGCATCTCGAGGAAGGAGTGGTGTTCGGTGATTCCCTTGGCGGTGTAGGTCTCGAACTTCCCGGGGTCGTTCGGCCCCTTCTGCCGCCAGACAATAAGAGTCAATGTCATGGTCTTGTGATCGCTCATTATTTATAACTCCTTACCGCAAGATGTACGTTCTCGAACTTGAGCGGCTCTTTGTGGAGCTCCGGCTCCTTGCCGTCTCCCTTGTATTCCCAGGCGCCGACGTAGCAGAAGTTCTCGTCGTCACGCATCGCCTCACCGTCCTGGTACTGGTGCTCGACCCGGAAGTGACCGCCGCACGACTCCTCGCGGTGGAGGGCGTCACGGCAGAGGACCTCGCCGAACTCGAGGAAGTCGGCGGTGCGGCCGGCATTCTCCAGGTCCTGGTTGAGCTCGGCACCGGTGCCGGTGACCTTCACGTTCTGCCAGAACTCCTCGCGCAGTGCCGGGATCTTCTTCAGGTTGGTCTCCAGGCTCTCCTTGCTGCGGGCCATGCCGCAGTTCTCCCACATGAGGCCGCCCAGCTCGCGCATGAACTCGGAGACGGTCTTCTTGCCGTTAACGGCAAGGAGCTTGTCACGGTAGTTGTTGACATCCTCGACCGACTTCTTGAACTCGGGGTTGTCGGTGGCGGTGCCGGAGGGCTTCACCCCGGCGAGGTAGCCGCCGATGGTGTAGGGGATGACGAAGTAGCCGTCGGCCAGGCCCTGCATGAGGGCCGAGGCGCCGAGGCGGTTGGCGCCGTGGACGGAGAAGTTCGCCTCGCCGAGGACGAAGAGCCCCGGGATGTTGCTCTGGAGGTTGTAATCCACCCAGAGGCCGCCCATGGAGTAGTGGGGGGCCGGATACATGCGCATCGGCCTCTTGTAGCCGTTCTCGTCGGTGATCTTCTCGTACATCTCGAAGAGGTTGCCGTAGCGCTCCCTGATGGTGTCTTCGCCGACCCGCTTTATGGCCGAGGAGAAGTCGAGGTAGACGCCGCGGCCGCCGGGGCCGACGCCGCGGCCGTCGTCGCACTGCTCTTTGGCGGCGCGGGAGGCGATGTCGCGGGGGGCGAGGTTACCGAAGGAGGGGTACTTCCGCTCCAGGTAGTAGTCCCGGTCATCTTCGGCGATCTCGTTCGGGTGCTTGCCCAGGTCTTCCTTCTTCTTCGGCACCCAGCAGCGGCCGTCGTTACGGAGCGACTCGGACATGAGGGTCAGCTTCGACTGGTAGTCGCCGGCCTGGGGAATGCAGGTCGGGTGGATCTGGGTGTAGCAGGGGTTGGCGAAGTAGGCCCCCTTCTTGTACGCCTTCCAGTTGGCGGTGACCGAGCACCCCATGGCGTTGGTGGAGAGGTAGAAGACGTTCACGTAGCCGCCGGTTGCGAGGCAGACCGCATCGGCCGCGTAGCTCTCGATCTCGCCGGTGATGAGATTGCGGCAGGTGATCCCCTTGGCCACGCCGTCCACGACCACGAGGTCGAGCATCTCGCGGCGGTTGTACATCTTCACCGTTCCCGCCTTGATCTGGCGGGAAAGGGCCGAGTAGGCGCCGAGCAGGAGCTGCTGCCCCGTCTGGCCGCGGGCATAGAAGGTACGGCTTACCTGGGCGCCGCCGAAGGAACGGTTGTCCAGGTAGCCGGCGTAGTCGCGAGCAAAGGGAACGCCCTGGGCCACGCACTGGTCGATGATGTTGTTCGACACCTGGGCGAGACGCCAGACATCCGCCTCGCGGGCGCGGAAGTCGCCACCCTTGATGGTGTCATAGAAGAGGCGGTAGATGGAGTCGCCGTCGTTGGGGTACGCCTTGGCGGCGTTGATCCCGCCCTGGGCGGCGATGGAGTGGGCACGGCGCGGGCTGTCCTGGTAGCAGAAGGCCATGACGTTGTAGCCGAGCTCTCCCAGAGAAGCGGCGGCGGCACCGCCGGCCAGGCCGGTACCCACCATGATGACGTTGTATTTTCTCTTGTTGGCAGGGTTCACCAGCTTCAGATCGAAGCGGTGCTTATCCCACGTTTTTTCAATCGGTCCGGTAGGACATTTTCCGTCGAGTATCACTATGAGCCCCCTATTTGCTTAAAATGCCGGTAAGTATGGAAACTGGGATGGAACTGTAACCGATCAGGAAGATGACCGCGACCACCGCGCCGATCTTGACGATGACCGGGAGAGTGCGGTCGCTGTTCCACCCCATGGTCTGGAAAAAGCTCTGGATGCCGTGCTTCAGGTGGAGGAAGAGGGCGACCATGGCCGCCACGTAGATCAGGGCAATGGCCGCATGGGAGAAGCTCGTGACTACCATGCCGAAGACATCGCCCGGCACCTGGCCGGCAAAGGCCGCGACGTCGGGCATCACCCTGACGGTGAAGTGGAGGAGGTGGTAGACGATGAAGAAGAAGATGAGGACGCCGGTCCAGATCATGTTCTCGCTGGAGAAGCTGGCCTTGAGCTTGTTATTCACCGCGTACCCCTTGGGATTGGCGGAGCTGTTCTCCATGCTGATCTGAATCCCGTAGAAGCCGTGCACGACCAGGAAGGTCAGCATGACCAGGCGGAATATCCATACCAGCGGCGGCAGCGCATGGAGGTGTTCTGCATAGGCGTTGAGGCCGCCGAAGAAAATGGTGGAGTTGCCAAGCAGATGGACGACGACGAACAGAACCATCAACTGGCCGGTTATTGCCATCAGGATCTTTCTGCCCACGGTGCTAGTAAATAATTGCATGATGTTGTCCCTTTACTCTTTATGTTTATTAGGATCAGTCAAACGGTTGCTTGCGGAGGAGGCTGCTAGCCGGCAGGTGAAATCCGCAGCTGAAAGGGGGGGGCGCGCCAGTCCTTGGAAGTGTGCATGGTTTCTTCCTCCTTTTCAATGGGACTATGATATCAGTCGGGAACTTCGACACTACATACCACGAACGGCAAATTATTGGAATTATTTAATTCCGTATACAGTATACAGTATACTAAACGCCGTTTTAGGAAAATGCAACAAAAATCAGACGCCGCTCCCCCACAAATTTCGATGGAACGGAACCTGGCAGCCTTTCTCCCGGCGAGAACGGAGAGTAAACACGCGAGGCCGATGCGTCAGCTTCCGCCCCTGCGCCGGACAAAGGCCTTATGGAATGGGCGGTTGCTTTTTCCCGGTCGTTCTGCTAAAGAAATTACTGGTCTGCATCAGGGGCACATACCAAGGGACGGAAAGACACCATGCGATTTAAACTCATCAAGAAGGACAAGGCCACCGCGGCGCGGCGCGGCACCCTCACCACCCCCCACGGCGTCATCGAGACCCCGATCTTCATGCCGGTCGGCACCCACGCCGCCATGAAGGCGATGACCCCCGTCCAGGTCAAGGAAGCCGGCGCCCGGATCATCCTGGCCAACACCTACCATCTGCACCTGCGCCCCGGCGAAGGGCTCGTGGAAAAAGCGGGCGGGCTGCACAAATTCATGGCGTGGGACGGCCCGATCCTCACCGACTCCGGCGGGTTCCAGGTCTTCTCCCTCCCCAACAAGCGGATCACCGACGAGGGGGCGTTTTTCAAGCACGAGATCACCGGCGAGGAAGTATTCCTCGACCCGGCGAAGGCGATCGCCGTTCAGGAGGCGCTGGGCGCCGACATCATCATGGCCTTCGACGAGTGCATCCCCTACCCCTGCGACAGGCAGTATGCCGCCCTATCCACGCGGAAAACCCTGCGCTGGGCCGAGCAGTGCAAGAAGGCCCAGACCCGCAAGGACCAGGCCCTGTTCGGCATCGTCCAGGGGAGCGTCTTCCCCGATCTGCGGGAGATGTGCGCCAAAGAGATGGTCGCCATGGACTTTCCCGGCTACGCCATCGGCGGCGTCTCGGTCGGCGAGGGGCTGGAGCTCCTGAAAAAGGTGGTGGCCATGACCGCCCCCTTCCTCCCGGAGGACAAGCCCCGGTACCTCATGGGAGTGGGGCTCCCCGAGGACATCCTGGAGAGCGTGGAGCGGGGAATGGACATGTTCGACTGCGTCATCCCCACCCGTTACGCCCGAAGCGCCACCCTGTTCACCAACCGCGGCCGCATCAGGCTCACCCACAAGAACTACCGGCGCGACTTCTACCCCATAGACCCCAACTGCGACTGTTACGCCTGCCGGAACTTCACCCGCGCCTACCTCCACCACCTGTTCAACGCCAACGAGGTCCTTTCCGCGGTCCTCGCCAGCATCCACAACGTCCACTTCTACATGCGGATGATGGCAGACATCCGGCAGGCCATCGAAGAGGGCCGGTTCGCCGAGTACAAGCGGGAGTTTCTGGAGGGGTATCTGAAGGGAAAATGAGGTCTAGGGCGTGGCAGCTGAAACGGCCGCCCCCCGCACCTCGAAGGAAACGGCATCGAGCGTTTTCCCCGTGTCGTCGGTAAGGGCAAGTTTGTACCTGCCGGGACGGGGCGCCCAGCGCCTCCCCTCCTCGCCCGCCGGCAGCACGGTATCGTTCAGCCGCCACCGCACCCCGCCCCCATCCGCATTGCCGGCCTCGAAAAAAACCAGCTGATTCTCGTCGGGTATGTCGGGATCGAGCACGATTATCGTCCCCTCGGGGGGATAGGCGATGCGGGGAATGAGCCGCGATGCGCCCCGCCGGGATGAAATGCCGCCGTGCCGCGGCTCGGTGCCGGCCAGGAAAAGCTCATCGCGTTCAGCCTCGGCGCCGTCGGGAAACCCCGTCCTGGCCACCACCACGCCTGCCGTTCCGGAAGGGGGATCGCTGCGCATCTCACGGTGGAGATAGTTCATGATCTCCAGCCAGACGGGAGCGGCCCCGGCAACGCCCGAGACGTTCCACATCGGTTCCCCGCTGAAGTTGCCCACCCAGACGCCGACCGCATAACGCCGGGAGAAGCCGACGCACCAGTTGTCGCGCATGTCCTTGCTCGTGCCGGTCTTCGCGGCGCTCCAGAACCGCGTCGTGAGCGGGTTGTCCAGACCGAAGGCAATGCTGCGGGACGAGCGGTCGGCGAGAATGTCGGCGACGATCGCCACGGCATCGCGGTTCATGACCCGTTTCGCCTTTTCCGAGGCCGTCGGCATGAGGCGCAGCGGGCTCCAGAGGCCCCCTTCGGCGAGCATGCGATAGGCGTTGACCAGCTCGAACAGCGAGACGTCCGCAGTGCCGAGCGCCAGCGAGAAGCCGTAGTATTCCGCCGGCTGGCGCAGATCGAACCCCGCCCGTCTCAGCCGTTCGGCAAACGGCTCGGTGCCGACGAGGAGCTGCGTCCTCACGGCGGGTATGTTGAGGGACGATGCCAGGGCTGTCCGCACGCTGACCGGGCCCCGCGAGCGGTGGTCGTAATCGTGGGGCACATAGAGCCCCCGCTCCGTCGGGATGTGCAGGGGCGAGTCGTCCAGGATGGACGCCGCCGTCAGCAGCCGCTTCTCGACGGCAAGGCCGTACAGGAACGGCTTCAGCGTGGAACCCGCCTGCCGTCTCGCCGTGACGCCGTCCACCTGGCTGTCTCCGGCGCTCCCCACGTAGGCCAGCACGTTCCCGGTCGCATTTTCCACAACGAGCACGGCGCCTTCGCCCACATTCCTGCCGGCCAGCGCGTTGAGCTGTTGGCGAAGGATATCGCGGGCCATGCGCTGGAGCCGGAGATCGAGGGTCGACCGCAGCCGCCGGACGGCAGGTCCGGCCCCCTTTTTCCCTCCCGAGCCGCCGGCAGCGGTCAGCCGCCGGGCCAGATGCGGTGCGAGCGCGGTCCGGGGGTGCAGGCGATAGGGGCGGGAGAGGCACTCGATGGCAAACTGCCGCAGCGCGGCATCGTCGGTTCCCGGCGACAGCGACCGGCTGAGGGTTGCCGCACGCCGCCCCACCTCGGCGGGCGGGGCATTGGGTGCGCGGATGAGCGCAGCCAGGACGGCGGACTCCCGGTCGTCCAGCCCGGCCGGTTCCTTGTCGAACACCCCCCGCGAAGCGGCGGCAATCCCCTGCAGCTCGCCCCTGAAGGTGACCAGGTTGAGATAGGCTTCGAGGATCTCGTCCTTTTTCCAGCTCCCTTCCAGGGCATGGGCAGCCGTCATCTGGTCCCATTTTTGCCCCAGCGTCTTGCGCCCCTTCGGCGCGCCACCCGTCTGCAACATCACCGCGAGCTGCATGGAAACCGTGCTGGCGCCGCGCTTCTTCGATCCGAAAAGTCTCCCGATCGCGGCCGCCCCGACCGCCTTCCAGTCCACACCGCCGTGCCCGTAGAAATGGCGGTCTTCCGACTGCAGCACGGCCTTCACGAGCGAGGGGGAGATGTCTTTCAGCTCCGTCCAGTCGAGCCTCCGCCCGGTCTTGTCGATGCGCAGCTCGTGCAGCACCTCGCCGTGGCGGTCGAGAATGACGGCCTCGGACGAGCGGTGGGCGGCTTTCACCTCCGGGAACGACGGGAGGGCTTTCGCCTCCGTCGCCAGGACCGCAAGGACGAACAGCGCGGCAAAGGCGATCTCGCGCAAAGCCGCAAAGCCGCAAAGAAAGGCAATCGACAACCTGACCCGTGAAGCTGCAAAGAACAGGAATCCTCTATTCTTCGCGTTCTTGTCCATCATTCCCCCACCGTCAACGGACGGTTGGGGATTTCGCCGAACATCTCCGGCGCATAGAGCGCTTCCACGCGGGTCGCCGGGAGGCGGAAGTCGCCCGCGTTGTTGAAGCGGACGGTGTACTCCGCGACGAACCGCCCCTTCGGCACGTACTCGTAATAGGCGCGGTAGGCCTCGAACGCCCGCTCCTCGAACACGGGCCAGCTCCGGTTCCTCTCCCCCGCCGCCAGCAGCGCCGAGTCCCTGCCGAGCCCGGAGCCGAGAACGGTCGTTCCCGCCGGGACCGGGTCGTTCACCGCAACCCAGGTCATGTCGCTCTGCGCCTCTATTTCCAGCCGGATCCGGGCAACGTCGCCCCGGCTCCACCGTCCCTTTTCCCGCTGCTCCACGGGGGCCACGGTCTTCCTGATCCGGTAGCCGCTCGACAGGGGCTCCTTGAGAGGAATGGCGGCAAGGCTTAAGACCGTTGCCCAGGGCTTCCCGCCGCCGTCGTGGCGCAGGCCCAGGCTCGCCGTTCCATCGGGCCACGGGAAAGAGAGCCCGGTCCCCTTGCGGTCCGCCCCCCAGTCGGCGGATTTCACCGTGCCGGCCAGCCCCACTTTGGTGGTTCCCGTAACGGGCGTTGCCTCGAATCTGGCCGAGAATTTGTCCATGGCAACCACCCCCCAGGCATTGGCGATGGTCGTCTCCCAGCTCCCCTGCGTCTGACGCGCCACTGCGCCGCGCACGAGGCGGGGGATGTCGTCGCGCCATTTGGGATCGTCCATGAACGCCATGACGGTGCGCACGGCATTGGTGTCCGGCGACACCATGAGCCACCAGAGCCTGTCCGACGACTCGGTGGAGAAGTTCATCACCGTCCCCTGGAAATTCAGCCGGGAGCGGATGATCCCCTCCGCCTCGGCAAGCCGCTTCGGCCGGTCGGGGAGGTCTTGCGTCCGCCTCAGCACGTTCAGCCAGTCCAGGACCGCCGAGGTGGGCCAGAGGTTCGGCTCCACGGCCACGCTGGAGAGGAGCCTGGCGCTCGACTTGCCGCGCTGGGACAGCGCCTCGACGGCGGCGAGCTTGCGGATCGAAAGGTCCGCCGTGCCGTAGGACGACTCCCGCCGGATCTTCCCCTCGATGAAGGCTACGAGCCCGCTTTCCATCTGCTTGATCAGGCTGGCCGGCAGCTCCCGCCCCGACTCCTTCGCGATCGACAGGATGTAGGCCGTGAGCATGGGGCTTCCATCGAGCCAGGGGGACGGGAAATACTTCACCAGGCCGTTGGCATCGAGATGGGACGGCATGACCGTCACGACCTGCTTCCAGAGGGCGTCGTCCCTGAGCGCCACCGCCCTGGACACCATCTGCTCCATGCACGAATAGGGATAGTTCTTCATGTAGAGGGTGACGCCGCCGAGCCCCTCGGTGAGCTTCGAACGGAGGGCGACGTTCACGCCGCCGCGCCCCTTGACGGCATCGCCCGGCATCCGGACCTCCAGATCGAAGGCCTTGTCCACCTGGGTGATCGCCGCCTGGTAGACCCGTAATGGAATCGCCGGCGCAATGCGCTGGCCGACCTTGATCCGGTCCGCGCCATCGCCGTTCTCCTCCTTCGCCTCCGCCTCCCAGGCGGCCGCATCCGTGCCGGCCGGCACATCGGCCTGCCACGACACCTCCTTCGCCTCGCCTGGTCCGAGCTTTACGGCGACCGGCGCGAACCCGGCACCGTTCTTCGACCAGGACGGCCTGGCCGCGACCGAGAGGGACATCTCCCGCTTCGAGGCGTTGCGCACGGTGAAGGCCGCGGTGAAGCGGTCCCCTTCGCGCACGAGCGGCGGCAGGCCCGACAGGATCATCACGTCCTGGGTCGTCCGGATGCTCGTCTTTCCCGTGCCGAAGAAGCCGGCGCCGGCGTCGGCCACGGCGACTATGGAAAAGCTCGTAAGCGAGTCGTTCAGGGGAATGTCGAGCGTCGCCTCCCCCCTGGCGTCCAGCTTGACCCGCCCCTTCCAGAGAAGGAGCGTGTCGAAGAGCTCGCGGGTGGAGCGCATCCCCCCGCCCCCTCCGGCCGGCAGCGCCTTCAGCCCGTAATGGCGGCGCCCCACCACCTGCGTCTGGGCCGTCGCGGTCTCCACCTCGTACCCCCGCCTCCCCATCATGGCATCGAGGAGTTTCCAGCTGTCGTTCGGCATCAGTTCGAGGAGCCCCTCGTCGACCGCAGCCACCGCCACCTCCGCGCCTTTGGGAAGGGCCCCGCCGTCCACCCGTGCCACCTTGATCCTGATCCGCGCCTTCCCCCGCACCTTGTAGGCATCATGGTCTGCCGACACCTTTACCTTCAGTTCATGGGCCTTCCTCCCCACCCTGATCTCGCCGATCCCGAGCCGGTAGGTCGGCTTGCCGGGATCGAACAGGGCCGTCGGCTTTGTGCCTCCCACCCGGCCGCGCACGCAGAGGGCCGACACGAAGACGTTGGGAGCGTAGTTCCCCTTGACCGGCACGGAGATAACCGGCTCCTTGCCGCTGAGCTTCTTCACGTACGCCTCCATGACCCCTTCCCGTTCCACGGTGACGAGCACCGTGGCCGAGCGAAACGGCATCCGCACCTGGAACCTGGCCGTGTCGCCGGGATTGTAGGCCTTCTTTTCCGGCAGCAAGTCGATCCGGTCGCTGTCGGCCGCATCGAACCACCACTCCCCCTTGCCGGCGATCCAGACGTCCTGGTTGGCCGCGGAGACGTTCCCCGCATCGTCGACGACCGTCGCCTGCAGGATAACATCCCCCGAGACGGGAGATTTCGCGCTGCAGGCGAGAAGCCCCCGGCTATCGGTCGTTCCCGCGCAGATCGGCCCGAGCGACTTTGTTTCCGTCACGTGCTCGTAGGAATAGAAGCCGCCGACGAGACGCTTGCGGTGGGAATAGTGGCGGCGGCTGAAGAGCTCGACGTCGACCTTTGCCCCGGGAACCGGCTTACCCTTCACGTCGACCACGACGGTCTTGAACGTGAAGGTGTCCGCGGTGGATGACCAGGAATCCGGCTTCACGCCGACGAGAAGCCGCGACGACCAGAGCGGCACCCGCCCGGTAACGGTCTGGACCTCGCCGTTCGGGTCGCGAAACTCCATCTCGGCGACGATCGTCTGCGGCGCGGCGCTCCGCGGCAGATCGGGGATCGTCGCCCGCAGCGCGCCCGCCTTGTCCAGCACGAACTCCCGGGTGCGATAGGCCGCCTTCTGCGGCTGAACTTCCCGGTTCGCCTCCTCATCCTCGTCGTCGGAACTCCGGTCGGGGGAATCCTCCCGGACGACCCCCGCCTCGACCTTGCCGTTGGCAAACGTATAGTCCTCGAAGTCGTCGAAGAACACGCTCCGCGGCTGGACCTTCGTCCGGAGCTTGACCGGCGCGCCTCCCGCGCCGCCGCCGGAAAGGTGCGACACGTAGAGATCCACATCGACCGAACTCGCGTTGACGGCGGGCTCCTTCGGCGGCTCGATCACCCCTTTCATGAGCGGGACGCGGAACTCCTCCACGCGGAAGGAGCCGGACTCCCAGCCGTCTATCCTGACATATTCCTCATCCCCTTCCTCGTAAGTGCCGATCGTCGTTTTCCGCCGCGGTTTCCCGGACACCTTCTTCGCGAGGTTGACATCGTAGAAGCCCAGCTCGGCCCCTTTCGGCACGGTCATCGTCGTCTCGGCCGTGTTGTCGCTCTTCCAGACAAGGGGGAACTCGTAACGCTGGCCGCTGCCGCGATGCTGCACCACCACCATTTTCGGCAGTTCCGTCACCTTGCGCAGGTCGAAGCCCTTCATGGTGTGATTCCTGAGGAAATGCTTCATGTGGACCGTGTCCCCCGCGCGCACGAGGGTCCGGTCGAAAACCGTGTGGGCGACGGTGTGCTCCTTGAAATCATCGGAAGGGAGATTGAACCGCCAGCTCTCGATCCCCCGGTCCCAGCTCGTATGCACGAAGGTCAGGTCGTCCCGCTTCCTGGCGAAGACGAACAGGCCGCCCGACATCCCCTGCAGCATCGGCTGCTCGTTGTCGGTGTAGTAATCATCTTCCTTGTCGTCGCGAGACTCGCGGCAATAGGGGGGATTCTCGGGCAGCTTCTTGCCTATGCGGGCGATGCCGTTGCCGTCGGTCTTGCCGCGCCAGTAGAGCTTCCCCTGACAGTCGCGGACAGTCACCTCGGCAGCGGCGACCGGCTCCCCCTTGTCGAGGCTGGTCACCCAGACGAGCGAAGACTCCCTCCCCTTCTTGAAGTGGGCCGACATGTTCGTCACCAGGGCCGCCGTCGACACGTACATCGGCCGCTGCTTGTCGAGAAGGGCCGCCCCGAGGATCGGGCTTTCGATCTCCACGATGTGGAAGCCGGGCTTCTTCAGCGGTATCCCCACCACCTCGAACGCCTTGTCGCCGTTCGGCTTCGGGATCGCGATCTCTTCCGCCCCGGCATTGCCCAGGATCGGCCTGTTGCGCCGGGCGGTCCTGACCTTGCGCAGCCATTCGATGATGCGCTCTTCGCGGTCGGGCGGGAGCTGCCGGACCTTCCCCTTGATGGCCGCGACCTTCTCCTCCCCCTTCTTCTTCAGCGAGCCGGGAAGCCAGGACGCGAGCTTCTCGCCGACCGAAAGTGCCTTGTCCACGACCGCGTCCTTCGCCTTGCCGACCATGTCCTTGCGCGGTTCGTCCGCCTTCAGCTGCCGCGCCTTGACCCTCGGCTCGACGTTGCGCAGGGTAACGGGAAGCGCCGCATCGCCGTGCAGCTCGATGATGCCGAAGGGGGCCGCGAACTTGGCGAGGGGAGGGAACACGTCCGTGCTGACATGAAGCGGAAAGGTCTCCCTGTTGGCGGGGCGTCTCCCCGCATCGTCCGTCATATCTTTCGGGATCGAGATGACAAATGCCGTCTTCTCGGGGAAAGGTCCCTTGAAGGTAACGCGGCTGACAGCGCCGTCCTTCTTTGCCGTATTCCCGTCGTCTTCGTCATCGCCGGCCAGATCCGGCTTGTAGACCTTCTTGCCCGCCTTCATGACGATCTTCCGCGCCTGTGCCGCCGGGACGGGGGACGAGAACTTGAGCCGCATGGGGAGCATCGGCACGCAGGGGGCGTTGGCATTGGTCCGGTCGCAGCTGAAGGAGATGCGGAACTGGTCGCGCACCGTGAAGGTGAGGATCTGGTCCTCGGTCGTCGCCACCCCGCTGCCGGCAGCCACGCCCCGGCCCCAGACGAGCTTGACGACCGCCTTGTTCGGGAAGCTCTGGCGGCAGCGGATGGCGATCGTCCTGCCGTTGTCCGCGCGGCCGGCCGCCTTGAGGACGGCCGCGCGCTCGGCGCCCTTGACGATGGCGGCGCCGATGGCATCCTGCATCCCCTCGACGACAAAGCTGACGGAGGCGAGGACCGAGGCCTCGTCGGGCTCCGCATCGAGGGTGAGGAGGAATATCTGCTCCTCGTCTATGTGGTCGCTGCCGTCATGGGGCCGCGCGCTCATGATCGCCGGACCGCCCGTGGAGAAGGAAAAGACGCGGTCGCCGCCGACCCCCTTTCCGGCCAGCGTCTTCAGACCCTCCCTGAGCGTGAACGAACAGTTCACCCCGGCCGGGAGGTCCCGGTCGAAATCGTACACCCAGTTCTTCACGTCGGCCCACCTGCCGGCACCCTTTTCGGCGCAGGAGATATCGAAGGGTGACTCGTTGCGCGGGTCGCCGAAGGTCGTCATCGGCTCCGAGAACCGCGCATTCGCCTGGCGGACCCCCTTGACGACACCCCGGGGAGAGAAAAACTCCACCCGCGCGCCGTCGTCCGCATAGCACAGGGACGCGGCAAAAAGGAGAAACAGCATGAGAGAAATGGTGACGGAACGTTTCACGAGGAACCCTCCTTTAGAAAAAGAGACAACATATAAGGCACAGAGAGGCTGATCAACTGACGACCGCAGATACTGCCGGAGTCTCCATGTCCGAGATGCGCATCTTCCACCGGATCGCCACCATCCAGCCCACGGCAAGCAGCTCAAGCAAGGAAGCCGCGGTCCCAAGGTATGCGTACTGCCCCGCTCCCGGCCAAAATAGATGGATTGTTGTTTCCAGCCCCATGGCCGAAAGGGTTGAGGGGACGATGCCATAAAGCAGGGCCAGATAGAGAACCGTCAGCATGTCCGCTCGCCGGGCCGACTTGCCGAGATTACAGAAAAGCATGATGCCGAAATCGCGGGCCATGAAGAAGATGCTGGCGAGCACGAACCACCCGAGGCCTGCGGGAGCCCCGGCGCTCGGCGGGCGGGGGAAAAGCATCAGAGCTATTCCAGTGGCGACGGGGATCGGGAATGACAATATCCAGCGGGGGGAACGTTCGAGGAAACGTCCCCACATGCCGGAAGACGCCAGCCGGAAAAGGACGTGGAGCGACAGAAAATCCTTCCGTTCGGCAAAGGCCATGAAGTAGGTGACCGCCACCGCGGTGAAGTATGCGGCGAGAGCAGACGGGGAGGCTGCTCCCAACGGCTTGGCAGCGACGGGTGGCAGGGAATAGAACAAGCCGGCGATGTACCCCATCAGGAAAAACACGAAGCCGTACCAGACCCATGGCCTGTTTTTCATCTGCAACTCGGCTCGCATGAGATGGTAAATCCCGACGATTGCCCATAAGGTATGGCAGAGGAGGGAGCCGAGAACGAAATCAAGCCGTTCGTAATGCGTACCGAACCAATCCACCAGAGACTTGGAATCAAAGGCGGCGCCGAAGAAGGGGGAAGTTGCCACGAGGCCGAGTATCAGAAATGCGGCGGTCTGACTCCTGTTGAATTTCCGCTCCTTGCGTATCGCCATCAGGCTCGCCAGCAGGCTGACCGCTTGGGCCAACACCCCCACAAGAAAGAGCAGGAGGAGGGATTTCACTGATCCCGCTATGTTTGCTTCGGTTGCCGACAGCCCGGCCACGGCCAGACAGATGAGCGCTCCATACCAGGTATAGATCGTGCTCCCGAAGAGCTTCCCCCAGCTCAAGGCCCAGGGGGAGATGGCCGACATCCGCTGGCCGTCCCACGTATGGTCCCGGATTTCATTCATGACCGATTCCGAGGCGAGCTTTGTCCCCCAGAGAAGGGAGATGACAAAGAACGCCCCGGTTGCCGTGGAAGTGACCGCCGTGGCCAGCCGGTTGTCGTCCGAAACGTATGCCATGAAAAACAGGGCAAAGAGAACCAGCGGCATGCCGATCATGCGGTTAGGGGTAACTTCAAGCCAGATGTTTCTGCGGAACTCCGGATTGCCGGTCATGAGTTCTCCCTCCCCTTGATGTCACTTTTCACCGTCCGCAGATATGCCTCCTGCATGTTTCGCTTCTGTTCGGCGAAGGCGCACACGGGAAACCCCTTTTCCAGGAGCAGACGCAGCAGACGGTGCTGTTCGTCCGCTTCGCCGCTGAATGGGAAAATTGCCCGGCTTTCGTCGGCTGAAATCTCCCCGATCCCTGCCTCATGCTCCAGCATTTCGCGCAGCCCCGCGCACGGCGCGGAAAGCCTGACCTCGATGACCGTGGTTTCCCGCTTGCCGGCCACCGGCGCATGATCGATGATGCGCCCCTTTCTCAGGACCAGCATGTCGTCGGAGTATTCCTCCAGTTCGGAAAGTATATGGGATGAGACAAGGAGAGTCATGCCATTGTCCCGCAACCCGCGGAACAGTGCCGCCAGGGAGTGGCGCGCCTCCGGGTCCAGTCCGGACGCGGGTTCGTCCAGAAGCAGGAACCTCGGCCCGTGGACGATGGCCTGGGCGATGGCCAGCCGCTGCCGTTGTCCCCTGGACAGGGTGCCAGCCTTCATTTCAAGGCGGTCGGCGATCTCCAGTCGCTCTGCGGAGGAGTCCACGACACGCTCCTGCTCCTCCCCCGATATCCCGTGGGACATGGCGGCATATTGAAGACAGCGCCGAACGGTCAAATCTTCATATAGACCGAAAAAATCTGACAGATAGCCGATCTGCCGGTGTGTGGCGCGCGGGTCTGCAAGGATGTCCCGCCCGTCCATACGTATGGTCCCGGAAAGGGGCTCTTCGATTGCAGCCAGGCAGCGGAGCAGGGTTGTCTTCCCCGCCCCGTTCGGCCCGACCAGTGCGGTTATGCTCCCCTCCCGTATCGTGAAGGAGACGTCGTCGAGCGCCCGCGTGCCCGGGTAGTCGAACACCAGGTTTCTAACCACAATCATCGAGCTTTCTGTGGCCAGCATTGTACCCCCTTTGCTTTGCCGGAATATTCTGCAATGTTGCCGGTCCAACTCTCAATTCGTCAATGCAGCACCTCACATTGGCGGAAATCGCCGGGTCGGCGCTCTCGACCCCTTTTCGGAAGGCCTCGAACGTCGCATCCGGTATCTTGTTGAGTTCGCGAAGCCTCTGCGCATTTTCTTACCCCTTCGACACCACTTCGTCAACAGTAAAATCAAGCCTGCCTTGCGGGAACAAGCGGACGTATGGTATGGTACGCGCACCGCTTAAACTCATTCCCCAATGGCCCTATCCAGGAGAATCTAATGACCGAAGAGAAAAAAGGCTTCGACCGCCTCATGGCGATCATGCGCAAACTGCGCGGCCCGGGCGGCTGCCCGTGGGATGCGGAGCAGAGCCACGAGTCCCTCAAGCGCTACCTGATCGAGGAAACCTACGAGGTGATCGAAGCGATCGATGCAAACGACCCGGCGCTCCTCAAGGAGGAACTGGGGGACCTGCTGCTCCAGCCGGTGTTCCACACGGCCATCGCCGAGGAGCGGGGCGCATTCACCATGGACGAGGTGCTGGAGGCGATCAACGACAAGCTGGTCCGCCGCCATCCCCATGTGTTCGGCGAAGAGCGGGTGAAGACCGCTGCGGAGCAGGTGGAGAACTGGGAGCGGATCAAGAAGGGTGAAAAGGGGACGGAACGAAAATCGGCCCTGGCCGGCGTCCCCCCCCACATGCCGGCCCTGATGAAGGCGCAGAAGATCACGGAGAAGGCGGCGCGGGTCGGCTTCGACTGGGAGCACGTGGACCAGGTGTTCGCCAAGGTGCTGGAGGAGCTCCGCGAGCTGGAGGAGACCATGTCGACGAGAGACGAGGCACTGATGGAGGCGGAACTGGGGGACCTCCTGTTCGCCATCGTCAACCTCGGCCGCTTCCTCTCCCTCGACCCGGAACAGGCGCTCGGCAAGACAATCGCCCGTTTTTCGCAGCGCTTCGCCCACGTCGAGGAGTCTCTCCATGCGGCAGGCCGGCACATGAAAGACGCAACCCTTGAAGAAATGGACCTTTTGTGGGAGGAGGCCAAGGAAAAGGAGCGTGAGTCGGCGCGTTGACGCGGGGGACACCCCTCACAGGCTGAATTGGAGAACTTTCGGCAAAATGTTACGTCTTTTCAACGGCGTAACCGATTTTCCACAAAATTTGTTGATAACCTGTGCATAACAGTGTGGAGAACTAAACAAAAGAACATGTTAAATCGGTGTTTTCGCACTCTGCCCATTTTTTCAGCATGCAATATTAGCCTTTTAATTCAATATGTTGCAAGCAAGCCCCCACCCTGGCGAGCGGTTTGCTTTTTCTCATGCCATTCCGGCGCCGCGTCATCCCCGCCTGAACGCGCCCTGTTTATAACCCCGGCAGAACGGCCCTGTTTTTGTTCGGGTTTTTACCCCGAGACCATTTTTTCCATGGTCAACAGCCATCGTTTTGAACCGATCCCCCCGGGAGCGGAGTAACCGGTCATCCCGCCCGATTTCCCCACCACCCGGTGGCACGGGATGATGACGGGGAGCGGATTGCGGGCCATTGCCCCTCCGATCCCCCGTGCAGCCCGGGGCCGCCCGATTGCCGCTGCGACTTGCGAGTAGCTCCGCACCTCGCCGGCGGGGATCGCCCTGACCGCCTCGTACACGGCCCATTGGAAGGGGGTGAATCCCCCCGTGTCGATGGGGACGTCGAAGGTGACCGGCTCGCCGGCGAAGTAGCGCGCCAGGAGGTCCGCGGCTTTAACGGTAACGGGATTCTCCTGCGCAGCGGCGGGATAGCGCGCGGCGATCTTCGCCGTCATTGCCTCCCGATCCGCGCCATCGAACGGGAGATAGACCGCCACAACCCCTTCGTCGCTCGCCACCACTCCCCCGACACCGAGGCCGGTTGCAAACAGTGCACGATATGTTGCCGCGGGATGCCGCTCGTGTCGTTTCATCGCTTCAGCACCTTCTTTCTCACCAGCTTCACTGCTTCGCGTGCCTCCTCGCACTGCACGAGGTGGGCGGAGGCGAAATAGACCCCCACCCCCACTCCGACCACCCCCAGGAGGGTTGCTCCCTTTGCCAGCTTGTGCCCGGCCAGGGTCCAATCGGTAAGCCGCATGCCCCAGAAGACGACGAGCGCCATCGGCACCGACGCCAATGCCGATTTCACACCGGCCGTAAAAATCTTCCTGCCGCCGAACGGGCCGATCTTCCCGCGGAGCAGATAGAGGAGCATGGCCATCTGGCAGAGCGCGGAAAGGGTTGAGGCAAGGGCCAGTCCGCCATGACGCAGCGGCCCCATCAGCATGAGGCTGAACAGCAAATTGAGAATGAAGGCCGCTAAAGCCACGAGCACCGGCGTCCGGGTATCCTTCAGGGAATAGAAGGCCGGCACCAGGACCCGCACCAGCGCCACCACCGACAATCCCATGGAATAGAAGAAAAGCGCCTTGCCGCACTGGACCGCTTTCTCATAGTCGAAGACCCCCCCCATGAACAGGAGGCTGAGAATGGGGGTGGCGCAGATCATCAAGCCGGCCATGGCGGGAATGGTGATGAACAGGGTGAGACGGAGGCCGAAACCGAGAGACTCTTTGTGCCCCTCCATCTCTCCGGCAGCGGCCTGCCGGCTCATGGACGGGAGCACCGCCTGGGCGACCGATACGGTGAATATCCCCTGGGGGAACTCGAAGAGCCGCTGGGCATAGTAGAGATAGGAGACGCTCCCCTGGGGGAGGAGCGAGGCGAGGATGTTCCCCACCGTGATGTTCAGGTAGTAGACCCCGACCCCGAACACCGACGGCCCCATCAGGAGGGCGATCTTGCGCACCGCCGGATGGCTGAACCCGAAACGCGGCCGAAGCCGGAACCCCTTGCGGTAGAGGGTCGGGAGCTGGAGGAGGAACTGTAGCACCCCGCCGAGAAGGACCCCCACTGCCAGGGCGGTAATGGGAACGGCAAACTTGTTGTGCAGAAAGACCGCGCAGCCGATCATGGCAAGATTGAGAAAGACCGTGGAGATGGCCGGCGTGAAGAAGTGCCGCACCGTGTTGAGAATCCCCATGAAGAGGGCGACAAGACTAATGAAGAAAATGTACGGGAACATCAGCCGGTTGAGCAGGACCGTCAGTTCGAGCTTGGTAGTGATTTCGCCGTTCGGCAGGGTCAGCGGGGGCACGCGGGCGAACCCGGGGAACATCAGGTGGACGATCTGCGGGGAGAAGATGACGCCGAGCAGGGTGACGGCTGCCATGACGATGGTGAGCAGCGTAAAGCAGATGTTGGCCAGCTCCCGCGCCTCCTCCTCTCCCTTCCGGGTGTACCATTCGGAGAAGGTCGGGACGAACGCCGAGGTAAGCGCCCCCTCGGCGAAAAAGCGGCGCAGCATGTTGGGGATCTGGAAGGCGGCAATGAAGGCGTCGGTGGCGAATCCCGCGCCGAACAGGCGCGACACCACCATGTCCCGCACCATCCCCATGATGCGGGAAATAATCGTGGCAAAGCCGAGCACCCCGGCGGCCCGGGCGATGTTTTTCTTTTCGGACATGGACTCCCCTGCTTATAGTGATGTCAGGAGGAGTATGTACCACAGTTGCGGGGAAATTGGGAGGGAATCTTTTGCGGTGATGTGGCTATTCCGTCACGTTGACAATTGGGGAAAGTGAATTAAAATACCATTAGTTGAATGGGAGTGGCATGAGATGAATATTCTGATCTGCCTGAGCAACGCCCTGCTCGGTGAGGCATTACGGGAGTTCCTGGCCAGGAATGTCCCAGAGTGCCAGCTAGCCGTAGCCAACGATTTTTGCACGGTGGACGGTTTTCAGCCCGACATGGTCATGGCCGATGCCCGCAACCTGACGCAGTATCCGATGCCCCGGTGCCCAGATGCGAAAATCCTCCTGATCGACACCGGCCTGGAGCCGGACCAGGTTATCAACCTGCTCCTCACCTATCGGCTGGCCGGGGTGATCGACAGGCACACGGACGTGGCACTCTTCAAGAAGGCCCTGAAGGCCATCATTGCAGGGCAGGTCTGGATCGACAACGGCAAGATCCGGGCGATCCTCAATCAGGCGGAGCCCCAGGGGAAATACCAGCAGGCAGATGCCCTGAGCAGGAAAGAGCAGGAGATCGTCATGCTCGTCTCGCAGGGGCTGACGAACAGGGGAATCGCCACCAGGCTCTACATCAGCGAACAGACGGTAAAGACCCACATCAGCAGCATCTTCAAGAAGGCCAATGTTTCCCGGCGTTCGCAACTCGTGCCGCTGGCGCTGAAATTCCGGGTGCCGGATACCATGTGAGCTCCCCAATTGATGCGGACTCGGCTCTCCGCCACCCATGGCCTCCCCCGGCGACGCCGCATGCGTCCCGTTCCCGTTAAAGCAGAGACAAACGGCATGAACATCCTGAAAGAAATCACGACCTTCATCGGCTGGCTCTCCGGCTCCCTGGCGGGCATCGCGGCGATCTTCTATGCCTGCGGCTACCTCATTACCAAGGCACAGCTGCACCTCCTGGGGATAGGCTCCTTCATCTCTTACAGCAGGGATCAGTATATCCAGGAAGGAGCGAAGTTCGTCGTGGAGATGGCCGACCTCGCGGGACGCATAAGCCTGCCGCTCCTCATCGTTGCCATCATCATCGCAGCACTCTTCTTCCTTGCCCGAAAGACGGGACTTGGACGATTGACGGGCAGGGGAAAGTCATGGCTGGCGGCCGTAAACGAGAGGAACCCCTGGCTCTGGCGCACGGCTATCTTCGCCTTGCTGCTGGTCCTCCTCATTTACCTGGCGGGACGGGAGCTGAGCGCCTTCGGTGCCCCCCTTGCGATCTCAGACCTCCTTTTCGCCCCGAGTGCCGCGGAAGGCAGCGAAACGGCCCAGATAAGGGAATGGCTCACGAGCGGAGACCGGGCGAACCTCGGCAATCTCTACTTCAATCTGACGCTCACCGTCTTGAAAGGCGGTGTGGTGTTTTTCCTGGCGTGGCGGGTCGCCTCGCCCTGGCGGCTGCGGTTCTTCCTTACTGCGCCGTTTGCCATCACCTTCATGCTCAGCCTTCTCCTTCTCCCCATGGTTTACGGAGTGCTGAAGCGCCCGGCGCGGTTCGCCCGCATCGCCGTCGATTCGGACAACCGGATGCTTCAGAGAGTGAGCGGAGAGCTCTTTCTTCTGGACAAGTCCGGCGAGGAGTTCGTCCTGTGGGACTCTGGCGCACGAAAGGTGATCTGGCTCCCCAGAAGTGAGGTGAAGTCGGCTGTGATTAGTCAGGCGAGGTTTCTCTTCGACAAAAAATGATAACCGAGCAGGAGGGCGTCATGAAATCACTCATCAGATGGCATGCAGTTCTTTTCCTGGTCCTGACGGTCATGACTGCCGGATGCGCGACGTTTCCCGGCCAGAGCGACTCCGTTATCGGGACGCTCCGGGCTTCCGGCCCCAACGTCTGGCTCAACGGTGCCGCCGGCCGTGACGGAATGGCCGTTCGCTTGGGGGACACGCTCGCCACCGGTCCGGGGAGCAGCGCCATGGTCGATTTCCAGGGGGGCGGATTCCTCCAGCTCGATGAGAACACCGATCCCCTTTTTTCCTGGATCGAGCAGACAAAGTGCATCCTCACCCGCATCATGCGTGGGCAGGCTTACCTGAAAAAGGAAAAGGCATGCGTCGAGGGGCCGAACATCAACCTCGTCCTCAACAGCGAGGCCAACATCCGGATCGGGGCGGAGCTGACAGAGTTGACCCTCATCCGGGGAAGCGCCACCGTCTGGCGGCCGGAACGGGTGCGGGTGGAGACCGCCCAGCAGGTAACAGTGGCCGGTCAGCGGATCAGTGCGGTGCGCGCCGTTTCCACGGAGGCCCTTGCCGCCATCACGGCTTGGCGGGAAACGTACAGCTTCAAGCCTCCGGCCAAACGAAGTGGCGAACTGTTACGGTCATTACGGGACAGCACTTCACTCACGAATCAATTGCCCCCCACGGATGAGATCAAAAACCCGACCCCAAATCAAAGGCCATTACAATAACTCTTATCATGACTAACCTCTGTTTTTCACATGGCTTCTTTCAGTTCATCGCAACTCTGACTTGCCTGCATTAAAGGGGTTTGAATGCCATGACAAAGTTCATTTTCATTTCTGTTTATTCGGCAATCTTTTTTATCATGGAGATCTGTTCTGCTGCCGACATCAGCTTACAGACAGGCATGAACTTTGACTGGTGGGCGGATAATAAGGACAACCACGCCACACAACTCTATGCGCCCCTCACCATAACAGGACTTTTCAATAACTTTTCATTCAAAGTGCTTACCGCCTACATGGATACCCATCTCAACTCATCAGGGGTAGGCAGCAATTCACTAGTAGGAAGCAGTTCACTGGACCATCTTATAGACACGAAACTCAATCTCTCCTATGCGATAATTGACAAACTGCCTGTTGACATCCTCATCGGTCTCGACTTCAACCTCCCCACCGGCAAGACAGACTTGAGCAAGAGTGACTTGGCCCTCCTTATCGACCCCGATCTGATCTCCATCAATAACTACGGTGAGGGGTTCAATGTCAACCCGACCATCACATTCGCAAAAGAATGGGGGAAATGGGCGGGAGGTGCAGGTTTCGGGTATCTCTGGAGGGGAAGCTATGATTTCAGTTCGGCAACACCTTTCACAACAACTGATTATCAACCGGGGGACATATTTAATGTCAACGCCGAACTCCGTTATTACTTTTCACCCGCCTTGCATGCACGCTTTTTCGGCAGTCATGCCTGGTACGGCACAGATACAGCTCAAGGATCTGACTTTTTTCAGGCAGGGGATTTTTCCCAATTCGGCCTTGGGATTAATTACAACCAGGAAAAGAAATGGGATGCGGGGTTTACCTTCCGGGGAATTCTCAGGGACAAGAGCAACTGGCCCGGAACGTCCAAAACACTCAGTCAGGGAGATGAGTGGATCTTCGACCTGGCCGCCAGATATCTCCCCAATGAAAAGACCGCATTGAGGTCCTTTATTCAGGGGCGTTATTTCACAGAAAATGATTCCACTTCGTCTTTCTCTGTGGGCAAGAGAGAAAAACTGTCTTTCGGCGTAGGAGCGACACGGGAGCTGGGAGCGCATTACGAGGCGGGCCTGGACATCAAGGGTTTTGTCAAACATGACGACGCAACCAACTTCCCGCCGTCCACCCCCCCGCAAATTCCGAGCGCCCGTGATTTCCAGGGATTTTCAGCAACCCTGATGCTGACTGCCATCTTTTAGAGCTCTTCTACGGCCTTTCCGGCCGCAGCAAGCTCCTTACCCTTACGGCAATGAAGGCAAGCCTGTAACTTTCTAACTCCCCCCCCCCCTTTCTCATGCACTCCGCATCCCTGGCGACCATGTCATACGAAACCGCGGGTAAAAGCCCGCATGCAGCCTGCGTGTCGGCTCAGGCACGGGCCGCCCCGCCATCATCGATAAAGCTTATTCTGCTAACCCACTCGGGGTACTACTTTCTCCGTCAAATGGAGTACCCTTTTGCACGCAAAATAAATGACCGTTCGAGTGATTGTCTCCCTTTCCCCTCCTGATATAAGTAACCACGAGGAGATCAGCCCCCATCTGCTGATGCGCGCCGCCGCATATGCAAAAGAAAAACCAAGCACAATCAAATCACCCGAAGGAGGGAAAATGCGACCCAAAGTCAAATTCAAAAACAAAGATTCAGCCCGAGCTTTAACCGACCAAGAGATTGAAAAAAGGCTAGCCGAGGGTGCCGTAATCCACAACACCGCCCTGCGCATTCGTGAGGCAAAGAAACGTCCTGGCTATGGCACCAAGGAGACAAAATCGCCATCCGAACCTGAAGAAAGTGCCGGGGCTGCCGGCACTTTCGCCCCTTCACAAGCAATTCAAGTGAGCGACCCCGGCTTAGACCGAAGCGATGAAACAGCGATTGCCATTAATCCAAAAAACCCAAAAAACATTGTTGCAGGCGCAGCCACATTCAACGGCACGCAATTCACCAATAGTGCGTATGTCACCATGGACGGAGGCAATACCTGGAAAACAATAACCGCCCTCACAGATACCGATGAAGGAGCAGGAATCGCTTTCGATGATTCAGGCAACTGCTATTACGTAACTATGCAAGGCGGGTTCAATCCCTGCTGCATTATTAGCCAGGATGGAGGCTTAACCTGGAGCGCACCAGCGACATTCGGGTATGGCGACAAAACAGCAGTTGCTGCCAGAGGTCAAGTCGCATTATGCGGATTTGACCGTATCAACAAGGAGGCCTGTGCTTTTACACTGGACGGAGGCGTGAGCTGGACTGTTCACGATTTCACGGACAGCGGTCTTGGAACTGGTCCCCTTGTCAGCTACGATCAACAATACTTTTATATCATCTATGGTGCTTTAGATAACAATCTCAAAATTTACGTAAGCTCTGATCAGGGAAGTACTTGGAGCGGACCGAACATCATCGTTCCCGGAAACTCAGCTTTTAGTGCCATAGCTGGTCCGCTCTCCTATCAGGGAGATTCGCTGACTTGTCCCGGTACTAATGTCGCCATTGATGGTTCGGGAACACTCCACGTCCTCTACATTGACAGCGCCACACAGCTTCCGATGTACACATCCAGCAGCGACCACGGGTCAACCTGGAGCGCACCCGTAAATGTAAATCCTGAACGGGCGAATGACCCTCACATGTTTCCGTGCCTCTCATGCAACAAGGATGGTGATATCCTCGCAGGAAGCATGGTTTATGACAAGACACTCGACAAATATTTAATTCTTCGACATACATTGGCTCACGGTGAGATCGTGTGGAAGACCTTTGAAACCGATAATGGACCCTGGTCAGCTGCTGGACCATCACCCGGTTTCCGGATAGGATTCGGCGACTACTTCGATTGCGACAGCATCCCTCAATGTGGAATTAACGCTATGGCTTGGTCGGAAACACCTGACGGAATGGAGCCATGGCAAACATGGGCGCGCGTTTTAGATCCGATAAGGGAGTGCGCAACACTGCCTGAACCTGAAGAATGTTGCGTCAGCCCTTGTGACCCGCCATGGATTGTCAAGGAAGATTGTTTGATCTGGCATGAGGATAGGTTCATACGATTCCCGCTTAGAAAGGAAAAACAAACAGGGGAATTTGCATACGTGTCCGCTCTCCGGGAATACATAGAATTCCGAATTACATATCAACATAAGTTATGCCTGACAGGAAAGCAGCATGGGCCATTGCTTTATACGGTCACACTACTTCCCGGAGAGAAAGTCAAACTGTTTCACAGTGATCGTTATCGAAAGATCACAAGTGAACAGCAGCGCTTTTCTGTTCAGACCACCTTTACTCAGTTTCTCTCGACTGTTCACGAAGCGAGAGTGACTAACAGGCTTGATGTTTTGAGCGAAACACTCTCGAATTCTAAATCCGGAAGTTCCGATTCAAGCGGTGGAGGTTTCTTCGGTGGACTATTTGGCTTTGGAGGAAGCAGCTCCGATTCAAGCCAAAGCAGTGTAACCGATCACAACTTAGTTCAAGTGGGGCACGTATCGAGCAGCTTCTTCCAGTCTGTCTCTCAGGCTTCCTTACTAACTCGTGCAGAAAGGTCGCTTGTTATCAGTACTTACGAGGACAAAGAATCACTCGATGTAACTGCAAGAGAAATCCGCAATGACAATAATTGCCGAGCGGTAACTTACTTTGTCAGGCAGGTAATGGATGCGTATTTATTGAGTACGGTCGTTTACGATATTTCATATCGTATCATTGCGCCGGGTGTTCCACCGCTTTGGCATTCGGTTAACGATCTCGGATGGCTTCCCGGTGCGATTGCAGCTGAAATTAAAAATCTGCTCAAGTTGTTACCAAAGGTCGGTGACGTTACTGACAAACAGAAGCCATTCACATTGCCAACCGATGGAGCAGTTTACGATGCAGAGCTTGCGCATTGTTGTTCGTGCGAGCCAGAACGGGAAGCCCTACTGCTGATTGCTCTAGAGAAGGCGAAAAATGAAACGCGTAAACTTGGTATAGAAGCAGAACTGCTTGAAACGGAAGTAGAGCGCAGGAAGGCGCTGATTGCGAAAGGCGACCTAAATCCATTTGAACCGGTTCCGGCAACAACCACGCCTCCACCGGCGTAAGAACGGGAACAATTTGAGAATTCGCAGCGGCCTTCGGAAACGAAGGCCGCTCTTTTTCTGCAAAGGCACGTGAGGTGTCCTGGCAATAACGAATGCAGTTGGCCCTATTTCCCCTAACACCGGGGAAATGGTAACACTGTTCCATCCCCCTTATGAAACCTCACCCAGCAAACGCTCCAGTTCCTCAGCAGACTGCACCGGCGGCCGGCAGGCCCCTTTGGCGCAGACCCGGGCGACGGCTCCGGGTCCTTCCCCCGCCTCATGCCCGAGAACCAGGTTCGGGATGAAGCGTCCCTTCACGGCGCGGAGCATAGCCTTCGTCTCTTCCGCTTCCGTCGGACCGACCAGAGTGATCTCAACCTCCGGGCCACGGAAGAAATCGTACGCCACGAGGAAATGGAGATGACCGGCCGGCTGCCGGGCCACGCCTCCCATGAAGCCGCGCAGGATCGACTCCCCCGCTTTCCCGAGCACCTGATCGTCCAGTATCCTGCCGAGCCGTAACAGGTCCATGGCAGCCACCGAGTTGCCGGACGGGATCACGCCGTCGTAGGCGGAGCGGGACCGGACCGGGAGCTGTTCGGCGTCTGAGCCGGTCTCGAAGAGCCCTCCCCCGCCGGCACCGCCGAACAAGCGGAGCATCTCCCCGGCCAGACGGCGCGCCTCATCGAGGGGAGCGGCATCGAGGGTCGCCTCGTACAGCTCGATCAGCCCCCAGACGCAGAAGGCGTAATCCTCCAGGAAGGCCGGCACCGACGCCCTCCCCAGGTGATGGCTCCGCATCAGCCGCCCGTCCGGGCTCACAAGCTTTTCCCGGACAAAGGAGGCGGCCCGCCGCGCCGCGGTGAGCCATCGTTCGTCGCCGGTCGCAGCGCCTCCCCTGGCCAGGGCGGCAATCGCCAGGCCGTTCCAGGCGGTAAGCACCTTCTCGTCCCGCAGCGGCCTGATCCGCTGCTCCCGCGCCGCCAGCAGCAGCTCACGCCATCGTTCCACGTCGGCGCGGAGGAGTTCGGGCAGCATCCCTTCCTGCCCGGCGAATTCCTCGATCGAAACCGGCAGATGGAGGATGTTCGCCCCCTCGAAGTTCCCCCGTGCCGTCACGTCGAACAGCCTGCAGAAGAGCCGGGCGTCCTGCTCGCCGAGGATCTCGGCCACCCGGGGAGGCGTCCAGACGTAATACTTCCCCTCCTCCCCCTCCGTGTCGGCGTCCTGCCCCGAATAGAAGCCCCCCTCGGGAGCAGCCATCTCCCACAGGAGGTAGGTGAATATCTCCTCCGCGCAGCGGAGGTGGAACCGGTCTCCGGTCGTCTGGAACGCCTCCAGGAAGGCGAGGGAGATCAGGGCCTGGTCGTAGAGCATCTTCTCGAAATGCGGAACCAGCCACTGCCGGTCCACGGCGTAGCGGTGAAAGCCGAAGCCCAGCTGGTCGCAGATCCCCCCCTGACGCATCATCCGCAGGGAATGGTCCACCATCCGGAGCGCATCCCCGGAACCGGTCCGCTTCCCGTGGCGGAGGAGGAAGGTGGCATAGAGGGGCATCGGAAACTTCGGAGCGCCGCCGAAGCCGCCGTATACCGGGTCGTACAGCTGATTGATCTGCGCGTAAGCCTGCTCGAATATCTCCCCTTCGTCCAGCTCGCCGGGAGCGGGAATGGAACGGGTTGAGAGCGACTGGAAGACCGCGGCGCAATTCTTCAGGACCACGTCCCGCCGGGTGCGCCAGAGTTCCGCGAGCTGCTCCAGCAGCTCGATCAGACCGGGCATCCCTCCCCTGCCGTGCTTCGGCAGGTAGGTGACGGTGAAGAACGGCTGCCGGTCGGGGGTCATGATGACCTGTAGCGGCCATCCCCCGCCGCCGGTCATCATCTGGGCCACGGCCATGTACTGGTCGTCGATGTCGGGACGTTCCTCCCGGTCCACCTTGATCGCCACGAAATGCCGGTTGAGGACCTCCGCCACCTCCCGGTCCTCGAACGACTCGTGCGCCATCACGTGGCACCAGTGGCAGGTGGCGTAGCCAATGGAGAGGAAGAGCGGTTTGTCCTCCGCCGCCGCCCTGGCAAAGGCCTCCTCCCCCCACGGATACCAGGCCACCGGGTTTTCCGCATGCTGCAGAAGATAGGGGCTCGTGGCAAAGATCAGCCGGTTGAACCGCTCGCCGCCGTCAGGCGGCAGGGCGCTCTTGTCCATCTCGATCAGACGCCGCAGATGTGCCCCGACGTCCCTGTGACTGGTGCCGTTCTCCATGGCTCCCCCCTTCCGTTTGTCCGTCTCCTGCACAGTGTACCAGATTAATCGGTTGCCCCACGCCGGACGGTCGTGTAGTATTGGCAGGCAACCACTCTATTCAAGAGGTTCACGTGAAGATTACCATCGCCGCCATCTTCGTCCTGCTCGCCGTTGCCGTCACCTGGGGCGCCGACATTGCCGTAGGCAGGTTCAGCTCCGGCGACCTGTCGGGGTGGCGGGACGAAACCTTCAAGGGAAAGCCCAAAACCTCGTACCAGCTGGTGCGGGAAAACGGCGGGACGGTGCTCCAGGCCCGGAGCCGGCACGCCGCCTCGGGGCTTCTCAGGAAGATCGCCCTCGACCCGCGGAAATACCCGATACTGCGCTGGTCGTGGAAGATCGGGCATACCCTGAAGGGAGAGGACATGGCGCGGAAGTCGGGGGACGACTTCGCCGCCCGGGTTTACGTGGTGTTCCCGCGCACCTTGTTCTGGAGGACACGGGCGATCAACTATGTCTGGGCAGCCAAAATGCCGAAGAATTCGACTGCGCCCAGCCCGTACACGGGAAATTCCATCGTCGTGGCCGTTGAATCAGGAGATGAAAAGACAGGAAACTGGGTGAAGGAGGACCGGAACGTCTACGAGGACTACAAACGGGCATTCGGCGAGGAACCGCCCCGGATCGGGGCGGTAGTGGTGATGACCGACACCGACGACACCGGCGACGACGTGACCGCCTGGTACGGGGACATAACGATGGCAAGCCCGTAGGGGCGCACGGCCGTGCGCCCCTACCTCAACCATCACCCGACCAGCTTCATCAGCCGCACCCGCTGTTTCTCCAGCTTCTGCTGCCCATCCTCGATGGCCTTCACCAGTTCTTTTTTCGCCTCGTAGGCCATATCCTTCCCCTTGTCGAGGATGTCCTCTGCCTTGTCCGACACCGTCTCCACCATCTCGGACACCGTGTCGGCGAAATCCTCCACCACCCCTTCCGCCTTGCGTCTCACCTTCCTGGAGTAGCGGGCGATGTCCTTCCTGGTCCTCTCCCCGGACTGGGGCGCGAACAGAAGGGCGATCCCCGCCCCGATGATCCCTCCGGCAACCAGCATGAGCGCTCCCACCGTCGCATTGTTATTATTCTCGGCCATGTATTTCCTCCCGTTACGCGTGATTTAAAAAAATCTTACCACACGAACGACCGCTGTAAAGATGGCCGGGAATTTTCCCTGAATCGGGCGTCGATCCGGGCGCAGCGCCCTTTTTAATTTTTCTTTGTTCCGCCAACGCCGCATGGTATAGTAACAGGATTAACCGGTCAGACCATTGCCGGGAAAACTACAGGAGCATCCCATGAACAAGACCTATGACGTCGTCATCGTGGGGGGAGGACCCGCCGGTGTCGCCGCCGCCTACCTCTGCCACAAGAGCGGCCTCGATTACCTCCTCATCGAGCAGGGAACCACCATTTTCCAGGGGATTGCCGACACCTACCCGGAAGGGAAGAACGTGTACCCCTCCAAGCCGAAGGAAAACCCGGAGCCGTTCCTCGTGGAGGAGCTCCGTCCTCCCGACAAGCCGGTCACCGTGGAGAAGTACATCCAGTACGTGCAGCATTTCGTCCAGCACGAAAACCTCAATGTCCGGACCGAGGTCCAGTTCGAGGACATCCTGGACGAGCGTGACGGCCTGAGCATCAAGACCCCCCAGGGAGCGATCAAGGCGCGCAAGGTGATACTCGCCTTCGGCAGCAGCATCCCGAAGGAACTCTCCGTGTACGGCGACGCCAAGATGGTCGCAAAACGGGTGGAAGACCCGAAGAAGTACCTGGGGGTCCGGACCCTGGTGATCGGCGGCGGCAACAGCGCCGCGGACGTGATCATCTCCATCCTCAAGGAGAAGCGGGAGGCGAACGACAACCACCCGGTCTACTGGGCCCACATCTCCGAGAAGTTCGACGTCAACAAGGAGACCGCCCAGCGCCTGGGTGAGGAGATCCTCCTCGGCGGCAACATCCGGCTCCTCCCGGGCGCCATCCCGCGGATCGGCGAGGTGGACGACGAAGGGGTCGACCGGCTCATCATCCGGATCACCGAGTTCCGCCAGCCGGACGGGATCGACATCTACAACTCCATGAGCTTTCCGATGAAGAACGTGATCGCCTGCATCGGCTCCCAGGGGCCGCTCCCCATCTACGACAAGATCGGCGTACAGACCATCGCCTGCGCCGAAGGGGTCTGCCAGGTGGCCAAGGAAGGAGACCGTCTGATCCTCCTCACCTCCGAGTTCGAATCGACCCGGAAAGGGGTGTACGTGATCGGCGGCGCCATCTCCCCTTCCTACATGCGGATCAGCGCCGGGAGCATCCAGGAGGAGAAGCACCCGAACCTGATCTACACCGCCATCAACGACGCGGCCCATGTCGTGGACTCGATCGGGAAGAAGCTGGGGAAATAAGACGAATCCACCACGAAGTCACGAAGGACACGATAGTTAATAACTGAAAGAATAAGGGTTCCTTCGTGCTCTTCGTGCCTTCGTGGTGAAAATGGATTTTCATCGCCTTGCATCGGAAAACGTTGACACACCCCTGTAGGCAGTGTATAAATCGGTGGTTTTTCAGCAGACAACAGATCAACAGAGGAGAAGAGAGCACGCCATGATCAAGCTTGATTTCGACAAGATGGGGGGGCTTATCCCGGCGGTCATCCAGGACTGCGAGACGAACGAGGTGCTGATGGTCGCCTTCATGGACGAAAAGACCCTGAATCTTACCCTGGAGACGGGGAAAACCTGGTTTTTCAGCCGCACCCGGAACAAATACTGGATGAAGGGGGAGGAGTCGGGCAACACCCAGGAGGTACGGGAAGTCCTGACCGACTGCGACGCCGACACGGTGGTGATCAAGGTGAAGCAGAACGGCCCGGCCGCCTGCCACACCGGCAACCGGAGCTGCTTCTACGTCAAGTGGGAGGATGGCCAGTGGGTGGAGCACTCCAACCCGCTGTTCAACCCGGCGCAGGTCTACAAGAAATAAACAGTAGGGGCGCCGCCATCTGCGGCCCCTAATTGTATGGATACAACAGCCCGGGCGCCGCCATGTGGGCCCCAACCCCACCCACACGAAGGGATAATTACCAAATGCGGGCAATAGGG
>DATDNF010000060.1:0-17640 GCA_036518435.1 Geobacteraceae bacterium
GCCGACCCGGGCGGAAACCTCCGACGTGGCCAACGCCATACTTGACGGCACGGACGCGGTCATGCTTTCGGGCGAGACAGCATCCGGCCAGTTCCCGGTGGAGGCGGTCAGGACCATGGCCAAGGTCGCTCACGACGTGGAGCGCTCCGGCCTGTGGCGGATGCCGGTCAGCCGCAGGGTCCACAGCAGCAACATCGCCGCGGCGGTGGCGGAGGCGGCCTGTCATGCCGCTTCGACCCTCAAGGCCAGGGCGATCGCCGTCTTCACCCAGTCCGGGAGCACCGCTGCGCTCATCGCCAAGTACCGGCCGCAACTCCCCATTCTGGCCTTTACCACCGTGCCGCAGGTGCAGCGCCGGCTCGCCCTCCACTGGGGCGTGACGGCAATCCCCGTCGGCTCCATGGAGGATTCGGACGACCAGATCCGGCTGGTGGAGGATACCCTGCTGCCGGCAGGCTTCAGGAAGGGAGACGTGGTGGTCATCACCATGGGGGTCCCCATCGAGGCCCGGGGCTCGACCAACCTGATGAAGGTGCACAAGCTGGGGGCCAAGGGATTCTACGAGATTTTTTAGCAGGTTGCTGAAAAACAGCCATCTCGCCGCCGTCCTCGCAAGCCGCCTTGTGCGGCGTAGCGCTGCTACGCCTCCGCGGGGCTTCCTGCGGGTGCGACGACCTGGCCATTTTTGAGCAACCTGAGTTTTTCAGCAATCTGCGAGAGTTTGGTCGAAGTAGTCTGGATGGCCGCCGCCTTCACAGGGGGAGGAAAGTCCGGGCTCCGCAGGGCATGGTGCTGGATAACGTCCAGCGGGGGTGACCCCAGGGAAAGTGCCACAGAGAGAAGTCCGCCCGCCGGAGCTTAGCGAAGGCGGGTAAGGGTGAAAGGGTGAGGTAAGAGCTCACCGGGTCCGGCGGTGACGCCGGATGCCAGGTAAACCCCACCAGGAGCAAGGCCTAATAGGGAAGCGTCAAGAGCTGCCCGCTCGTGCTTCCGGGTTGGCTGCTTGAGGCCGTCGGTAACGGCGGTCCTAGAGGAATGGTCATCGCCCGCCGCAGGGTAACCTGCCGCGGGAACAGGACCCGGCTTACGGGCTGCTTCGGCCAATAATCATCACGGGGCGCATCGAGCGCCCCGTACTTTTATCCGGGGAATGACGTGACTGACCGGGAAATGTGGAATCTGGCGGTCGCTGCTGTCGGGGCCGGGCACGCCGCCCTTCCCCCCGACCGGAAGGCCCTCGTTGCGGGGCTCGCCGGAGCAGTCAGAGAGGGGAAAGAGGCGCTGCACGCGATTGCCGAAGGGGTGAGCGCCGCCGGGATCTGCGCCGCCTGCGGCGGCGAGTGCTGCCGGAGCGGGAAGTACCACGTCACGGTGGTTGACCTCCTGGTCTATCTGGCCGAGGGGCGGGAGCTGTTCACCCCCGCCTTCGGCCAGGGGCGCTGCCCCTACCTGGGCGACCGGGGGTGCCTGATGGCACCCTCCTACCGGCCGTTCACCTGTGTCGCCTTCAACTGCGAGCAGGTGGAGCGGCTCCTGGCACCACAGGAGAAGGCGCGTGCCGTTCTCCTGGAGCGGGAACTCCGGGCACTGTACCGCCGGTTCGAAGAGGAATTCACACGCCGCTTCATGGGCGGGCTCCTGCAGAACTACGAGCGGGACATCGTCCGGGGCCGGGGCAGCATCCTCGGGTGAACTGCGACTGGCGACACATAAAAAAAGGGGATCGCGATGGCTGCAATCAATGAGTTGGTTCTTGTTCATATCGACCATAAACCGGGCTTTTACGCCCGGATCGAAGACATCACCCCCGACGTGAAGCCCGGCTGGTGGCAGGTAAAGCTCCTGGCGCTCTCCTTCCCCCTCCAGGTGTTCACCTGGATACTCGACACGGACCAGGTGGATGGCGCGCCGTTCACCATGGGGGGGACGCCGGTCCGGCTGGAGAAGGTGGTTCCCCCCGGGGAGAGCCCCGCCCCGCCCCAAGAGGCGCCGGCGAGCAAGGAGAAAAAAGAGGGGGCCAAAGTGGTTTCCCTGGCTGAACGGAAGAAGGAGAAATGATCGGCGGGGACGGGCCGCATTGAAACGGGCGGGGAGCGAAGTATGAAGCAGGCGCAGTAACCCTGGACGGGAATCATCCCCTGGCCGGGCTGGACCTGACGTTTGCCCTGACGCTGGATGCCATTGAACGGGGAGAGTAGCCGGTTCAGGCTGTGAAGAGGAAAGCGCGGGGTTTGCCGCAGGGAAGGAAGAAGGCCGGGAAAACCCCGGCCTTCTTTGCGTGGGATCACCCGCCTGCACCGGAGTTTCACGCATTTGCAACATAGCTGTGGCGCAAATGTCAAATTTGTGGTATGAGTTCAAGGTTGTAAAAATTACCAGCGACGGCCGCAAGCACCGGGCCGATTGGAGGCATTGATGTTCGGACTGATTCCCAAGGACGAGAAGTTTTTCGCCATGTTCAAAGAGATGACCTGGAACATCATCGAAGGGGCCGAACTGTTCAAGGAGATGCTCGACAACTTCGAGGACCCGGTCGGGAGCCAGCGGCAGATCAAGGATATCGAGCACAAGGGGGATTCCATCACCCATGACATCATCAAGAAGCTGAACAAGAGCTTTATCACCCCGCTCGACCGGGAGGACATCTACGCCCTCTCGTCGGCTCTGGACGACGTGCTCGACCTGATCGATGCCTCGGCCCAGCGGTTCGTCATGTACAACGTGGAGAAGCCGACCCCCGAGGCGAAGGAGCTTGCCTTCATCATCCTCAAATCGTGCCAGACCATCGACAAGGCGGTATCGCTTCTCGGCAAGAAAATGGAGCATATCGCCGAGTACTGCGTGGAGGTGAATTCCCTGGAGAATGAGGCGGACCGGGTCTGCCGCGAGGCGGTGAGCCGGCTGTTCGACGAGGAGAAGGATCCGATCCAGCTGATCAAGTGGAAGGAGATCTACGAGACCCTGGAGCGGGTCACCGACAAGTGCGAGGACGCCGCCAACATCCTGGAAAGCGTGGTGGTGAAAAATGCCTGATGCGACCTTGGTGCTGCTTATCCTGGTCATTTCCTCAGCGCTGGTTTTCGACTACGTCAACGGCTTCCATGATACGGCCAATGCCATCGCCACCAGCGTTTCGACCCGCGCCCTGTCGGTCAGGACGGCGATCACCATGGCGGCGCTCCTCAACTTTGCGGGAGCGATGGTCTCCACCAAGGTGGCCGCCACCATCGGCAAGGGGATCGTCGATCCGGCAAACGTCACCCAGATGGTGGTCCTCGCCGGGGTCTGCGGCGCGATCATATGGGACCTGATCACCTGGTATTATGGACTTCCTTCCTCGTCGTCCCACGCCATCATCGGCGGCCTGATGGGTTCGGTTGTCGCCCATGCCGGGACGGCGGCGCTCCACTGGGCCGGTCTGAAAAACATCATCCTCGCCCTGGTGCTCTCCCCCATTTTCGGGACGGTGCTCGGCTTCCTCTTCATGGTGATTTTCCTCTGGGCGATGCGCAAGCGCTCACCGTACGGGGTGAACAAGGGTTTCAGAAGGATGCAGATACTGTCGGCCGCTTTCATGAGCTTTTCCCACGGTACCGCCGACGCCCAGAAGTCGATGGGGGTTATTACCATGGCGCTCCTCAGCTACGGACTAATTCCGTCATTTGTGGTGCCGACTTGGGTCAAGATCGCGTGCGCCACGGCCATGGCGCTCGGAACTGCGGTGGGGGGATGGCGGATCATCAAGACGGTGGGGCGGGATTTCGTGAAGCTGCAGCCGGTGAACGGTTTTTCGGTCGATTCCGCATCGGCCACCGTCATTCTGGGGGCGGCCGCCTTCGGGCTCCCGACCAGCACCACCCACGTGATCACCTCGGCGATCCTCGGGGTCGGCCTGTCGAAGCGGATGTCGGCGGTGAACTGGGGGATCGCCTACCGGATCGTCTGGGCGTGGGTACTGACCATCCCCGCCTCGGCGTTTGTGGCGTTTGTGACATACATGGTGCTGAACCCGTTCCTCGGGAAGTAGAAACGCGACTTTTGATTCGGCCTGCGGCCTCACCCTGCGGGCAGCCTTCGCTGTCCAATTCGCCAAGCGAATTGTGCGCAATCTCTGCGTTGATCTTCGGGATTCCTTGTGCGGCGTAGCGCTGTTTATGCCCTTTGGGTACTACGCCTCCGCGTCATCCCTTGATCGCCTTGACCTTGCGCAAAATTCACGTTTCTCGGTAACGGTTATTATAGGCTAAAAGAAAGGGCAATCCGACCGGATTGCCCTTTTTACTTTTCCATGTCTTCCCCCACCTCTTCCATCTCATCGGTCATTTCCGCCAGTGTTTCGTCCCGGCGCCGGAAACGGAGCACCAGGTAGTAGCAGAAAAAGTAGGCGACCAGCGCGGCAAAGAAGCCGATGATGGACGTGCCGAGCAGGAGCGAGGCGGCATACCCCTTGAGATGCTGCCATTCCAGTCCCTTTACGTGGAGATCCCTGGCGGGGAGCCCCCGCAGCACCCTTCCCAGCTTGTAGCTGAGCCCCAGCACCGGGAAGACGGTCAGGGGGGTGTTTACCCAGGAGCCGGTAAGGCAGGTGAGCTTGTTCAGCCGGAAGACGAAGGCGATCGCTATGGCCAGAGCGGTATGAAAACCGAAGAAGGGGGTGAAGCTGATGAACACGCCTACCGCGAAACCCGCGGAGATGTGCCCCGGATGGCTGTCCAGCGAGAGGATATCCTTGAAGCGCTTTTTCCAGTTCTCCTTGTTGAACAACGCTCACCTCGTAAAAAATGAGGTCCCAGTCTAAAGGTCCACCCCCGGTTTGTCAATCCATTTCGACCCCTTCTCCGGACCATTGGCGGCTCCGTCGTCTCTGTCCCGAAAAAATGCCGATGTAGTATACTTTACAGTTGACAATATCTGATTAAGTATATATATAATAATCTATATGTTTGTGTGGGGGAAAAGCGGGGCGCGGGAGGTAGTGGCGTGAAGAGTTTAGCTGTGCTGGCCTTTGCGGTTGTTCTTGTGCCGGGCCTTGCCCGCGCCGACGACGGCAAGGTGACCCTGCGGGAGGCGATAAAACTGGCCCTGGAGAGGAATCATCTCCTGAAGTCGGCCGCGTTCCAGCGCTCCGCCGCGGCACGGGACATATCCATAAGCCGCAGCCGGTATTTCCCCCGGGTCCGCTTCGACGAAACGCTGTCGGCCTCCAACAGTCCCACCAATGTTTTCATGATGAAGTTGAACGAGGGGCGTTTTTCCCCGGACGACTTCATGATCGACCGGCTGAATCACCCGGCCCACTACAACGATTTCCAGACGGCCTTCACCATCGAGCAGCCCCTGTTCGACGTCTCCATCGGCCGTGGCGCTGAGCTGTCCGAAAAGGAGGATGCGGCGCAGGGCTTCATCCTGGAGAGGCGGCGCCAGGATGTTGGCTTCGGAGTCTACCAGGCCTGCCTCGGGGTGCAGAAGGCCAAGTCCTTCCTGGGGGTTGCCGAGCAGGCGGCGGCGGACGCCCGGGAGCATGAGCGGCTGGCCCGTGTGCGGAACGAGGCAGGAATGGGGCTCAAATCCGACGAGCTGCGGGCGCGCACCTTCCTTGCGGAAATGGAGCAGCAGCTGATCTCGGCGCAAAACGCTCTTGTCCTGGCCCGGCTCCGGCTGGCCCAGGTGACCGGCGGCGAGCCGGGGGAGTCCCTTGAGGTGAGTGAGGAGATCCGGGCGCCGCAGAACGTCCCGGGGAGTGAGGAACTCTCCCGACTGGCGCTGGAGAACCGCCAGGACCTGCAGGAGGCGGCAGCGATTGTGGAGAAGGCGGACGCCGGTGTGCGGCTGGCCCGGGGGAGCTACCTTCCGACCGTCTACGCGAGCGCCGCCTACCAGATGAACGACCGCGACATCCCCTTCGGCCGCGACAACGATAGCTGGCAGGCGGGCGTAAACCTGCGCTGGGAGCTGTTCGACGGGATGAGGCGCAGTAACGAGGCGGGGAAGGCCCGGGCGTTGCGCAGTTCGGCGGCCGAGTACCTGGAGAACTACCGCCGTGAAGTGCTTCTCCAGGTGACGGAAAGCGGGCTGAACCGTGCGGAGGCGGCCAAGAGGCTGGAAGTGGCGCGACACGCCGTGCGGGACGCCGAAGAAGGGGTACGGCTCGTCGGCAAGCGGTTCGAGGGTTCCCTTGCCACCATGGTCGAGCTCCTGGACGCGGAGACGGCCCTCACCAGGAGCCGGGCGCTCGTTGTGGAGAGTGAAAGCGATCTGGCCCTGGCGACGGCGCGGCTCTACCAGGCGGCCGGGATATTCCTGAAGGAGGTTGGACAATGATGAGACGTTCGGCGACAGTGGCCTGCCTGGCGGTTGCGGGGGCGATACTGATGGCCTCCGGCTGCGGGACCAGGGGGAAGGAGGTCACTGCCACGGAAGCCCCGCAGGTGGTGAAGGGGGCAGTCCTGGAGAGCGTCGGGAGCGGTGCCGTGCCCGACCTCGTGGAAGCGGTCGGGACGGTGCGGGCGAAAAACGCGGCGATGCTCGCCGCCCGCATTCCGGGGACCGTGACGGCCCTGTACGCCAGGGAGGGGGACCGGGTGGCGAAAGGTAAGCTCCTCCTCACCCTGGAGGCTGCGGAGACCGCCGCCGGTGCCGCCGGCGCCCGGGCCGCCGTGATCGAGGCCGAGCGCGGGGTGGACGAGGCAAAGGCGCGCAAGAGGCTCGCCGATGCCACCTTCGAGCGGTACCAGAAGCTCTTTACGGAGCAGGCGGTGACCCGGCAGGAATTCGACAGCCGCCTGACGGAACGGGAGGTGGCCGCCCAGGGACTCGCCCTGGCCGAGGCGCGGCTTGCCCAGGCGCGGGAGGGGGCGACGGCGGCGGGAACGCTGGCGGGCTATACCCGCGTCACCTCTCCGATCAGCGGGATCGTTACCGCGAAAACGGTGGACGTCGGGATGACCGTCTTTCCCGGGAGCCCGCTGATGACCGTGGAGGAAGAGGGGCGCTACCGGCTGGAGGTCGCCGCCCCGGAGAGCCTGCACGGCAAGGTGAAGCCGGGTGACGCGGTCCCGCTTGCCATCGACGGGGTCGCAGGCCCGCTTACCGGAAGGGTCGCCGAGGTGGTGCCCACGGTGGACCCGGCGAGCCGCACCTTCATCGTCAAGCTGGACCTGTCCGCCAAGGGGCTTCGTTCGGGGATATACGGCCGGGCGAGCTTCAGCGTCGGGAGCCGTGAGGGGATGCTCGTCCCCAGAGGTGCCCTCGTCGAGCGGGGGACGCTCACCTCGGTCTGGGTGGTGGGGAAGGACAATGTCGCCCGGATGCGCCTCGTCAAGGCGGGGCGGACTGTGGGGGAGAAGACGGAGATCCTCTCCGGGCTTTCCGATGGTGAGCGGATCGTGACCGGCGGCGTGGAGAAAGTGACGGACGGGGCGAAAATTCAATAGACTTTTTGCCCACGAAAGACACGAACGGGCACGAAAGCCACAAGCATGTTTTCAAACTACAGATGTCGAGGGCATGAATATGTCAACACCACAAAGTAAAGAAGCCAGGTGGACATGCCGACGAGTGGTACAAGTATCTTCCCGCGTACAATTCGCGTTCTTTCGTGCCTTTCGTGGATGAAAAGGTTTTCTCTGTGTTTCTGTGGTGAAAGGTTTTAAGAAATGGATAAACTCGGCTTCGCGGGGCGGATCGCCCGCGCCTTCATAGATTCCAAGCTTACCCCCCTGATCGTGGGGGCGGCGCTGCTCCTCGGCCTCTTTGCGGTGAAGATGACCCCCCGCGAGGAGGAGCCCCAGATCGTGGTGCCGATGGTCGACATCTACCTGCCGCTCCCCGGCGCGACCCCCAGGGAAGTCGAGGAGCGGGTAGTCAAGCCGATCGAGGGGAAGATGTGGGAGCTCAAGGGGGTGGAGTACATCTACACCGCCAGCCGGCCCGGGATGGGGATCGTCACCGTCCGCTACAAAGTCGGCGAAGACATGGAGAGATCCCTCGTCAAGTTGTACAACCAGCTGATGAGCAACCGGCCGCTCCTCCCCCCGGGGGCCGCGGAGCCGCTGGTCGTCCCGAAGTCGATCGACGACGTGCCGATCCTCACCCTCACCCTCTGGTCCGACCGCTATGACCACTTCACCCTGCACCGGGTGGCCCGGGAACTCTGCGACGAACTGAAGAAGAGCGACAATGTTGCCGATACCGAGCTCAAGGGGGGGGGCACCCGTCAGATCAGGGTGCAGCTCAACGCCGGAAAGCTCGCCGCCTACCAGATCTCGCCGCTCCAGGTGATGGGGGCGCTCCAGAAGGGGAACTACGCCCTCGCCTCGGGCGCCTTCCGGAGTGGCAACCGGGAGTACCTGGTGGACACCGGCGCATTCCTCGACAGCGCCCAGTCGATCGGGAACCTGGTGGTGAACGTGGCGGGTGGGCGGCCGGTCTATCTCTCCGACGTGGCCGCCATCACCGACGGCCCGGCTGAGCCGGCAGACTATGTCTTCTTCGGCCTCGGCCCTGCCGCCAGTGCAGGGGCGAACGGCGTTCGCCCAAGTGACGGGGGCGCAAGCCTGCAGAACAGCAGATCGGCCAACTACCCCGCGGTCACCATCTCCGTCGCCAAGCGAAAGGGTGCGAACGCAACATGGGTGACCGAGGACCTCCTGAAAAAGGTGGAGTTCCTGAAGGGGCGGCTGATCCCGGGCGACATCCGGGTGACCGTCACCCGCAACTACGGCGAGACCGCCCGGGAGAAGAACAACGAGCTCCTTTTCCACATGTTCCTGGCGGCCATTTCGGTCACCATCCTGATCGCCCTGTTCATGGGGTGGCGGGCCGGCGCGGTGGCTGCAATCGCCATCCCGGTCACCCTGGCCATCACCCTGTTCCTCTTCTCGCTGATCGGCTACACCCTGAACCGGATCACCCTCTTCGCGCTGATATTCTCCATTGGCATCCTGGTGGACGACGCCATCGTGGTGGTGGAGAACATCCACCGCTACTTCACCACCATCAAGCTGAAACCGCTGGAGGCGGCGGTGCGGGCGGTGGACGAGATCGGCAACCCGACCATCCTCGCCACCTTCGCGGTGATCGCCTCGATCCTTCCCATGGCCTTCGTCTCGGGGCTGATGGGGCCCTACATGCGGCCGATCCCGGTGGGCGCCAGCATGGCGATGATCTTCTCGCTGCTGGTCGCCTTCATCGTCACCCCATACTTCTCGTACCGCTTCATGCGGGGGGAGGCACACGAGGGGGCGCACGAGACGGCGAGCGAGATGTGGCTTACTTCCCTGTATCGCAGGATCATGGGGCCGCTGATTCACCGGCCGCGGCTCCGCTACGGGTTTCTGGCGACGGTCGTGGTGCTCCTGCTCGCCTCTTGCTCGCTCATTTACTTCAAGCTGGTGACGGTCAAGATGCTCCCGTTCGACAACAAGAACGAGCTGCAGCTGATCGTGGACGCCCCCAACGGCACCACCCTGGAGCAGACCGCCCGGATCGCCGCTGAGATGGGGGACGCGCTCCGGACCGTGCCGGAGGTGACCGATTTCCAGAGCTACGTCGGCGTCTCGGCGCCGTTCAACTTCAACGGCCTGGTGCGCCACTACTACCTCCGCAAGGGTGCGAACCTGGCCGACCTCCAGGTGAATCTCACCCCCAAGGGAGAGCGGCACGATCAGTCCCACGACATCGCCAAGCGGATCAGGCCGCTGGTGAAGGCGATTGCCGACAGGTACGGCGCCCGGATCAAGGTGGCGGAGATCCCGCCCGGCCCGCCGGTCCTCTCCACCCTGGTGGCGGAGGTCTACGGCCCCGACCAGGCGACCCGGCTGGAGATCGCCGGCAAGGTGAAGGACATCTTCAAGCAGACCGCCGGGGTGGTCGATACCGACTGGTACGTGGAGGACGACCAGACGAAGTACAACTTCACGGTCGACAAGGAGAAGGCGGCCCTGTCCGGCATCGCCACCGACGACGTGGCGCGGACCCTCACCATTGCCCTCGGCGGCATGGACGCCGGCATCGTCCATCTTCCCAGCGAGAAGGAACCGGTTGCCATCAACCTGCGCCTGCCGGTGAGCGAGCGAAGCTCCGTCCAGGACCTCTCCTCCATCTACGTCCCCGGTCCCCGGGGGAGCGTCCCCCTCTCCCAACTGGTGCGGGTCACCCGGCAGAACGAGGAGAAGTCCCTGTACCGGAAGAACCTGCGAAACGTGGTGTACGTCACCGGAGACGTGGCAGGAGCGATCGAGGCGCCGGTCTATGCGATCCTCAAGATGCAGCGGGAGATCGACGCCATCCCCATGCCGGGGGGATACCACATCGAGCAGCTCGCCTCGCGCCAGCCCTGGAGCGAGGAGCGGGTGGGGCTCAAGTGGGACGGCGAGTGGCACATCACCTACGAGGTGTTCCGCGACCTCGGCATCGCCTTCGGCGCGGTTATGGTGCTGATCTACGTCCTGGTGGTGGCCTGGTTCCGCAACTTCACCACGCCCCTCATCATCATGGCCCCGATCCCGCTGACGCTCATCGGGATACTGCCGGGGCATGCCCTGTTCGGCGCCTTCTTCACCGCCACCAGCATGATCGGCTTCATCGCCCTGGCGGGGATCATCGTCCGCAATTCCATCATCCTGATCGATTTCACGGAACTCCGCCGGAGGGAAGGGATGGCGCTGGACGAGGCGATCATCGACGCCGGCGCGGTCCGCTTCCGGCCGATACTGCTGACCGCGGCTGCGGTGGTGGTGGGGAGCATGGTGATCATTTTCGACCCGATCTTCCAGGGGCTCGCCATTGCCCTGATGTGCGGGGAGGTCGCGTCCACCTCGCTCTCCATGATCACCATACCGATCCTCTATTACCTGGTGCAGTCGTGGCAGGAAAAGAGGCGGGCATGAGGCTCGGTGCTCCATGTCGGGGGTTGCATGCCGCAGTGAAACTGTTTATTATCGCAACCGTGCCTAGCGCCTCGTGCCTAGTGCCTAGCATCTGTAAATAAGGAGGTCCGATGTTCTGGACAAGCGAGAAGAGAGTGGAAAAGTCTGGGGAGAGCGTGGCGGAGAGGGTCGCCGGCGATGCGGAGGGGCTGTACCGCTCCGGCAAGATGCACTGCGCCGAGGCGGTGCTGGTTGCATTACGGAATGCCTTCGCTCCCGAGGTCTCCGAGGATGTCGTCCGGATGGCGGCCGGTTTCGGCGGCGGCTCCGGCACCGGCTGCATCTGCGGTGCAGTTTCCGCCGCCACCATGGCCCTCGGGATGCTTCTTCCGGGTGAGAAGAAGCGGGTTTCGGCGTTGACCAGGGAGCTGCACCACTGGTTCAAGGCGGAGTACAGTGCCACCTGCTGCAAGGTCATCCTCCAGAATCACGGCAAGCCCTGTCCTGAATTGACCGGCAAGGTGGCGGGGAAGGTGGCGGAGATGCTGGCATCATAGGGGACGTCGGATCGCCCGGTGCCGCCGAAGTGATGCCGGATAACCATGGGCGGGGCATGCCTCGCCCCGACGGAAACAAAAGGAGAAGAACTATGCACATCGATCGATTACTGCGCATCATCGCCGGCAGCTTCATCGTCCTGTCAGTGCTGCTGGCCCGTTTCCACAACCTCAACTGGCTCTGGTTCACCGGGTTCGTCGGGCTGAACCTCGTCCAGTCCGGCTTCACCAACTGGTGCCCGATGATGACAATCCTGGCGAAGCTGGGAGCGCCGAAGCTGCCGACGGCATGCGGCACAAAATAACGCAGCGGCAGGGCCTTGCGGCCACCCTGTTGCAGAGGGCACAAGACCCGCTGCTGCCAAGGACAACCGATGGGCTACCGCATCACCATCCTCTGTGACAACACCGTCGGCTCCCTGTCGGGGACGCTCGGGGAACACGGCTTCGCCGCCCTGGTGGAATGGGACGGCGGCAGCCTCCTGTTCGACACCGGCCAGGGGGAAACCCTTCTGCACAACGCCATGCGGATGAAACGGGACCTCCACCGGGTGGCTAAGGTCGCCCTCTCCCACGGTCATTACGACCATACCGGCGGGCTTCTCCCGCTCCTGCGGACCTGCGGCGGCAAGGAGCTCTTCGCTCATCCGGGGGTCTTCGCCCACCGCTACCGGGTGAAAGACACCGGCGAGAGCATGGCCATCGGCATCCCCTATGACGAGGCCTACCTGCGCGGTATGGGGGGGAGCTTCAATCTTTCCGACGGGTTCCGGGAGATCGCCCCCGGCATTTTCCTGACCGGCGAAGTCCCGCGGCAAACCCCGTTCGAGCAGGGGGACACCGGCCTTTGCTGCGATGACGCGGGGTGTACCGCCGACCCCCTGCCTGACGATCAGTCACTGGTGATCCGCACCGGCAGGGGGCTCGTGCTGGTCCTCGGCTGCTGCCACGCCGGGATGATCAACACCATCGAGCATGCGCGGCGCAAAACAGGGGTGGCCGAGGTCCATGCGGTCATCGGCGGCACCCACCTCTGCTTCTGCTCCCCCCGGCAACTCGACGAAACCATCCGGGCACTCAAGTCGTACGACATCAGGAGGATCTGCGCCGCGCACTGCACCGGTTTTGCGGCCTCGGCCCGGCTCGCGCGGGAGTTCCCCGGCCATTTTCACCCCGCCCATGTCGGCTATACTCTGGAACTTCAGAGTACCTGACGTGATTATGCCAATAAGAGGTAACCGCGTATGAAAACTGACTTGGAAGAGAAGGCGCTGCTGCTCAGGACCCTCGGCCATCCGGTGCGGCTGAAGATCGTGGCGGGACTCGCCGGCAAGGGCGCCTGTGTGAAGGAGATATGGGAATGCCTCGATATGCCCCAGGCGGTGGTCTCCCAGCACCTCAAGGTGATGAAGGAAAACGGCCTCCTGGCGGCGCGCCGCGAGGGGGCGAAGGTCTGCTATTCCCTGAAGGACGAGGCGCTGGCCCAGTTGGTCAGGGTCCTGGGGGTTGTTGTCTGAAGGTCGCCAGCTCCTGCTGGATGCCGCCGATCATCTCGTTTATGGTTTCGATGTCCGTCATGATCCGTTTCGCTTCCAGGGCGTTGGCCTCGATGAGGCGGTCTACCTCCGTCACGTCGTTGCGCAGCACGTCCCCCATCATGATCTGCTGGATGCAGGTTTCCCGCAGCCCCTTCACCTTGTCGTTGTCCTCCAGCACGCTTTTCATGTAGAGCCGGTTGCCGCGGGCCTGTTCTTCGGTCGAAGTGGTGATTCTCTGGGAGAGCCCCCGCATGTGCTCCAGGCTCCTGACGATCAGCCCCGCCCCCTTCTCCTCTTCCTGAATGGCCTTGGTGAACTGTTTGACCCGCAGCAGGTTCTTGTCCGCCTCCTCGGTGATCAGCCTGCTCCCCGATGCCTGCTCGTCGGTCGACTCCGCTATCTTCTGCACCATCCGGGATGCCTCGGCAGCGCTTTCTTCGATCCGGTGGAGCGCTTCGTCCGCCTTTTCCGAGATCCTCACCCCTTCTGCCACCTGCTCCTTACCCTGGGTTACCGCCTTTTCGGCAGCGGCGGTCTCCTCTTGGATGTTCCTGACCAGTTCCTCGATCTCGCTGGTCGAGGCCGAGGTCCGGTGGGCGAGCGCGCGCACCTCCTCCGCGACCACGGCGAAGGCCTTGCCCCGCTCGCCGGCCTGGGCCGCGATGATGGAGGCGTTCAGCGAGAGGAGGTTGGTTTGGGCCACCACGTCCTTGATGATGGCGAGAAACTCGCCGACCCGCAGGGAGTGGAGCGCCAGGCGCTTGATGGCGTCGACCGAATGATCGCTGTTCCGTTCGATCTCCAGCATGGAGGCGATGGTGGCGGTCATCGCCTCCATCCCTTCCTGGGCCTGGATGCGGACCTTTTCCGAGCATTCCGAGGTCCGCCGGGCATTGTCCCGGATATGGGCGATGGAGGTGCCGATCCGGTTGATGGAGTTGTAGGTCTGCTCGGTCGATGCGGTGAGCGCCTCGATATTGGCCGTGGTCTCCCTGATGCTCAAGGCCATCTCTTCGATGGAGGCGGAGGTTTCCATTACCGAGGAGGAGTAATCCTTGATATTCAGGGCGATGGTGTCGGTGGTGGCGCTCATCTCGGTGGAGATGGAGGCCCGTTCGTCGGTCCGGGCGGCGATGTCTTCGATCTCCCTGAGAAGGTTGTTGAAAAAGATATTCATCTCATCGACCGCCTTGAGGGTTTCCTTCTCCTTGGCCAGCTGCTGTTCGTTGTCGGACAGCGTCTGGCCGAACTCCGCGGTCAGGCTCCCGTGCCGGGCGGAGATGTCGGCCGCAAGGCGGGAGACGTTTTCCACCATCAGGAAAACCTTGTTCATCAGGGTCTCGTTGCAGTCGATCAACTGCTGGAGCTCGTCCCCCTCCCCCATGGCGGCCCTGGCCGCTTCCTCGCCGGTGATCCTGGCGAGTGCCCGCCACTGCCGCTCCACGTAGAGCTTCAGGGCCTCCTTGATGATGTAGTAACAGAAGGTGCCCACGACAAAGCCGGCGGTCACGCAACCGATGGCATAGAGCGGGGCGAAGGCCGCGGCGCCGAAGAAAAGCCACGAGTAAAAGGGGAACACCGCCCCGATCAGCAGGCCGAAGCAGACCATGAAGATGTGCGTGCTGCGCAGCGAGGAAAGGTACGTGCGGAAGAACATGAAAGACCCCTCTGGTTTTTCGATCAAATTGCTGAAATTATTAGTCAGTTTTTACCATGGAGCGATAGGGGGTGTCAATCGAAAGGAATGACGTAACGGCGCGGGTCGGATGCCCGGAGAGAGAAATTGCGTTGCAACGGCGGGGTTCGCCGCGTATAATCCTGCCGGATGGAAAAAGGAGATGGTGGTTCCCCGTGATCGTCAAAAGCACCGAGTTCATCAAAAGCGCGGTAAAGCCGGGCCAGTACCCCGAAACCGACCTCCCCGAGATCGCCTTTGCCGGCCGCTCCAACGTGGGGAAGTCCTCACTCATCAATGTCCTGGTCAACAGGAGGAACCTGGTCCGGACCAGTTCCACCCCCGGCAGGACCCAGTTGATCAATTTCTTCAACGTGAACGGCCGGTTCACCCTGGTCGATCTCCCCGGCTACGGCTTTGCCAAGGTCCCGCTGGCGGTGAAAAAGGAGTGGGGGCCGATGATGGAGGCCTACTTCGCCGCGAGGGAGAACCTGAAGGGGGTGGTGCTGATCCTCGACATCCGCCGCACGCCGGTTGCCGATGACCGGCAGATGCTCCAGTGGTTCCGGGCCTACCATATCCCCGCCGTTCTGGTGGTCACCAAGTGCGACAAGGTTACCCGCAACGAACGGGCAAAACAGGCGGCCGTCATCGCCCGGACGCTGGACGTCGCGAAGGACGACCTCTGCTTTTTCTCGGCCCTTTCCCGGGACGGCAAGGACGAGGTGTGGGAGAGGATCGAGCGGCTGCTCAACCCTGAAAGCGGCGTCGGATGAGGCGGCATGTTATTCTGTTTGACATTGCTTTTTCGCTCTGTTAGAACTTGAAGTACAATCGAACAGCTGTTCGTCCGGGTGCCGGGCCGATGGGAAATGCCCCCGGTTCCGGTTAAAAGGGAAGGGGGTGCGAATCCTCCGCTGTCCCGCAACTGTGAACGGTGATGAAAGCCGCAACCACGCCACTGATGACCTCGGGAAGGCGCGGCGAGTAAAGCGACCCGTGAGTCAGGAAACCTGCCCGGCCGATGGGGCGAATCCGCCTTTTCCCGCGGAAAAATTCGAATTCGCCAGCTCAAGGACCCTCCGAGGGAGAGGCGCCGAGGCCCGAATTGCGCCGTTTCAATTCAAGACCCCGTCTCTTTCGAAAGAGGCGGGGTTTTTTCATGGCAGACACAATCTTCATCACCGGTGGCGCCCGGAGCGGCAAGAGCCGGCTCGCCGAGAAGCTGGCGGCGGGCTACGGCGCGCCGCTCGGCTACATCGCCACCGGCCGGGCCGGGGATGCGGAGATGGCGCAGCGGATCGACCGTCACCGTGCCCGGCGCGGCCCCGCCTGGCGAACCATCGAGGAGCCGCTGGATCTGGCGGGGGCGCTCGGGGAGAACCAGGAAGGGTGCGCCGCGCTCCTGGTGGACTGCGTCACCCTCTGGCTCACCAACCTCCTCCTGAAACAGGGGGATGCCGCGGCGCTGGCTGAGGTGGAGGGCCTGATCCGGCTCTTCCCCGGCCTGAAAACGCCGCTTATCCTCGTCTCCAACGAGGTCGGCATGGGGATCGTTCCGGAGAACGGGCTGGCCCGCACCTTCCGCGACCTGGCGGGAGAGGCGAACGAGCTCCTGGCGCGAGCAGCGGACGAAGTGTACGTGATGTTCTCCGGTCTGCCGCTGAAGCTGAAGGGGTAATTATGAATGCGGCGTTCGGAGTGCGGAGCTCGGAGTGAAAAGGGTTTTACATTCCGCATGCCGCACTTCGCATTCCGAATTATTTTGATTACGGGAGCACTCATGGATATTTTGAAAGAGACCCTCGCCCGAATCCAGCCGGTGGACGCAGAACTCCTGGCACAGGCCCAGGCGAAGCTGGACAACAAGACCAAGCCGCTCGGCTCGCTCGGCCGCCTGGAGGAGTTCGCCCGCCGCTTTGCCGCCATCTCCGGGAGCCTCGCGCCCGGCACGCGGAAAAAAATCATCTTCACCTTTGCCGGCGACCACGGGGTGGTGGCGGAGGGGGTTTCCGCCTTTCCCCGGGAGGTGACCCCCCAGATGGTCTTCAACTTCCTGAACGGCGGGGCGGGGGTGAACGTCCTCGCCCGGCACTGCGGCTCCGAGGTGTTGGTGGTGGACATCGGGGTTGACTACGAGTTCGGCGAGATGCCCGGCCTGATCCAGAAAAAGGTGGCGCGCGGCACCCGCAATTTCGCCACGGGGCCGGCCATGACCAGGGAGGAGGCGCTCTCCGCCATCGGGGTCGGCATCGAGCTGGCCGGCCTCGCCAAGACGGAGGGGGTGGCTATGGTCGGCACCGGCGAGATGGGGATCGGCAACACCACCCCTTCGTCGGCCATCATCGCGGCCATCGCCGGGAAATCGGCGCGGGAGGTTACCCACCGGGGGACCGGAATCTCGGACAGTACCCTGGAGAACAAGGTGCGGGTGATCGAGCGGGGTCTGGCGTTGAACCGCCCCGACCCGGCCGACCCGGTCGACGTGCTGGCCAAGGTGGGGGGGCTGGAGATCGGCGGCATCGCCGGCCTCGTCCTCGGCTGCGCCGCCAACCGGATCCCGGTGGTGGTGGACGGCTTCATCTCCACGGCCGGCGCCCTGATCGCCTCGGAGCTCCACCCGAGTGTGAGGGAATACATCTTCGCCTCCCACCGCTCGGCGGAGATCGGCCATCGGTTCATGCTGGAGCGGATCGGCTGCGAGCCGATCCTCGATCTCGGGCTTCGCCTCGGCGAGGGTACCGGCGCGGCCCTGGCCATGGGGATCATCGAGGCGGCGGTGAAGGTGCTGAACGAGATGGCGACGTTCGACGAGGCGGGAGTAAGCGAGGGAGAATATTGATAGTTTTGAGTTCTCAATACACTACTGTCCGGTTAATTACGAACGTACTTCTGTAACCATCTGATTCTTTTTGCTCTTTGACACAATTGTTCTTTTTTCGATTTGAATTCGTCCTCGGCCTTCGGGGTGATACCTTCCTAAGAACTCAGGAGGGTAACCA
>DATDNF010000061.1:0-68442 GCA_036518435.1 Geobacteraceae bacterium
CATTCATACGGGCGCAGCATGCTGCGCCCCTACGTGATGGATTATTCTCCCGCCGGCATGACGCCCAACAGGTTCATGTCCTTCTCGGGCAGGCCGACCGCCCGCAGCTTGTAGCGGTTGCCGCGCAGCGATTCCAGAGCATTCAGCCCCATGCCGCCGAGAATCTCCTTCATCTCGTGTCCCCAGGCATGGACGAGATTCACCAGTTTTTCCGCCCCGATTTCCGGGTTCAAGCGCTTGGCCAGGTAGGGATTGTTGGTAGTGATCCCCCACGGGCACTTGCCGGTATAGCAGCGCTGGCAGAGGGTGCAGCCGAGCGCCAGCAGGGTCGAGGTGCCCAGGTTTATGGCGTCTGCACCGAGTGCGATCGCCTTGATGGCGTCGCCGGAGCTTCTTACCCCGCCGCCGACCACGATGGAGACCTGGTTCCTGATTCCCTCATCGCGCAGCCGCGAATCGACCGCGGCCAGGGCGAGTTCCATCGGAATTCCGACATTGTCGCGGATCACCTGGGGAGCCGCACCCGTGCCGCCGCGGAAGCCGTCGATGGTGATGATGTCGGCGCCGGCCCGGGCGATGCCGGAGGCGATGGCCGCCACATGATGAACTGCGGCGATCTTGACGGAAACCGGCTTCTCGTAGTTGGTCGCCTCCTTGAGGGCGAAGATCAGCTGACGCAGGTCCTCTATGGAGTAAATGTCATGGTGCGGGGCCGGGGAGATGGCGTCCGAGCCGATAGGGATCATGCGGGTCTCGGAGATCTCGGGGCTCACCTTTTCGCCGGGAAGGTGGCCGCCGATCCCCGGTTTGGCTCCCTGGCCGACCTTGATTTCGATGCCGACTCCGGCGTTCAGGTATGCCTCGCTCACGCCGAAACGGCCGGAGGCCACCTGGACGATGACGTTCTTGCCGTACCGGTAGAGGTCCTTGTGCAGCCCCCCCTCGCCGGTGTTGTAGAGGGTTCCCAGTTCTTCCGCGGCTGCGGCCATTGCCCGGTGGGCGTTCAGGTTCAAGGCGCCGTAGCTCATGGCGGAGAAGATGAAGGGGTACTCCAGCTTCAGCTGCGGGGTGAGTTGGGTCTTCAACTCCGGCTTGCCGGTTTTTTCGTTCCGTACCACCTCGATTGAATGGGGCTTTTTCCCCAGGTAGGTGCGCAGTTCCATCGGCTCTCGCAGGGGGTCGATGGAGGGGTTGGTCACCTGGGAGGCGTCCAGCAGCATGTGGTCCCAGTAGATCGGGTATTTAGCCGGGTTCCCCATGGCCGCCAGGAGGATGCCGCCGGTGTCGGCCTGGGCGTACAGGTTCCTGATGTGGGCGCCGGACCAGGATTCGTTGCGCTTGAACATCTCCTGGTTGGCCCGTATGGTGATGGCGCCGGTCGGGCAGAGGGCCGAACAGCGGCGGCAGCCGATGCAGAGCGTGTTGTCCTCGGTAAGGGCGTCGTCCTCTGCCATGTAGGAATGGACCTCGTAGGCGCACTGCCGGACGCAGACCTTGCAGCGGATGCACTTGGCATCTGCCCGGTCGATGATGAATTCGTTGAATGATTCGTTTACGGATCTGTAAAGCACCTTATAACCTCCTGGATAGCCGGTAAGGTCGGGTCCCCCTCCGGCAAAAACTCCGAGGGTGGTATTGCGATATGTGTGCCAAAAGGAAGATTTCGCGCAGGTGGATGATTGGCGGCGCTCTAATTCGTTGAAATCATGGTCTTAATCGGGGTGGACTGCGAAGCGTTGCCGAAAAAATTGCCGAAATTTTCCGTATACATTTTCGTGGGGTAGCCGTAGTGAGTACAATCAATACGCTATTCAATTTACATTGCTTACACAGAAATGTCCAGGCTATTTTTGAGTACGGCGACGGCCTGGTGGGGACGGGGCGGAAAGGGGAAGGGCCTCGCGTTTTGGAAACCGCGAGGCCCTGAATGGCGTTCTTGAAAGTCAGCTGCGGATGACCCGGTTCAGTTCCCGAAGGAGCTCGTCCACGTCAATTTTGTGGACCCCCGCCCCATGTTCCAGTGCCTCGAAGTCGGCGATCTGGCACTCGTAGCACTCCAGCCGGTATTTTTCGAACACCGCCAGCGTCTCCGGATGACGCCGGATTATTTCTCCGATGGTCATTTCTTTCGCGATCACGAACAACCTCCTGAGCGGGGAGGGGTGAAAGAGACTCCCTTTTATTTGCACGATGGTTCTGCAGAATGATCAAGCCAGATCCAGAACCCCTTTGTAGATGATGTCGAACAGCTCGGGGATATCCTTCTCCTCGATACAGGAGAAGGCGATCCGCAGGTCGGTCTTGCCGATGGAGATGCCGCCGACGCCGTACTTGTCGAGGAGGTGGACCCGCAGCTTCTCGGCATCGACGGTCTTCAGCTTGAGGCACATGAAGTAGCCGGAGTTGAACGGGTAGTAGGTCCAGGCGGAATCGTACTTGCCGCTGTCGAGGACTTCCTTGACCTTAAGGGCGCGGCCTTTCAGCACCTGGAACTTCTCTTCCTTCTGTTCGAGGAATTTCGGGGAGCGGAGCGCCTCGATGGCGAAGGTCTGGGAGGGGTGGGGGCAGTTTGAGATCCGGGCGCGGATGATCCCCATGGCCTTCTTCTCCAGAGCGGTCATGACCCGGGGGTTGTCGAAGCTGTTGCCGTCGGCGAAGGTGATGAAGCCGGTCCTAAAGCCCCAGACGAACTCCTCTTTGGTGGCGCCGTCCAGCTTGACCGCCAGGATGCGCGGGTGGAGGTTGGCGAGCTTGCCGAAGAGCGACTCCTTCAGGCTGTCCTCGTAGAAGAGGCCGAAGTAGGCGTCGTCGGTGACGGCGACGATGTTGCAGCCGCTTTCGGCGACTTCCTTGATGGCGGCAACGATGGCGTCACCTTCGGCGACGGTGGGGGTGTAGCCGCTCGGGTTGTTGGGGAAGTTCAGGATGACGATGGCTTTCCCCTTTTCCTCGGCGCTGTTTTTCAGCTCGGCCTTAAAGGCGTCGACGTCATAGCCGCCCGCCACGGTGAAGGTCGGAAATTTCCGCATGACGGCGCCGGAGCAGGTACCGAAGGTGAGGTTGTAGTTCCCCCAGAGCATGTCCGGCAGGACCACGTGGTCACCCGGGGCGACGAACATGTCGGCAACGATGGAGAGGCCGTGGGTGAGGGCGTTGGTGACAATCGGGTTGCTGAAGTGTTTCCCCTGCTGGCTCGGGTTCTCCCGCAGCTGCTTCTCGCGCCAGAGGGCGCGCAGTTCGGGCTTGCCGGCCGGCGGCGCGTAGGGGTAGATATCCTTCGGGTCGAAGGCGGTGAGCTTGTCCTGGATGCACTGGAGGTACATCGGGCCGCCATTTTCGGTGGCGATGCCGATGGTGGCGTTGAATTTGTGGGCCTTTTCCTTGGCTTCGGCCGACTGGGTCAGTATCCCCTTGGGGAAGAAAAGGTTCTTGCCGAGCTCGGACAGCATCTCCAGAACATATGGGTTGCTCTGGCTGAGCATCTCGTTAAGTTCAACGGCTAACGGATTCATACGGGTCTCCTTGCTATGGGTGTTTTGATGAAAACTTGTTGGCAAGCGCTTGCTTGACGAGAGGGGGGACCAAGCCGTCCACCGGGCCGTTGAGGGAGCTCACCTCCTTGACGATGGAGGAGGAGAGGTAGCTGTACGGCACCGACGTCATCATGAAGAGGGTCTCCACCTCCTGGGAGATGCTCCGGTTCATCTGGGCGATCTGGAACTCGTACTCGAAGTCGGAAACGGCCCTGAGTCCCCGGATGATGACCGTGGCCTTCTGGGAGATGACGTAGTCTACCAGAAGGCCGTCGAAGGTGTCAACCCTTGCCCCGTCGTTGCCGGCGATGACCTGCCTGATCAGTTCCAGCCGTTCGTCGATGGTGAACAGGGCGTTTTTTGAGGAATTTGCTGCCACCGCGATGATCACCTCGTCGAAGATCCGCAACCCCCGGTTGATGATATCCAGGTGGCCGAAGGTGATCGGGTCGAATGAGCCGGGATAGACGGCTATTTTTTTGGACATTGAAAACCTCTGAATCGAGAAAATAAGTCAGACGTGAGACGTGAGAAACGTCTCACATCTCACTGTTTTCCCGCATGTAAAAGGCGATGGCCGTGTCGCCGTACACCCTCCGGTCGAACTGCCGAAGCCTGCCGAACGCCTCGGGGAGATCTTCCCTGGCCGCGGTCTCGGCAACGACCACCGTGTTTTCGTCGATGAGCGCAGATCCTGCCAGGAACTCCATAACCTGCCCGGCGAGCCCCTTGCGGTAGGGGGGGTCGAGGAAGACGAGGCCGAAGGGGGTGGTGCCGGTTCCGAGCATTTTCAGAGCGGCCAGCGCCTCTTTCTGCAGGACCCGCCCCTTCCCGTCGAGCCCGGTCAATTCCAGGTTTTTTTTCACAAGGGAGGCGGCTTCCCGGTTTTCATCGATGAATACCGCCTCCGCAGCACCCCGGCTCAAAGCTTCGATGCCGAGGTTGCCGGTGCCGGCGAAAACGTCGAGAACCTTGAGCCCGGCAAGGTTCCCGGTCTGAACGGCCAGGATGTTGAAGAGCGACTCCTTTACCCGGTCTGCCGTCGGCCTGATCCGGTCGTTTTTCGGGGTAAGGAGCTTCCGGCCACGCGCGGAGCCGCTTATGACGCGCAACCGGCCCCACCCAGCAGGTCGGAAAGCTTGCCGGCGCTCCCCTTGGAGTTGAAGGCGGTCAGGAACTCCTTCGCTTCCCGGTAGGCCATCTCATGGATCTGGCGGGCGTTCTCCGCCGGTATGGCGTCGATCTCAGCCTTGAAGACCCTGGTGGCGTACTTGATGTCCTTCCTGTTCTCCCTTGCCCAGCGCCGCATGGCGTCCATGAGGTCGAGGGGAAGGCCTGCGTGGGCCACATTCTGCCAGAGGGTGCCGATGTTCCCCTTTCTGATGCCGTAATCCGCCAGCTTTCCCACGATCCGCAGGGGGGTGCCGGTTATGCCGTGCTGTACCAGGCCGGCCAGACCGAACTCTGCGGCCGTTTGGTAGATCTCCCTGGTCCGGTCCAGGTCGATCCTGACCATCTCCCCTTCGAGATAGTTGCCGCTCTTGGAGCCGTTGTCGATCGCCAGGAGGTCGGGATGAATGCCGACTGCTGCCAGCCCCGCGAGAAACGTTTCCGTTTCGGCAACGGTGGTCAGGTTCGATTCGTTTCCCACCGGCGTTACCTCGCCCAGTTCCACTTCCAGGCCGTATCCCGCGGCCGTGATCCGCCGGGCCAGGGAGCTCACGATCCTGATATTGTCGGCTACCGGGTTGAAGGATGCGTCGAGGGCAAAGGAGGTGAAGCCCGCGTCGACCTGGGCCGAGAGAAGGCGTTCGGCTTCCGCCAGTTCTTCGGCTGAGTTGTCCCTGATGGTGATGTGGTCGCCGTGGATGATGAACGGTTTGCTGAATTTGCACTGCTCGGCGTACTCGATGATGGTGGTGAAAAAGAACTCGGGAGTCAGTCCCGTGTAGCCGCCGTCCAGTCCCCCCTCGGTCCTGGTCAGTTCGAAGGCGATCACGGCATCGAGTTCTTCCGCGGCCTTCATGATGCCCGGGATGACATGCCTGATCCTGGCGTTGCACGCCATCACGATCATTTTTTCCCGGCGGAGGAGGGCGAATACATCTTTGCCGTTGAGGAGGCAGACGCTGTTGTTTTTTCCCAGTTTTTCCCTGATCTTTTCCGGGACTCGTTCCAAAAGGCGTTTTGTCGTCATCCTGTAGTTGTATCCATTTCCTGATAAAAACTTAAAAAAGACTTAAAAATTTAGCATGATGGAGGTAGGAGAGTCAAGGAAACTTTGTTGTTGACACCCTGCGGAGAGCGGGTTTTAATACTTCCTTTGACAGCAAAGGGGGGAAACCTTGATGGATTTCGGAGCATCCACGGAACGGCCGGACCTGGCCGGATACGCTGCACGCAGTGCCCACTCGCGGGGGAGGAGGTACGCGGAGGAGCTGCGGGACGAACGTCCGGCCTTCGAGCGGGACCGGGACAGGATCATCCACTGTGCCGCCTTCCGTCGGCTGGAATACAAGACCCAGGTTTTCGTCAACCATGAGGGGGACTATTACCGGACACGGCTCACCCATTCGCTGGAGGTCGCCCAGATCGGGAAGGCGATCGCCCGGCGCCTCAGGCTGAACGAGGAACTCACCGAGGCCCTCGCCCTGGCCCACGACCTGGGACACACCCCCTTCGGCCATACCGGCGAGGAGGTGCTCAACCGGCTCCTCGAAGGGCACGGCGGGTTCGAGCATAACCTCCAGTCTCTCCGGGTGGTGGACGAGCTGGAGGAGCGCTATCCGGGCTTCAACGGGTTGAACCTTTCCTGGGAAGTGCGGGAGGGGATCATCAAGCACGCATCCCCCTATGACCGGCCGGCGGAGATTATCGGGGAGTTCCTCCCCGGCGTGGTGCCGACCATAGAGGCGCAGATCATCAATTTTGCGGACGAGATCGCCTACAACAACCATGACATCGACGACGGCCTGAAGTCCGGCTACATTACCCTGGCGCAGCTCAGGGAGGTGGAGGTGTGGCGCGAGGTATGCGACGGGGTGGAGGAAAGATATCCGGGGATCGACAGCGAGCGAAAGAAATACCAGACCGTCAGCGCCCTCATCGGGCTGTTCATCAAGAATCTGACGGCCACTACCCTGGCAAATCTTGATGCGTTCGCCATCAGGACTATCGATGACCTGCGGCGGGTCAACCGGCCGGTGGTGGCCTTGAGCCCGGAACTGTCACGGAAAAACCGGGAACTGAAGCGTTTTCTGATGGAGAACCTGTACCGTCACTACAAGGTTGAACGGATGCGGATCAAGGCGGAGCGCTGTCTGACCCAACTTTTCGGGACCTACCTGGCGCACCCGACCCTTCTTCCCCGGAAATATCAGCAGAAGATGGACAAGACCGGCCGGGAACGGGTCATAGCCGACTACATCGCCGGAATGACCGACCGCTTTGCCCTGGATGAGTTCAAGAGGCTGTTTGAGCCGTATGAAAGGGTTTAACAAGACAATCTTCATACTTCATAATTATTCTTCCTGCCAGCTGATCGCCCCCACCGGGCAGCCATCGATGCATTCCTGGATCTTTTCCTCCGGCGCCCCGGCCGGATTGTAGGCATTCGACTTGCCCCCTTCGAAGCGGAACACCTTCGGCGCCAGCGATACGCAGAGTCCGCAGCTGATGCAGTCGTCGCGGCTTACCCAGACCGTTTTTGCCATGAACGGACTCCCCTTTCGATCATTTCCCCTTCGGCAGCTCGATCTTCGGCTCCCTGGCCTGTTTATAGAGGAGAATGGTACGGCCGAGCACCTGGGCAACCTCCGCCTCGCACGCCCCGGCGAGCTGCTGCGCAACGTCGAAGCGGTCTATGAGGCAGCTTTCCAGGATCTTCACCTTTACCAACTCGTGACAGGCAACGGCGTCGGCGGTCTCCCTGACAACCGCCTCGTTTACCTCCCCTTTGCCCACCGTGATGACCGGCTTGAGGCCATGTCCCAACGCCCGGAGAAACCGTTTCTGTTTGCCGCTCAGCATGAATAGTCCACTCTCTTTCCCGATGGATTGCGTCCTGCCTGAAAAGATATAGCATGCACCGGGGGAGAAGGCAATGGCTTAAAATTCGGGGAAGCGGCCCTTTCCCCGTTTTTCCTTTACAATCCGGCCGATGTTGATATATCCTAGATCGGTTACAGTCAAGCAGAAAAGGGATCTATGGTAATCGACAACATCCGGAATTTTTCCATCATCGCCCATATCGACCACGGCAAATCGACCCTGGCGGACCGGCTCCTGGAGTACACCGGCGCCCTTTCCGAGCGGGAAAAGCAGGACCAGTTCCTGGACAAGATGGACCTGGAGCGGGAGCGGGGGATCACCATCAAGGCGCAGACCGTCCGGCTCACTTACCGGGCCGACGACGGCCGTGATTACATCCTCAACCTGATCGACACCCCGGGCCACGTGGACTTCACCTACGAAGTGTCCCGGTCGCTTGCCGCCTGCGAGGGGGGGCTGCTGGTGGTGGACGCCTCTCAGGGAGTCGAGGCCCAGACCCTGGCCAATGTCTATCTGGCACTGGACAACAACCTGGAGGTCTTTCCGGTCCTGAACAAGATCGACCTCCCGGCCGCGGAGCCGGAGCGGGTGAAGCAGGAGATCGAGGAGATCATCGGGATCGACGCCCACGAGGCGGTGCTGGCGAGCGCCAAGGAAGGGATCGGCACCCGGGAGATACTGGAGGAGATCGTGGCCAAGATCCCGCCCCCCCAGGGAGACCCGGCCAAGCCTCTCAAGGCGCTCCTGTTCGACTCCTGGTACGACCAGTACCAGGGGGTGATCATCCTGGTACGGATACTGGACGGGGTGGTGAAAAAGGGGGACAAGATCCTCTTGATGGCAAAGGGAAGCGCCTACGAGGCCCTGAAGGTCGGGGTGTTCGCCCCGGTCATGCGCGAGGCTGCGGCGCTCTCCGCCGGGGAGGTGGGGTTCATCATCGCCGGGATCAAGGAAGTGCAGGACGCCAAGGTGGGGGATACCGTGACGCTCGTCCACAAGCCGTGCGACGCCCCTCTGGCCGGCTTCAAGGAAGTGAAGCCGATGGTCTTTTCCGGCCTCTACCCGATCGACACCGTCCAGTACGAGCAGCTGCGGGACGCGCTGGCAAAACTCAAGCTGAACGACGCCTCCTTCACCTACGAGCCGGAAACCTCCCTGGCCCTCGGCTTCGGTTTCAGGTGCGGCTTTCTCGGCCTTCTCCACATGGAGATCATCCAGGAGCGGCTGGAGCGGGAATTCAACCTGGAACTGATCACCACCGCCCCCACCGTCGTCTACAAGGTGCACAAGCCGTCGGGGGAGATGATCACCATCGAGAGCGCCAACCAACTCCCGCCGGTGCAGGAGGTCGCCTACGTCGAGGAGCCGTTCATCCTCGCCTCCATCCATGTCCCCAACGAATTCGTCGGCGGGATACTGGCGCTCTGTGTGGAGAAGCGGGGGGTGCAGCGGGAGATCAAGTACCTCACCCCGACCCGCGTGATGATCATCTACGAGCTTCCCTTGAACGAGGTGGTGCTCGACTTTTACGACCGGCTGAAGTCGATCAGCAAGGGGTACGCCTCGCTCGACTACGAGCAGCTCGACTACCGGCAGAGCGAGCTTGTGCGGATGAACATCCTGATCAACGGCGAGGTGGTCGATGCCCTCTCTCTCATCATCCACAAGGACAAGGCCTATTACCGTGGCCGCGAGCTGGTGTCGAAGATGAAGGAGCTGATCCCCCGCCAGATGTTCGAGGTGGCGATCCAGGCCGCCATCGGCAATAAGGTGATCGCCCGGGAGACGGTCAAGGCGTTGCGCAAGGACGTCCTCGCCAAGTGCTACGGCGGCGACATCACCAGGAAGCGCAAGCTTCTGGAGAAGCAGAAAGAGGGGAAGAAGCGGATGAAGAACGTGGGGAACGTGGAGCTGCCCCAGGAGGCATTCCTTGCCATATTGAAGGTCGAGGATTAGGCTGAAAAAACCTTTCACCGCAGAGACCCAAAGGGCTAAAGGGCGCGGAGGAACGCAGAGAAAATCAAGAGCTTTGTAACAGGGATATACAGGATAAACAGGATAAGACTCGAAATTCCTTCATGTTTTAAAAAGCCTTTAGTCCTGAATATCCTGTTCATCCCTGTTAATTTTGATTTTTGCTTTTTGTTTTCCTCTGCGGTTAGTGCTTTTGACGTTGTTTGTTGATATGAGGGCTCAAATACACCGAAAAGGACCCAGGTACAATGGAAGAAAACAGAAGCGCTCAACCTGAAGAGACCCTTGCTGCGGAGCAGCAGGGTGAGGAAGTCCGAAAAAAGCACATCGTCAGGGAATACGCCGAGTCCATCATCATTGCCGCCATCCTGGCCCTGGTCATCAGGAGCTTCGTGGTGCAGGCGTTCAAGATCCCGTCCGGCTCCATGGAAGACACCCTGGCGATAGGCGACCACATCCTGGTCAGCAAGTTCATCTACGGCACCAAGATCCCCTTTACCGACAAGCGGGTACTCAAGCTACGCGATCCGCGGCGCGGGGACGTGATCGTGTTCGAGTATCCCGAGGACCCGAGCAAGGATTTCATCAAGAGGGTGATCGGCACCCCGGGGGACGTGGTGCAGGAGATCAACAAGAAGGTGTACGTGAACGGCAAGCCCTGCGAAAATCCCCATGAGGTGCACAAGGAGCGCGACCTCGTCCCAGCCGAGCAGAATCCGCGCGATAATTTCGGCCCGGTGACGGTGCCCGCCAATTCCCTGTTCGTCATGGGTGACAACCGGGACCGTTCCTATGACAGCCGTTTCTGGGGTTTTGTCACCAATGACAAGATCAAGGGACTCGCCTTCATCAAGTACTGGTCGTGGGACAAGGAGCACTGGCGCGTACGCTGGCGCAGTATCGGCAAGCTGATCGAGTAGTTGCAAGGTAGGGGCAATCATGAATTGCCCCTACGCGTTAGAACGGCAAGAAAAAGGCCATCCTGAGAAGACGGGATGGCCTTTCATATTTAGCAATCTTTTTTCGTAGGGGCGACGCATGCTTCGCCCTGATTCGGCACTACTTCGTTTCCCCGAGGGCGAGGCATGCCTCGCCTTTACAAAATCCTGTGTCGTCCGTAGAGCCAATCTACCCCACTTCCGCATACTCCCGCTCGCGGAACTTGACCCCGAGACTCTCTGCGAGCCTTCTCACCGCCTCGACGTCGAGCCCCGGCACGGTCACGGCGCTGGCGGTCACCTCCGGGATGTAGCGGGGCGCCTCCTGCAAGAACTTGCAGACGCCGTGGAAGCCCGCCTCGCCGAAGGGGGTGTGGCAGAGCCGCTGGTAGGTCTCGGGATCGGCGGCATTGAGGCTGACCGACAGTGCATCCACCACGCCTTCCAGCTCCGGCAGGACGTTCCGGCCGTACACCAGGTTTGCCTGGCCGTCCGTGTTGATCCTGATCCGGCACCCCTTCCGCTTCAGCTCCGTTGCCACCTCTCGTATCAGGTCGAGCCGCAGGAGCGGCTCGCCGTAGCCGCAGAACACCACCTCGTCGTACCCCGCGGGGTCACCCACGGCGGCGATCACCTCTGCTGCGTCGGGCTCGTGGTCGAGCCGGAGGAAATGCCCCTTGACAGTGAAGTCCTCGAACTTGGCGCAGAACGAACAGCGGTTGGAGCAGCGGTTGGTGATGTTCAGGTAGAGGGAGTTCCTGATCCGGTAGGCGATCCGGGCAGCCTGGCCCCCCTGATCGATGCCGAACAGCCGACGCGCATTGAGGGAGGTGATCCTCCCCACGTCCTCGAGGGAGAGACCTTTCAGCTCCGCCACCTTCTCCGCCGTGATCCGCATGTATGCCGGCTCGTTCCGCTTCCCCCGGTGCGGTACCGGCGTGAGGTAGGGGCAGTCGGTTTCCAGCAGGAGGTGCTCGATTTTGGTCCCCCGGACCACCTCCCGCAGCTGCTCATTGCTCGCGTAGGTGACGGTCCCGGGTATGGAGAGGTAAAACCCCATGTCCACGCAGTCACGGGCCATCCGGAGGTCGCCGGAGAAACAATGGAGCACGCCGCCGACGTCCGCGGCCCGCTCTTCCCGCAGTATTGCCATGACCCGCTGGTGGGCGTCGCGGTCGTGAACGATGACCGGCAGCGACAGCTCCCGGGCCATGCGGATGAAGCGGCGGAATACCCGCTCCTGGTCATCGCGGGGGGAGCGGTCGCGGTAGAAATCGAGGCCGATCTCGCCGATGGCGACCACCTTCGCATGTCCGGTCGCCAGTTCCCTGATCGTTTCGTAGCATTTTTCCGTGACCCGCTCGGCATCGTGGGGGTGGATGCCGACGGCGCAATAGATGTGGTCGTGCTGCTCCGCCAGCCGGGCCGCCGCCCGGCTCGATTCCAGGTCCGCCCCAACCGTGACGATGTGGGAAAGGCCGGCCTCTTTGGCGCGGTTGAGCATGTCGCTGAAATCGGGGAGAAAATCCCGGCCGTCAATGTGGGCGTGGGTGTCGATGAGGAAAGGTTGCATGGTGCGGGTCCTTATTACGGTGAACGGTGATCAGTGAAGGGGAAGACAGTTACAGAAAAATAGCATCATTGTCCGGAAGAGGCAAGGGGGTATGCACTTTTCACTTTTCACCATGTCTGTTTCGTGGCATAATTGCTAAAAATTTTCAGTCAGACTAAAATGGGAGCCGGGCCTCTAGCGGCTCCCATCTTATATGGTGCCCATGCAGCAGACCGAATTCGTCCATCTCCATCTCCATTCCCAGTACTCGCTCCTCGACGGCGCGATCAGGCTCAACGACCTGCTCGGCAAGGTCAAGGAGCACGGCATGCCGGCGGTGGCGCTCACCGATCACGGCGTCATGTTCGGGGCGATTGAATTCTACCAGAAGTGCAAGGACAAGGGGATTCGGCCGGTCATCGGTGCCGAGGTTTACGTGGCACCCGGCTCCCGCTTCGTGAAGGATTCCGGCGGCAGTCCGGATGCGGCCCACAGCTACCACCTGATCCTCCTCTGCGAAAATATCCAGGGGTACAGGAACCTCTCCCGCCTGGTTTCGGCGGGCTTCCGGGAGGGGTTCTACTACAAGCCGCGCATAGACAAGGAACTCCTGGCCGAGTGCAGCGAGGGGCTGATCTGTCTCTCCGCCTGCCTCAAGGGAGAGGTGGCCTACCAGTGCGGCCGCGGCCGGATGGAGGAGGCGGTGGCCACGGCCCGCTGGTACTCGCAGCTCTTCCCGGAGCGCTACTACATCGAGCTGCAGGAGAACACCCTCCCGGAGCAGGATATCGCCAACAAGCGGCTTCTGGAGGTGGCCCGGGAGCTTCAGCTTCCGCTGGTCGCCACCAACGACTGCCACTACCTGAACAGGGAGGATGCCAAGGCTCACGAGGTGCTCCTTTGTCTCCAAACCGGCAAGACCCTTTCCGATCCCTCCCGGATGCGCTTCTCCGCCGACGAGTTCTACGTGAAGACCCCGGCGGAGATGGCGGCGGCTTTCCACTACGCCCCCGAAGCGGTTGCCAACACCGTGGCTGTGGCCGAGCGGTGCAACCTGGAGCTCGACTTCAAGACCTACCACTTCCCCCGCTATGAGCTACCCGAGGGGAGCTCGCTCGACGATGTCCTGGAGGATGAGGCGCGCCGGGGGCTGGAGCTGCGGTTCGCGGGGGTCCGGGCCAAGAATCCCGACCTCACCCCCGAGCAGGAGAAGGCCTACTGGGACCGGCTCCGGATAGAGCTCGACTGCATCAAGCAGATGGGGTTCCCCGGTTACTTCCTGATCGTTGCCGACTTCATCAACTGGGCCAAGGACCACGGCATCCCGGTCGGCCCGGGGCGCGGTTCGGCGGCCGGGTCGCTGGTCGCCTACGCCATCCGGATTACCGACCTCGATCCGATCCCCTACAACCTCCTGTTCGAGCGCTTCCTGAACCCGGAGCGGATATCCATGCCCGATATCGACGTGGACTTCTGCCAGGACCGGCGCGAGGAGGTGATCCGGTACGTCACCGAGAAGTACGGCCGGGACAAGGTCTGCCAGATCATCACCTTCGGCACCATGGCGGCGCGCGGCGTGCTCCGCGACGTCGGCCGGGTGATGGACCTGCCGTACGGCGACGTGGACCGGATCGCCAAGCTGGTGCCGGAGGTGCTCGGCATCACCCTGGATCAGGCCCTCAAGCAGGAGCCGAAGCTCCGGGAGATGGCCGGGGCGGAGCCGCGGGTGAAGGAGCTCCTGGACGTCGCCCTCTGCCTGGAGGGGCTGGCGCGGCACGCCTCCACCCACGCGGCTGGCGTGGTGGTCGCCCCGGACGCCCTGGAGAACTTCTGCCCGGTCTACATGGACAAGAACGGCTCGGTCACCACCCAGTACTCCATGAAGTACGTGGAGAAGATCGGCCTCGTGAAGTTCGACTTCCTGGGGCTCAAGAACCTGACGGTCATCCACAACGCGGTCAGGCTGATCCGGGCCGAGAAGGACCCGGCGTTCGACATCGCGACGCTTCGGGACGACGACCGGGAAAGCTACGAGCTGATCTCCGCCGGCAACACCACCGGCGTCTTCCAGCTGGAGTCCTCCGGCATGAAGGACATGCTGGTGAAGCTCAAGCCCTCCTGCTTCGAGGATGTCATCGCCGCCTGCGCCCTCTACCGTCCCGGCCCCCTGGGAAGCGGCATGGTGGACGACTTCATCGACCGCAAGCACGGCCGGAAGAAGGTGGTCTACGACCTCCCCCAACTGGAGCCGATCCTGAAGGATACCTACGGGGTCATCGTCTACCAGGAGCAGGTCATGCAGATCGCCCGCTCGCTCGGCGGCTACTCCCTCGGCGGTGCCGACCTGTTGCGCCGCGCCATGGGTAAGAAGGACCCGGCGGCCATGGCCAAGGAGAAGGACAAGTTCCTGGAGGGGGCGAAAGAGCAGGGAACCGACCTGAAGAAGGCGGAGGCGATCTTCGATCTGATGGCGAAGTTTGCCGAGTACGGCTTCAACAAGTCCCACTCCGCCGCTTACGCCCTGGTCGCCTACCAGACCGCCTATCTCAAGGCCCACTACCCGGTGGAGTTCATGGCGGCGCTCCTCACTGAGGATATGGGTAACACCGACAAGGTCATCAAGAATATCGCCGACTGCCGGGAGATGGGGATCGAGGTCCTCCCCCCCGACATCAACGCCTCCGACCGCTCCTTCCGGGTGCTGGGCAACTCCATCCGGTTCGGCCTGGGGGCGGTCAAGAACGTGGGGGAGGGGGCGATCGAGGCGATCATCGAGGCCCGCAACGGGGGAGGATTCAAGGACATCTTCGATTTCTGCGAGCGGGTGGACCTGCGGCGGGTGAACAAGCGGGTGGTGGAGTCGCTCGTCAAGTGCGGCGCCTATGATTCCACCGGTGCCAAGCGGGCACCTCTCATGGCGGCGCTGGAAGACGCCATGCTGCTCGGCCAGAAGGTGCAGCAGGAGCGGGAGAGCGCCCAGGTATCGCTCTTCGGCACGGCGGAGATCGTGAAAGGGAACGGCAACGGCCGGGGGAAGTTGCCGGACACGCCCGAGTGGGACGAAAAGCTCCTCCTCAACTTCGAAAAGGAGGCCCTCGGCTTTTTCATTACCGGCCACCCCCTCTCCCGCTATGTCGCCGACATCAAGCGCTTCACGGCGATCGACACGGCATCGCTCGCCGACCTCCCCGACAAGAGCGATGTGCGGATCTGCGGTATCGTGGCGGGGCTCAAGGAGAACATCACCAAGAAGGGGGACCGGATGGGATTCGTCATGCTGGAAGATCTCATCGGCTCGGTGGAAGTGGTGGTCTTTCCCGATACCTACGGAAAGAGCGTGGAGTACCTGAAGAGCGACCTGCCGCTCATGGTGAGCGGTACCGTCGACGTGGGGGAGAAGAGCACCAAGATCAAGGCCACCGACATCGTCCCCCTGCGGGAGCTGACCGAGCGGGAGACCAGGCGGGTCTGGTTCACCCTCGATACGGCAGGACTCGAACGGGGGCAGCTGGAGTCGCTCAAGGAGCTGATCGGCCGCTACCGGGGGAACTGCCGGGCCTTTCTCCGCCTGGTCATCCCGGGAGAGTGCTCTGCCGTCATCAATCTCCCCGATTCCTGCATGGTGGCGGCAAGCGAGGATTTATCGCTGGAAGTGCAGGGCCTGTTCGGGTATAATGCCGTTTCATTCGAGTAGGGGCGGGCGCGATCTTCCGTCCATCTCGCCGCCGTATCCTCGAAACCCTGCCTCAACGTAGCGCTGTTTATGCCCATTGGGTGCTACGCCTTGGCACGGTTTCTCGGGGCTGGCGACGATCTGGCCGAAATCCCGCGCCCGGTTGGCAAAATCCCATTTGACTTTGATAGAATTTCATTTCAAGGAGAGATGATCCATGGCGACCCAATACTACATGGAATTCGAGAAACCGCTGGCGGAACTGGAGAAGAAGATCCAGGAGCTGCACGACATGTCCAGCGACACCATGGACCTGAAGGCCGAAATCGGCAAGCTGGAAAAGAAGGCGGAGAAGATGCGGGAGGAGATATTCTCCGGCCTCACCCGCTGGCAGACTGCCCAGGTCGCCCGCCACATCAACCGCCCATTCACCATGGATTACCTCAACCTGATCTTCACCGACTTCACCGAGCTCCACGGCGACCGCAACTTCGGCGACGACCATGCCATCGTGGGGGGGCTGGCCAGGCTCGACGGCGAGCCGGTGATGGTGATGGGACACCAGAAGGGGCGCGACACCAAGGAGAAGGTCTACCGTAACTTCGGCATGCCGAACCCCGAGGGGTACCGCAAGGCGCTGCGCCTCATGGAGATGGCGGAGCGCTTCAATCTCCCGATCATCACCTTCGTCGACACCCCCGGCGCCTTTCCCGGCATCGGGGCGGAGGAGCGGGGCCAGGCGGAGGCCATCGCCAGGAACCTGCGGGAGATGGCCCGGCTGAAGGTGCCGGTCATCGTGGTGGTGACCGGTGAGGGTGGGTCGGGGGGCGCGCTTGCCATCGCCGTCGGCGACCGGGTCCTGATGCTGGAGTTCTCCGTGTACGCCGTCATCTCCCCCGAGGGGTGCGCAGCCATCCTCTGGTCCGACGGGACCAAGGGGGCGCAGGCGGCCGAGGCCCTCAAGCTGACCGCAGGAGACATCAAGGCGCTGGAGGTCATCGACGAGATCGTCAAAGAGCCGCTGGGCGGGGCGCATCGCGACCATGCGGCGGTGGCGAAAACCCTCCACGAGGCGCTCGCCCGGAACCTGCGGGAACTGCGGCAGATCCCGGCGGAGCAACTGGTGGAAGAGCGGTATCAGAAGTTCCGCAAGATGTCGCGGTTTGTGGAATAAGGCAGGCTGAAGATCGAAGGTTGAAGGCTGAAGGCTGCGATTGAAAGGTTTACTTTCAGTCTTAGCCTTCAGCCTTCGGCCTTTTATGAGGTTTTAATGCTGGAACGTCTGCAGAAAATACTCTCCCGCGCCGGGGTCGCCTCGCGCCGCGAGGCGGAAGGGATCATCGTCGCCGGCCGGGTTGCGGTGAACGGCACCGTGGTGACGGAGCTCGGGAGCAAGGCCGACCCGGACAAGGACCGGATCACGCTGGACGGGAAGCCGCTCCGGCCGAAAACCGAGCGGATATACCTCCTGCTCTACAAGCCCGCCGGCTACATGACCACTCTCAGGGACCCGGAGGGGCGCCCCGTGGTCATCGACCTCGTGAAGGAGGTGGGCGAGCGGGTCTATCCGGTGGGGCGTCTCGATTACAACACGGAAGGGCTCCTGCTTCTCACCAACGACGGCGACTGGGCGAATCGTCTGATGCACCCGCGGCACGAAGTGGAGAAGGAATACCTGGTCAAGGTGCGCGGCCGGGTGAACCCCGAGCAGGTGAGGCGACTGGCGGGCGGGGTGGAGCTCGACGACGGCACGACAGCTCCGGCGAGGGTGCAGGTCGTGCATGAAAGCGAGCGCAACAGCCGGCTCGCCATCACCATCCACGAGGGGCGCTATCGCCAGGTCCGGCGCATGTGCGAGGCGGTAAGCCTCATGGTGGCCTCGCTCAAGAGGACCCGTTACGGCTTCCTCGATCTGGGGGAGCTCAAGCCGGGGGAATACCGGCGCCTGACGACGCAGGAAGTGCGGCGGCTGGCGGCTTCCGAGAGCGGTAAAAAATGAGACGTGAGACGTGACGACTGCGACTCCCGGCGGACCCGACGCTTGAAAGACCAGGCGCAGAGAGCCGGGTTCCTTGGTTCGCAAATCGGTGGTCGCCGCAAGACTGGAAAAGCCGAACCCCAAATCCCGAACCGTTCTGTTGAAGGTGTCCGGCATGGAACCGATCTACGAGAAAACCTTTACGATCCGCTCGTACGAGGTGGATGCCCACGGCCTGGTGCGGCCGACCGCCATCCTCAACTACCTGCAGGAGGCGGCCGGAGATCACGCCAAGCTGCTCGGCGTTTCGGTGCGCGATCTGATGCCGCACGGGCTCACGTGGGTCTTGTCGCGCACACACCTGAAGATCGAGGGTGAGGCCCACTCCCGTGAGGATCTCCGGGTGCGCACCTGGCCCGCATCGCGGGAAGGGCTCTTCTCCTGCCGCGAGTTCGAGGTGAATGCCGCGGCCGGCCGGCCGATCGCCGTTGCCACCTGCTCGTTCGCGGTGCTCGACCTCGCCACCCGCCGGCCGGTGGTGATCAACGAGCACCTTCCCGCCTATCCGCTCCTGCTGCGCAGGGCGCTCGCCGACGATTTCAAGACCCTGCCGCGACTGGCCGGGGCGGACGCAGAGATCAGCTTCCGGGTGGGACGGGGGGATCTGGACGTGAACCGCCATGCGAACAACGTTGTGTATGCCGCCTGGGCGCTGGAGACGGTGCCGGTAGAGGTAGCGGAGCAGTGCCTGCTTGCCGACCTGGAGATCGCCTATCGCGCCGAGGTGTTCTACGGCGAGACGGTCTTTGCCCGCTGCCGCAAGCTTTCCGGCGGCGAGGAACCGGTCTTTCTCCACCAGGTGGTGCGGGAAGACGGCACCGAGCTTACCCGCCTGGTTACCCGCTGGCGGACCCGGCCGAAGGGAGAGGGGCACTGACATGATTTTCTGCATTTGCCGGGCGGACCGGCGTTATGCTGCAAAGGGGAAAGCATGAACAAGCGTCATCTGGCATTGGCGGTTTTCTGTATCGGGGTGGTTGCCGCACAGTTCGCCTGGGCGGGCACCGAGGGGGAGTTCTCAGAACTTCTCGCCATCTACAGGGACCACCGGACGATCTATGATGGTTGCTATCAACTGGCCATGGAGAAGGTGCTGACCGGGAAAATGCGGGAAGAACTGGTCAACGGCGCCGCCGACCGGAACAAGGGACTTGCCTGCGCGCTCGGGATCACGTCAAGCGAGGCGGGGATCAGGGTGACCGACAGTGTCTCCCTGCGCAAGCTGCAGGGGTATTTCACCAACCAGAAGCGGTGTGCCGAGGCGCTGGTGGATCTGAAAAATGCCCGGACAGCCATTGAGATGTACTACCTGGATAACGCGAAATACCCGGCTACCCTTGAGGAGGCGGCCACCTCGCATGCCGTGTCGTTCCGTTCCCCCCCGGCATACCGTCCCGACCGGGGCACCTTCGGATATTTCCTGTCGACAACCAACGACGGCTGCGACAGGACGTTCTTCTTCTCTACTGAGGCGCCGGAGATCAGGAGCACGGAGAAAAAGGGATCGCCGGATCGGAACTGACCGGGGCGCGCACTGCGGCATGCCGCACATGCACAGAGGCAGTACCATTCCTGCCGAAACATCTGCTTTCCGAGTGGTGGAGCGGGTCCCTGGCGAAACCGGCCTCGATGCGGGCGCCTCCCTTGCTCGCATTGCCCCTTCTGGCGCAAAAAAAACTTGCTTTTTATGTTTTCCCGTGGTACATAAAGATGCACAAGTTAATGTTCACTCAAAAGTGAGCTCCTCCGGCTCACTTTTTTTTATGGGAATTAGGGCTATGGCAACGGCAGACGTGGCTTCCCGTGTGGAGGAGCTGGCCGCACCGCTCCTCGCATCGCTCGGAGTGGAGCTGGTAGACATCGAGTACAAGCGGGAGGGGCGGGCGATGGTGCTCCGCCTCTTCATCGACCGGGACGGGGGGATTACCCTCGACGACTGCGCCACGGTCAGCCGTGAGCTCTCCGAAATCCTCGACGTGGAGGACTTCATCTCGGCGCATTACACCCTGGAGGTTTCCTCTCCCGGCATCAATCGCCCCCTGAAGAAGGCTGCCGATTACGAGCGCTATCGGGGGCGGCTGGTCACGATCAAGACCTTCGAGCTTCTTCCCGACGACGCCGGGAATCCGCGCAAGACCTTCTCCGGCGAGCTTCTGGGACTGGAATCGGGGATTGTCAGGGTGCGGCTCAAGGAAGGACAGACTGCGGGGATACCCCTCGCCAAGGTCGCCAAGGCCAACCTGGAGTTTGAATTTATAAATCCGTGAAAGGTGAAAGGGTAAAAAGTATGAAAACTTTTTTTGCCGTTGACCTGTTCACCATGCACTTTTTATTTTCACCGATTCTAAAAAACTGAAGGAGAAGAGACGTGGAAACGAGCTTCAGCCTCAAGCATACCATCGACCAGATCGTGAAGGAGAAGGGGATCGAGAAGGGAGTGATCCTGGAGGCCCTCGAACAGGCAGTTCTGACTGCCGCCAATAAAAAATACCGCAACACGCGCGATCTGGAGGCCCACTACAACGAGGAGATCGGCGAAGTCGAGCTGTTCGAGTTCGTCACCGTTGTGGAAGAGGTGGAGGACTCCTACCGGGAGATCGATCTTGAAGAGGCGCGGGAGATCGATCCGGAGGTGGAGATCGGCGACTCCCTCGGCATCAAGATGGATGCCAGCGGCTTCTCCCGTATCGCCGCCCAGACCGCCAAGCAGGTGATCATCCAGAAGGTGCGCGAGGCGGAGCGCGAAACCATCTTCAATGAATTCAAGGACAGGGTCGGTGAGCTGATCAACGGCGTTGTTCGCCGTTTCGAGAAGGGCGAGATGGTCGTGGATCTCGGCCGCGCCGAGGCGGTGCTTCCCCACAAGGAGCAGGCTCCCCGTGAGGTGTACCGCCAGGGTGACCGGATCAAGGCGCTCATCACGGACATCCGGATGACCACCAAGGGGCCGCAGATCATGCTCTCACGGGTTCACCCCACGGTGCTGGAGAAGCTGTTCGAGGCCGAGGTTCCGGAAGTTGCCGAGGGGATCGTGGAGATCATGGGGGTTGTACGGGAACCGGGGAGCCGGGCCAAGATCGCCGTCTATTCCCACGAGCCGGATGTGGACCCGGTGGGTGCCTGCGTCGGCATGCGGGGGAGCCGCGTGCAGAACGTGGTCTCCGAACTGCGGGGAGAGAAGATCGATATCATCCCCTGGTCCGAGGATATTGCGCGCTTTGTCTGCAACGCCCTGGCCCCCGCGGTGGTCAGCAAGGTGTACGTGGACGAGGAGAACCGCTCCATGGAAATCGTCGTGGCTGACGACCAGCTTTCCCTCGCCATCGGCAAGCGCGGCCAGAATGTGCGGCTTGCCGCCAAGCTGACCGGCTGGAAGATCGATATGAAGAGCGAGACGCGGGTGGCCGAGGCCGAGCTCCTGCAGTTCGCTTCCTTCGACGGTACCCAGGAAGAGGAAGCCGAAGAAGGGGCGGAAGCGGTGCAGCCGGAGGAGATCGCAGCTCCCGCGGAGGCGGCCGAAGAGTAGCCATGCCCCGGAGCGTACCTCAGAGGAGTTGTCTCGGCTGCCGGCGGGTTGCGGACAAGGGCGACCTGCTCCGTTTCGTCCTGGCGCCGGACCGGTCGCTTGTGCCGGACCTTCGGGAAAAGCTTCCCGGCAGGGGGGCATACACCTGCCAGAAGAAATCGTGCCTGCGGGCGGCGGTGGCGAAGAAACAATTTGCCCGGTCCTTCAAGGGGGAAGTCCGGTGCGGCACCCCCGATGAGCTCGTCAGCTTGGTGGCCGCCCTGATGGAGGAGCGGATCGCCGCGTATCTGGCCCTTGCCAACAAGGCGGGGAAGGTGGTTTCGGGCGGCGATACCGTTGTGGAACTGCTGGCGAAGCGATCCCCCGGGATTATTTGCATAGCCTCCGACATCTCACCCGACATGGGGGAGAAGGTGGCGTATCTGGCGGCCAGGGCCGGTGTGGAGCACTTCTCGCTGTTCGACAAGGAGCGTCTCGGGGCGCTGATCGGTAAGGAATTGAGGAGCGTCGTGGCGGTGGAGTGCGGCGGCTTCAGCGAAACGATCAAAAAAGAACTGGAACGGTACAGGAACTTCTTTGAGGGAGGAACGGACGCAACATGAGTAAAATCCGCGTATATGAGCTGGCCCAGAAGATGGGGATCGAAAATAAGGAGCTGATGGCCAGGCTGAAGGCCGTGGGTGTGGATGTGAAAAGCCATACTGCCACGATCGAGGAAGCGGATGCCAAGATGCTCGAGACCCCCGCGCCTTCCGCGAAGACGGATACCCCTCCAACCGTCAAGGAAGTTGCCAAGGAAGAAGTCCGGGTTGCCACCGGTGTCATCAGACGACGCGCCAAGGTTTCGGAGGCCGTTGCCGAGGTTGCTGCCGAAGCCCCCCCCGAGCAAAAGGAAGAGCCGGCGCCCAAGGCGAAGCCGGTCGAGGTCGAAGCGGTCGAGGCCGTTGAAGCCCCTGCCGAAGTGCCTCCTGTCAAGCAGGAAGTGCCCAAAGTCCAGCCTCCCGAAGCTCCGAAGGCTGCGCCGCCTGAAGCACCGAAGGTTCCGCGTCCTGAGGAAGCACGCCCCGAGCGGCCGACTGCCAACAAGGCCATAATTCTCGGTCGCGTGGAAATTCCGCCGATGCAGACCAAGGAACGTCCCACAGACCGGCGGGAATTCACAAGGTCGGGGGAACGTCCCTCTGAGCGCCCCGCGCCGGCCCGTCCGGGCGAGCGTCCCGCGCCGGGCCGCCCCGGCGAACGTCCCGCGCCGGCCCGTCCCGGTGAGCGTCCGGCATTCAACCGTCCGGGTGAGCGTCCCGCACCCGGTCGTCCCGGCGAGCGTCCCGCCCCCCTTGGCCCCGTGGAAGCGCCTCTGTCTGCCGAAGACCGGCGGAAAGGGCGCAAGGCCCCGGCTCCCGAGGTCGGCAAAGGAGCCAAGAAGGGAGGAGCACCCGGCGCTAAACGGAAAGAGGTCTTTAAGAAGGGAGAGCTCGAGGAGAAGCGGGAGCGGGTCTTTGAGCCCGGGCTACGTCCCGGCAAGGGGAAGAAAAGGGAGAAGTACCGTGCGCCCGATGGGAAAAAGACCGAGATTACCATACCCAAGGCAATCAAGCGAATCATCAAGATTTCAGAAACCATCACCGTCGGCGAACTGGCCAAGCGGATGGGGACCAAGGCCAACGACCTGATCCGCGCCCTGATCAAGATGGGGATGATGGTTACCATCAACCACCCCCTCGATTTCGATACCGCAACGCTTCTTGCCACCGATTTCGGGTACGAGATAGAAAACGTCGCCATGGACCTGGACGAAATGCTGGAGGCTGCCCCCGACGCCCCGGAGAGCCTGGCGAAAAGGCCACCGGTGGTCACCATCATGGGGCACGTGGACCACGGCAAGACCTCGCTCCTCGATGCCATCAGGGAAACCAACGTGATTGCCGGCGAGGCGGGGGGGATCACCCAGCACATCGGCGCCTACGACGTGGAGCTGAACGGGAGGAAGATCACCTTCCTCGATACCCCGGGCCACGAGGCTTTCACCGCCATGCGCGCCAGGGGCGCCAAGGTGACCGACATCGTCATCCTGGTGGTGGCTGCCGACGACGGCGTCATGCCCCAGACCCGCGAGGCGATCAACCACTCCAAGGCGGCCGGCGTGCCGATCATCATCGCCATCAACAAGATCGACAAGCCGGAGGCGAAACCGGAGCGGGTCAAGCAGGAGTTGATGGAGTTCGGCCTGGTTTCCGAGGAATGGGGGGGCGACACCACCATGGTGGAAGTTTCCGCCAAGAAACGGATCAACCTGGAGGAGCTTCTGGAGATGGTGCTCCTCCAGGCGGACATCATGGAGTTGAAGGCAAACCCGGACAAGGCGGCCCGCGGCACCATCGTCGAGGCCAAGCTGGACAAGGGGCGGGGGCCCGTCGCCACGGTGCTCGTCCAGGAGGGTACCCTCAAGGTCGGCGACTACTTCGTTGCCGGGGTCCAGTCCGGCAGGGTGCGCGCCATGCAGAACTACCGGGGAGACAAGGTGACGAGCGCCGGACCGGCCCTGCCGGTCGAGGTGATCGGCTTCACCGGGGTGCCGGACGCCGGGGACGTGTTCGTCTCGCTGGCCGACGAGAAACAGGCCAAGGAGATCGCCAGCTACCGGCAGCAGAAGGTGCGCGAAACCGAGCTGGCAAAGCACGCGAAGATGTCCCTGGAGCAGCTCTACGAGAAGATCCAGAAGGGGGAGGTCAAGGACCTCAACACCATCGTCAAGGCGGATGTCCAGGGCTCCGTGGAGGCGGTCTCCGAATCTCTCAAGAAGCTCACCACCGATGCCATTCGCCTGAACGTGCTCCATGCCTCGGTCGGTGCCATCACCGAGACCGACGTCAATCTGGCCGCCGCCTCGAACGCCATCATCCTCGGCTTCAACGTCCGGCCCGAGGTGAAGGCGCAGGCGCATGCCGAGAAGGAAGGGGTGGACATCCGCCTCTACAACATCATCTACGACGCCGTGGAAGACATCAAAAAGGCCATGGAAGGTCTTCTGGAGCCGACCCTGCGCGAGAAGCACCTGGGTCGCGCCGAAATCCGCGAAACCTTTTCGGTCCCCAAGATCGGCATGGTGGCCGGCTGCTACGTTCTGGACGGCAAGATGCTGCGCAATGCCCAGGTGCGCCTCCTGCGCGACAACGTCGTAATCTGGCAGGGGAAGATGTCGAGCCTGCGCCGCTTCAAGGACGACGTGAAGGAAGTGGCCACCGGTTACGAATGCGGCATCGGCCTGGAGAACTACAACGACCTCAAGGTGGGGGATGTGATCGAGGCGTTCGAGATGGAAAAGGTCGCCGCTACATTGTAAATATACTCTGACACAAAGTCATGGAGAACACGGAGAAGAAAGAAAGCCTGTTTTTAACAGGGATAGTCAGGATAGACAGGATAAAACCACAATTCTGTCGTATCGGTTTTGGATTCTAAACGCCTCCAATCCTGAATATCCTGTTCATCCCTGTCTAAGGTTTCTCTGTGCCTCTGTGGCAAAGATTACGGTTAAATTAATGTATAAAAGATCCGAAAAAGTCGCCGAAGCGATCCATGAAATGGTCTCCGAGCTCCTGGTGAAGGGGTTGAAGGACCCCCGCATCGGCTTTGTCACCATAACCGGGGTGAAGGTCACCGATGACCTTCACCTGGCCACGATCTATTTCACCGTGATCGGCAGCGATGCGGAGAAGAAGGAGACAGAAGCGGGGCTGAACAGCGCCCGCGGATATGTCCGGAAGGAGATGGGGAAAAACCTCCGGATGCGGTATGTCCCCGATATCGTCTTCCGCTATGACACATCGGTGGATTACGGCAGCCGCATCGAGTCCCTCCTGAAGGAGATCGCCACGAAGGAAGATGACCATGCTTGACCTGATCGTGGCGGAAATCGCTGCCAACGGCTCTTTCCTGATCACCACCCATGAGAGTCCCGACGGTGATGCGGTCGGTTCCTCCCTTGCCCTGGGAAACTACCTTCGGCGGCTCGGCAAGGACGTGACCGTATATCTCAGCGATCCCCTCCCGGACCTGTATGCCTTCCTCCCCATGGCCGACCAAGTGGTGCACGCCATTCCTCCCCGTTCCTTCGATGTCTGCTTTGTCCTCGATGTGGGGGAGTTCCGCCGCGCCGGGGAGGAGTTGACGGGATTCACGGGCATTGGCAAGTTCGTCAATATCGATCACCACCTTCGCTGCGAGAACTTCGGCGCCATCAATCTGATCGACCCGGATGCGGCCGCCACCGGCGTTCTTGTCTACCGGATCATCAAAGCGGCCGGGCACGAGGTCGATTACGATACCGCTCTCGGCATCTACACGGCGGTGATCACCGATACCGGCTCGTTCCGCTATTCCAATGCCAACAAGGAAGCGTTCGCGATTGCCGGCGAGATGGTAGCCAGCGGGGTGAACGCCTGGTCGATCGCGGAGAAGCTCTACGAAAGCCAGCCTCAACAGCGCCTGGAACTCCTGGCCCTGGCCCTGGCGACACTGACGGTTTCTCCCCGCGGCGACGTCGCCGCCATCACGGTCACCCTCGACATGTACGAGAAGAGCGGCGCCAATGCCGAACTGACCGACGGTTTCGTCAACTACCCCCGCTCAATCAGGGGGGTCGAAGTGGCGATATTTTTCCGAGAGACCAAGCCGCGCCTGTTCAAGGTAGGGTTCCGTTCCAAGGGGAAGGTCAATGTTTCGGCGCTGGCGGCCGAATTCGGCGGCGGCGGCCACCATAACGCCGCAGGGTGCGTCATTCCCGGCCAGTTCGAGGAAGTTCGGGACAAAGTATTTGCTCACCTGGCCAAAGCGCTCTGAACGATGGACGGATTCATTGTCGTCGACAAGCGGGCGGGAATGACCTCCCACGATGTGGTCAGTGCCGTCCGTCGCATTGCGGGACTCAGGAAGGTCGGCCATACCGGCACCCTCGACCCTTTTGCCACCGGTGTCCTCCCGGTGGCCCTGGGGGAGGGTACCAAGGCGATTCCCTTTCTCGACGAATCGGTGAAGGAATACCGGGCGGTGATGCGTCTCGGCGCGGCAACCGATACCCAGGACTGCACCGGCATGACGACCCGGCAGGGAGAATGGCGGAACATCGCGCCTGCCGCCGTAACGGCTGTTGTTCGCGGGTTTCTCGGCAGAGGGACCCAGGTCCCCCCCATGTATTCCGCCCTCAAGCGGAATGGGGTGCCGCTCTACAAGCTTGCCCGCAAAGGGGAGGAAGTCCCCCGTGAACCGCGGGAGATCGAGATTTACTCGCTGGAAATCGAGCGGATCGACCTTCCGGATGTCGCCTTCGTCGTCAGGTGCTCGCGCGGCGTTTATGTCCGGACCCTGGCGAACGACATGGGAGAGCGGCTCGGCTGCGGCGCCCATCTCGTCGGGTTGCGCAGGACCATGAGCGGCCCCTTCGCCATTGAACAGGCCGTGCTGCTGGAAAAGCTGGCGTCCGATGCCGGGGAGGGGAGGCTGGCAGAGCACCTGATCTCCTGCTACGCCGCCCTTGCTCACCTGCCGCCCCTCTCCCTGACAGAACCGGGAGAGGCACGGGTTGTCAGGGGGATATCCCCGGAAGCGTCGGACTTTCAGGCAATACCGGTCGAAGGGGTCATGCCCGGGGAACGGGTACGTCTTTCCCGTGGCGGGCGGCTTCTGGCGGTGGCCGAAAACGGGCCGGCGCCATGGCCGGGAGAAGGAAAAAACCTTCGCTTGTTGAGGGTGTTCAACGAGCATTGATCTTTACATGGCCGGGTCTTTGTGGTAAAAGACACAATACGGAATTCACCGGCCAACAACGGCCGGATTGGGATCATCAAATTATCGCAGAGGGAAGGGAGGTGCAGTAAAATGTTGGTCACGGAGAAGAAGCAGGAAATTATCGACAAGTTCAAGCTCCACGACAGCGATACCGGTTCTCCGGAGGTGCAGATCGCCATCCTGACGGAGCGGATCACGTATCTCACGGAGCATTTCAAGGTCCACAAGAAGGATCACCACAGCAGACGGGGCCTGTTGAAGATCGTCGGTCAGCGGAGAAGGCTTCTCGACTATGTCAAGAAGAAGGACGACGCCCGATACAAGGCGATCATCGAAAAGCTCGGCATCAGGAGGTAAGAAAAGGCAGTATACCATCCACACGCTGGGGGTATATTGCCTTTCCTATTTTGCGAACGGGTCGCGTGCCCGTTCATTTTGTTGGGGGCGTGGATAAAGTAGAGTTGTAAACCCATAACTCTACTTTCTCGACGGCCCCAACACCACACATGAAGGTTAGGAGACCGTAAACAGTATGGAACAGAGAGTACAGGTTGAATTCAGCGGCCGGACTTTGACGATCGAGACCGGCAAGATTGCAAAACAGGCGAGCGGCGCCGTGATTGTCCGCTCCGGCGACACGGTGGTGCTCGTGACCGCGGTTGCCACGAAAACGGCCAAGGAAGGGCAGGATTTCTTCCCCCTCACCGTCAACTACCAGGAAAAAGCCTATGCCGGCGGGAAGATCCCCGGCGGTTTCTTCAAGCGGGAAGCGCGCCCTTCCGACAACGAGACCCTCACCTGCCGGCTTATCGACCGGCCGATCAGGCCCCTCTTCCCGGAAAACTTCCTGAACGACACCCAGATCATGGCTACCGTCCTTTCCGCGGACAAGGACAACGATCCCGGCATCCTTTCCATGATCGGCGCCTCCGCAGCCCTCGAGGTGTCGGATATCCCCTTCTTCGGCCCGATTGCCGGGGTCAAGGTCGGCCGGGTAGACGGCCGCTTTGTCGCCAATCCGACCGCGGAGGAGCTTGCGCAGAGCGATATCGAAATCGTCGTCGCGGCCAGCAAGGATGCGGTGATCATGGTGGAAGGTGGCGCCAATGTGGTCTCCGAGGAGGATATGCTCGAAGCGGTCTTCTTCGGCCACGAGGCGGTTCAGCCGATCCTCGCCGCCCAGGAGGAGCTGAAGCGGTTGGCCGGCGTTTCCAAGCGCGAGATCGCCCCGCCGGTGGTGGATGAAGCGCTGAAAGGACGGGTGAAGGAGCTCGCCTACCAGAAGATCAAGGAAGCGGTCAGGATCGAGGCGAAGGGGGAGCGGCACGACCGGATCGATGCCGTAGCCGAAGAGGTACAGGCAACGCTTGCGGCCGATTACGAGGGGCGCGGCAAGGAGATTGCCGGCTTCCTGGGCGATCTGGAGTACGAGCTGGTGCGCGAGCACATCCTGAAAGACGGCATCCGGATCGATGGCCGCGACACCAGGACCATCAGGCCGATTGCCTCCGAGGTGAGCTTCCTTCCCAGGGTGCACGGTTCCGCCCTTTTCACCCGTGGGGAAACCCAGTCCATCGTTGCCGCGACCCTCGGAACCTCCGTTGACGAACAGCGGATCGATTCCCTGTACGGCGAAGCGAGGAAGCGTTTCCTCCTGCATTACAATTTCCCGCCGTACTCCGTCGGCGAGACGAGCTTCCGGCTCGCCCCCGGCCGTCGCGAGATCGGACACGGCATGCTTGCCGAGCGCGCCCTTGCCAGGGTGGTGCCGAACCACGACGATTTCCCCTACACCATCAGGATCGTCTCTGACATCACGGAGAGCAACGGCTCATCCTCCATGGCCACCGTCTGCGGCGGCTCGCTTGCCATGATGGATGCCGGCATCCCGATCAAGGCGCCGGTGGCGGGTATTGCCATGGGGCTGATCAAGGAGGGGAACGATGTGGCCATCCTCTCCGACATCCTCGGCGACGAGGACCACCTGGGGGACATGGATTTCAAGGTGGCAGGGACCGCGGCAGGGGTCACCGCCCTCCAGATGGATATCAAGATCACCGGCGTTACGCGGGAGATCATGCAGAAGGCGCTGGCACAGGCGCGCGATGGGAGGCTGCATATCCTCGGCAAGATGACGGAAACCTTGAGCCAGCCTAAGGCGGAAATGTCTTCCTATGCGCCGCGCATCACCACCATCTGGGTCAAGACCGACAAGATCCGCGACGTTATCGGTACCGGCGGCAAGAACATCCGCGGCATTACCGAGGCTACCGGCGTGGTCATCGACATCGAGGATACCGGCAAGATCAATATTGCCAGCGCAGACAAAACGGCCTGCGACAAGGCGATCAAGATGATCAGGGACCTGACCGCAGAAGCCGAGGAAGGGAAGCTCTACATGGGGACCGTGAGGAAGGTGATGGAGTTCGGCGCCTTCGTAGAGATATTCCCCGGGACGGACGGCCTCGTCCACATCTCCGAGCTCGATACCACCCGGGTCAAGAACGTCACCGACGTACTCAATGAAGGGGACAAGGTCCTGGTGAAGTGCATCGGCATCGACAAGCAGGGGAAAATTAAGCTCTCCCGGAAAGAAGCACTGGGGGCCACTCTCCCTGAAAACTAGACGTCCGCCGCATGGCCACCGGCCTTGCGGCGCAGCAAAGTGGAAGCTCTGCACCGATCTGTGGTGCAGAGCGGGCAGACCGATGCAGGGGCGTGTGGCGCATACGCCCCTGTTTTGATTTTTCATGAAGCATGAAGGGGCGAATCATGCATCGCCCCTACTTGCTATTAAGGCATTGCCGGGTATAGTAAATCCATGGTCAAGAAAACGGTTCTCGATAACGGCATCCGGGTCATCTCCGAAAACATGCCCCATGCCCACTCTGTCACCATCGGCATCTGGGTTGCCAGCGGTTCCCGCAACGAGCGTCCGGAGCATAACGGCGTCGCCCACTTCATCGAACATCTCCTGTTCAAGGGGACCGGGCGGCGCAGCGCGCTTCAGATCGCCCGGGAGATCGATTCCCTCGGGGGAGTCCTCAACGCGTTCACCGGCCGGGAATTTGTCTGTTACTATGCCAAGGTGCTCCACCGGTTCCTGCCGAAGGCCGTGGACCTCCTCTCCGACATATTTCTCAACTCCGTCTTCGATACGGAGGAGATCGAAAAGGAACGCAAGGTCATCCTCCAGGAGATCGGTCTTCTCGAAGACTCTCCGGACGATTTCATTCACGACCTTTTTACGCGGAATTTCTGGCAGGGCCACCCGCTCGGGATGCCGATCATCGGCACGGAGAAGAGTGTGGGCGCCCTCTCACGCGACTTTATCGTCGGCTACCGGGACGACACCTACCGGTCGGAGGACATCATCATAGCCGCCGCGGGGCGGATCGACCACGATGAACTTCTCGGGCTGCTGAACAGCCTGTTCGACAGGGTTCAGACCGGCAAGGGGTCGAGTCCGGCCTTCCGGCCGTCGCCGGGGAAAAAGGTGGAACTGGTGGAAAAGGACCTGGAGCAGGTCCATCTCTGTCTCGGTACTCTCTCTCTTCCCCAGAGGCATCCGAAGCGCTACGAGGCATTCATTCTCAACGCGGTCCTGGGGGGAAGCATGAGTTCCCGGCTCTTCCAGGAGGTGCGGGAAAAACTCGGCCTTGCCTATTCCATCTATTCCTATATCGCGTCCCATTCCGACTCCGGCTCCCTTGCCGTGTATGCCGGGACAAGCAGGGAGCGCGTCAACGAAGTGGTCGAAATCGTCCTGCGAGAACTGAAGAGGCTGAGATCCGAGCCCCTTTCCGAGGGCGAGCTGCATGACGCCCAGGAACAGCTGAAGGGGAACATCCTTCTTTCCCTGGAGAGCAGTGACAACAGGATGACCAAGCTCGCCAAGAACGAGATCTATTTCGGCTGCTATCAGCCGTTGCGGGAGATCATCGCGGGGATCGACCTGGTCACCCCCCGGAGTCTGCTCGAACTCGCGGCAGAGATAATTGACGACACCTACCTTACCCTGGTCATGATGGGGAAGCTCGGCAACGGCTTCACCCTCCCTGCCGGAATTACGCTTTAGGGAGGCTCATGCACCACTGCACCGTCAAGGTAAAACGGCTCCGGCCTGAAAGCTCCAACCCCCTCCCGAGTTATATGACCTCCCATGCCGCCGGCATGGACCTTTACGCAGACCTGGCCGAGGAGTTGGTACTCCACCCCGGCGCGCGGTCCCTGGTTCCGACCGGCATCGCCATAGAGCTCCCGGTCGGGTACGAGGCCCAGGTCAGGCCCCGCAGCGGTCTGGCGCTCAAGCACGGTATCTCCCTGGTCAATTCTCCCGGCACCATCGACACCGATTACCGCGGCGAAATCGGGGTGATCGTGATCAACCACGGGGCCGAGCCGTTCGCCATTCGGAGCGGTGAGCGGATTGCTCAGCTGGTGTTCGCCCCCTTTGCACGGGCCGCATTGGTGGAAGTTTCCGAGCTTGGCGAGAGTGCCAGAGGGGATGGCGGCTTCGGGCATACGGGAAGGTAAAGGGAACGATGCATGTTCATGGTCGGTTGTCGTAGGGGCGCATGGCATGCGCCCTTAGAGCTACCGACAAAGGGCGGACGCCGTCCGCCCCTACATGGTACCCCGCGATATTGTGAGGAGTTTGCATGAAAGACCCCCGCATACAACAAATGGCCGAAGTGCTGGTAAACTACTCCACCAGGGTGAAGAAGGGGGACGTGGTCCTGATCTCTGCTTCGGGGACGGAATCGATCCCCCTGGTGAAGGAGGTGTATGCCCTCTGTCTGGCGAAGGGTGCGGCATACGTGGAGTACGAGTTCTCCATTCCCGAGATCAACCGCCACTTCTACTCCACCGCCCGGAAGGAGCAACTCGCCTGGTTCCCCCAGCACAAACTGGACTTCATGCAAAAGGTGAACGTCTATATCGGCATCTCCGCGGCCGAGAACTCCATGGTCATGGCCCAGGCAAATCAGGCGGCCATGATTGCCCATTCCCGGCTGGTGCGCCCCATCATTGACGAACGGGTGAAGAACACCCGCTGGGTGGTCACCCGTTTCCCGACCCACGGCGCCGCCCAGGAAGCAAAAATGAGCCTGGAGGAGTACGAGGAGTACCTGTTTGCCGCTTGCTGCATGGATTGGCGGACCGAGTCCCGCAAACAGGAGAGGCTGAAAAAACTGATGGACCGGACCGACCGTGTCCGGATCAGGGCGTCCGATACCGATCTTTCCTTCAGCATCAAGGGGATGCCGGCGATCAAGTGCGACGGCCGTATGAACATACCCGACGGGGAGGTGTTCACCGCGCCGGTCAGGGAGTCGGCGGAAGGGCACATTACCTACAACTGCCCGACCCTCTACCAGGGGAAGGAGTTCACCGGCATCCGGCTGGAATTCCGGCGGGGGAGGGTCGTGGCCGCGACCGCAGCGGGGGGGATGGATGGGCCGCTCAACAAGATCCTCGATACCGACGAGGGGGCCAGGTACATCGGCGAATTCGCCATCGGCGTCAATCCGGCGATCACCCAGCCGATGCGCAACATCCTGTTCGACGAGAAAATCTTCGGTTCCATTCACTTTACGCCGGGGCAGTGCTACGATGAGTGCGACAACGGCAACCGCTCCGCCGTTCACTGGGACATGGTGAAGCTCCTCAAGGGGGACGGCGAGATCTGGTTCGACGATGTACTCATCCAGAAGAACGGGTCCTTTGTCCACCAGGAGCTTGTGGGGCTGAACCCGCAGGGATAATCATGCTTCTCCAGATCAACCCGGATAACCCGCAACCGAGGCTTACTGCCAGGGTCGTGGAGGTCCTCAAAGGCGGCGGCGTCATCGCCTACCCGACCGACACCACCTACGGGGTCGGCTGCAGCATCTTCAACAAGCGTGGGATAGAGCGGATATATCTCCTCAAGCAGAGGGAAAAGAAGAAGCCTTTTTCCTTCATCTGCACGGACCTTTCCGAGGTGGCCCGATACGCCAGGGTGAGTAATTACGCCTTCAAGGTGCTGAAACGGCATCTTCCCGGCCCCTATACCTTTGTCCTCGAGGCATCCAGTGTTGTCCCCGACTTGCTCATCACCAAGCAGAAAACCGTAGGCATACGGATACCCGATAACGCCATCTGCAGCGCAATCGTTACGGAACTGGGGCACCCAATCGTTACCACGAGCGCCAACCGATCGGGAGATGAGCCGATAGGGGACCCGTTCACGGTGGAGCGGGAATTGGGAAATGATCTCGACCTGGTGGTCGACGGCGGAGTCCTTTCGGCTGATGTCAGTTCCGTGGTCAGTCTCATTGGCGACTTTGCCAGCGTACTTCGCAGAGGGGTGGGCGACGTGAGCTGGTGTGTCTGAAGGGTTGCCCCTATGCGCAGAAACACCGTAAAATCCGGTTTAAATCTGATCAGCGGAGGGGTCGTCGCCGTCATTCTGGCGACCTTTTTCCACGAACAGATGGCTGGTCTTCTCTTTCTTTCCCCCGGCGGCGAAACCCGGTTTGTCTTCCTGGGGCTCTTCTGGGGGGGGATTCTCGGTTTCTGCGGGATACTGGTGACGATCATCGGATTTTTGCGCCCCCCTGCGGGAGAACGGCAGGTGCGCCTTTTTGCCGCGTTGCTCACCCTGGTTGTGGTGATTCTCATTTTTTTCATCCTCCTTGTCGGATCGTTCAGGAGTTCCGAGCTACCACGGCTTCGGGGCGAGACGATCACCATCTGACAGGGTGTCGGGAACGGCCCCTTTTCCTGCTGCACGCATGCCCAATGGTTTGCTGAAAATCCCCGGCGCGACCGTGCGAGCGGTCGGCGAAGGTGCATTTTCCCTTGACAAATTCGGCCCGATCTATATACTGAATTGCTTTGAATGGGGCCTTCCGGGGTGCATCGTGAAAGTTCGTGTTGCTGAAATAAAGGATAAGGTCCTCGATCTTTCCGCCGTCGAAGAGGTAACGGATTACCCCCCTCTTGCAGCACTCCAGGAATCGGGGGGGTGCGCCTTTCTCGGGCCGCTTCGCCTTCATCTGACCGTTGCCAGGGAGTACGACCACATACGGGCAGAGGGAAGGGTGGAAACGCGGGTGCGCCTTGTTTGTTCGCGTTGTCTGGCGGAATACGAGGCGGCAATAGACTCGCCGTTCACCATCTTCTACATGCGCTCGGCAGGATCTCCCCAGGATGAGGAGGTCGAGCTGGCCGAGCAGGATCTGATCTCCGTGACGTTCGAAGGCGACGAGATCGACTTCACCGACGAAATTGCCGAGCAGGTGCTCGTGGAGATACCCTTCAAGCCACTTTGCACGGAGGAGTGCAAGGGGCTCTGCCCAAATTGCGGCACCGATCTCAATGCGGGCGAGTGTGGCTGCAGCGGCCAACTGACTAATCTCAAATTCAGCGTGTTGAAAAACCTCAAGGTGACCAAGTAAAGGAGAGATAGAACATGGCAGTACCTAAGAAAAAGACATCCAAATCCCGCAAGAACATGAGACGGGCTCACGATTTTCTGACCGCACCCGCGGCTTCTGTCTGCCCCCAGTGCAAGGCTCCCAAGCTGCCCCACCGTGCGTGCCCTTCCTGCGGCACCTACAAAGGCAAGGAAGTGTTGAAGAGCGAAGAGCTCTAGTCCTGAATTCTCCGTGCTCTGTTCTTGAATCCACTGCCCAGGGGTTATATGAGAGTTGCTGTTGATGCGATGGGTGGCGATAATGCGCCCGTTGTCGAAGTGGAAGGGGCTGTAGCTGCTGCAAGGGAGTTTGGCGTTCCCGTTACCCTTGTGGGAGATACTGACCGGCTTCGCCAGGAACTTGCAAAACACGATTGCAACGGGCTCGATATCGTAGTTCAGCATGCGGGCGAGGTGGTCGGCATGCACGATTCCGCCTCGGATGCGGTGCGGAAGAAGAAGGATTCGTCCATCCGGGTGGCGTTCGACCTGGTCAAGCAGGGCCGGGCCGATGCCGTGGTGAGCGCCGGTAATTCCGGGGCTACCATGGCCGCCGGTATGTTTGTTCTGAAACGTCTCAAGGGGATCGAGCGTCCTGCAATCGCCCAGATATTTCCCACCCTCCGGGGGAAAACCCTGGTGCTCGACGTGGGGGGAAACGTGGATTGCAAGGCGATCCACCTGGTCCAGTTCGCCATCATGGGCGAGGTGTATGCCCGCCATGTGATGGGGATCGACAAACCGCGGATCGGGCTTCTTTCCAACGGCGAGGAAGAGAGCAAGGGCAACGAGCTGACCCGCGAAACCCACGCCATCCTGAAGGATATCCCCCTTGCATATACGGGTTACGTGGAAGGGCGCGATATCTTCAACGGTACGGTGGATGTGGTCGTCTGCGACGGCTTTGTCGGCAACGTCGTGCTGAAGCTCTCGGAGGGGCTGGCCGAAGCAGTCGGCAAAATGCTCAAGGAAGAGATCAAGCAGAGTTTCCTCTCCAAGGTAGGATATCTTCTCTCCCGCCAGGCCTTCAACAATTTCAAGAAAAAAGTCGATTACGCCGAATACGGCGGCGCTCCGCTCCTGGGTATCAATGGCGTCGGCATGATCTGCCATGGCGGCTCCAATGCGAAAGCGATCAAAAACGCGGTCCGTTTTGCCCACGAGTATGCCCTTAAGGGGGTAAACCAGTGGATGGCCGAAAAGCTCGAAGAAAGTTTTCCCGCGTATATGCAACAACGTCAGGCCCAGAAAGAGCAGGCGGCCGGCTAGGGAAGGGGCTCTGATGATGCACGCGAAAATCATCGGGACGGGCTCGGCCGCTCCGGAAAAGATTTTGACCAACCTCGACCTGGAACGGATGGTGGATACCACTGACGAATGGATCACCACCAGAACCGGCATACGAGAGAGGCGCGTCGCTGCAGAGGGCGAATACACATCGACCTTTGCCACCAGGGCAGCGGAAAACGCCCTGGCCATGGCAGGGGTCGATCCTGCCGAACTCGACCTGATTATCGTTGCCACAGTTACCCCCGATTTTCCCTTTCCGGCAACCGCCTGCCTCGTCCAGAAAAATATCAAGGCCGCAAAGGCTGCGGCTTTCGACATCTCTGCGGCCTGTTCCGGCTTTCTCTACGGGATCGCGGTGGTCGAAAAATTCATCAGGACCGGTGCCGCACGAAAAGGACTCGTGATTGGCGCCGAGGTGCTCACCCGGATCGTCGACTGGACCGACCGGAATACCTGCTGCCTGTTCGGCGACGGTGCGGGCGCGGTGGTGCTGGAGGCGGCCGAGGGTGATGCCGGAATCCTCTCCACCCATATCCACAGTGACGGGAGCTACTGGGAGCTCCTCAACCAGCCCGGGGTGGGAAACAGAAATCCCGCCTGCCAGCGGACCCTGGACGAGAAACTGATCTACATCAACATGCAGGGGAACGAGGTGTTCAAGCTGGCTGTCCGGGCCATGGAGGAGGTCGCCCAGGAGGCCCTCGCCGCCAATAATCTGGCAACCGCCGACATCGACCTCTTTATCCCCCATCAGGCCAACCGGCGGATCATCGACGCCATCGGCAAGAGGCTGGGACTTGCCGACGATCAGCTGTTCGTCAACCTGGAGCGGTACGGCAACACCTCGTCCGCATCCATTCCTCTTGCCCTGGACGAGGCAAACCGCGCAGGCAGGATCGCAGCTGGGGACATCGTACTGTTCGACGCGTTCGGGGGAGGATTGACCTGGGGGGCCGTGCTGGCGCGCTGGTAGTCTTCGCGCTGAAAAACGCCCATCTGCGGCGTTGCTATCGTCGCTGCGCTGCTCACATACTGATGTATGCTCCGCTGCTCGCTCCTCTGCGCCTTGCATCTGGGCATTTTTGAGCGCTAAGGTCGTGGTTCCGACACACTTAATTAATAAAAAAGGAAATGAGAGGCGTATGTCGAAGACCGCATTCATTTTCCCCGGCCAGGGGTCACAGTATCCGGGAATGGGGAGAGAACTGGCCGATAATTTCAAGGTGGCACGGGAAACCTTTCAGGAGGCGGACGATGCCCTTGGCAGCAGTCTCTCCCGGCTCTGCTTCGAGGGGCCTGAGGATGAACTGAAGCTGACCGCCAATACCCAGCCGGCCATTCTCACGGTCAGCGTTGCGGCCCTGCGGGTCGTGGAGGCGGAAGCGGGGCTTGCCGCCGCGTATCTGGCGGGTCACTCCCTGGGAGAGTATTCTGCGCTCGTTGCTGCCGGTGCCATCGGTTTCACTGATGCCGTCCGCACTGTCCGGGCTCGTGGTACCTTCATGCAGGAGGCTGTTCCCGTGGGAGTGGGGGCCATGGCCGCCATCCTCGGGGTGGAGGCGGAGGTGCTTGCTGGGATCTGCGCCGAAGCGGCCCAGGGGGAGGTCGTTTCCCCCGCGAACTTCAACTCCCCCGGCCAGATCGTCATCGCCGGTCATGCCGGCGCGGTGAACAGGGCGATCGAGATCGCCAAGGCGCAGGGGTTCAGGAAGGCCATGCTCCTGCCGGTCAGCGCCCCCTTCCATTGCAGCCTGATGATGACTGCCGCGGAGCGCCTCGCCGCGACCCTATCGGGAATCGAGGTGTCTCCCCTGCGGCTGCCGGTCGTTACCAATGTGGAGGCGGAGCCCAACGGCGATGCGGAGCGCGTCAGGGAACTCCTGGTGAAACAGGTCTGCGCCCCGGTACGCTGGGACGGATCGGTACAGAAGATGGTCGAACTGGGGGTCGAGCGCTTTGTCGAGATCGGTCCGGGCAAGGTCTTGTCGGGGCTTGTCAAGCGGATCGCCAAGGAGGCCGAGACCAGGAACGTAGAAGATGTGGCAACTCTCAAGGCTCTCGGGTAAGGTACCTCGCTGACAACCCTTTTGCAGGAGCGGTGTAAGCCGCGATATCCGCAGGGGGCGATAAGCGCTGATCTTTTGCTTGTTTGATGTCGTTGATAAAGAAAGGAGGCAGTAATGCCAAAAGGAAAAGTTGCCATCGTGACCGGTGCGTCACGCGGTATCGGGCGGAGCATAGCGCTGGCCCTGGCCGCCGAAGGGGCAAAGATCGTCGCAGTGGACATGGCCCCCGCAGGGGTTGAGGCGCTGGCAGCTGAAATCAAGGCCATGGGTGGGGAGGCCGCCGCTGTACAGGGGAACGTGACCGTTGCCGCCGATGCGGAACGGATGGTCGATGCCGCAGTCGAGGCGTTCGGCCGTGTGGATATCCTGGTGAACAATGCGGGGATCACCCGTGACGCCCTTCTGCTCCGGATGAAGGATGAGGACTGGGATGCCGTTCTCTCCGTCAACCTCAAGGGGGCATTTCTCTGTAGCCGTGCCGCTGCCAAGGTGATGAGCAAGCAGCGCTACGGCCGTATCATCAACATCGCGTCCATCGTTGGGCAGATGGGGAATGCGGGCCAAGCCAACTACTGCGCCAGCAAGGCGGGGCTGATCGGGCTTACCAAGTCCAACGCCCGGGAGCTCGCCAAGCGCAACGTTACCGTCAATGCCGTTGCCCCCGGCTTCATTGCCACGGACATGACCGAGGTGCTGCCGGAAAAGGTAAAGCAGGAGCTTGCGGCCCAGATCCCGATGGAGCGCCTCGGCTCCGCCGACGATATCGCCCATGCGGTCCTCTTCCTTGCGGCGGAGCGCTCCGCTTACATTACCGGTCAGGTAATAGGGGTAAACGGCGGCATGTACATGTAGGTAAAAAATCTTTTGCAAAATTCTTTTTTCATGTTATGTAGCTAGAGTGCAATTCAAAATAAACCTGAAAAGGTTAAAACCACATGGAGGTAGAAAAGATGTCATCGATAGAAAAAAGAGTGAAAGAGATCGTTGCCGAACAGCTGGGCGTGGATGAGTCCCAGGTTACCAATGAGGCTTCGTTCATGGACGATCTCGGTGCCGACTCTCTCGACACGGTGGAACTGGTCATGGCCCTGGAAGAAGAATTCGACATCGAGATCTCCGACGAGAACGCCGAGAAGATCCAGACCGTCCAGGATGCGATCGACTACCTCACCGAGCACACCTAGGACGATCCAGGGGGGAGATGATCTCCCCCTTTTTTTTCAGCTTGCTTTGCTGCCCGGTTGCGCGTGAATCGGAACTTCAAGGAGACTTGTTTTATGAGAAGAGTTGTGGTGACGGGAGTCGGCGTGGTGTCGCCCCTGGGGACGGGAAACCGGAAAAACTGGGATGCCCTGGTTGCCGGCACGTCGGGCCTCGGCATTATTACCCGCTTCGATGCATCGGAAATGCCGGTCAAGATAGCGGGTGAAGTCAAGGATTTCGTTGCGGAAGAGTTCATCGACAAGAAAGAAATCAAGAAGATGGACCTCTTCATCCAGTATGCCCTCGGTGCCGCCCAGTTTGCCATGGAGGATTCCGGCCTGGTGATCGACGAAACCAATGCGGAGCGGGTCGGTGTCCTGGTGGGAGCGGGGCTGGGGGGGCTGCCGACCATCGAGAAGTACCATTCCGCCTTTCTGGAGGGGGGATACAAGAAGATTTCACCGTTCTTCATCCCGATGCTGATCATAAACCTGGCGCCGGGACATATCTCCATAAAGTACGGCGCCAAGGGGCCGAACATCTCGTCGGTTTCCGCCTGCGCCACCGCCACCCACTCCATCGGCGACGCCTACCAGATCATCCGGCGCGGCGACGCGGACGCCATGATCGCCGGCGGCACCGAATCCACGGTGACCCCCCTCGGCATCGGCGGCTTTGCCGTGATGAAGGCGCTCTCCGACCGAAACGACGACCCGCAGGGCGCTTCCCGACCCTTCGAGAAGAACCGCGACGGCTTCGTCATGGGTGAGGGGGCCGGCATCGTCGTCCTGGAGGAGTACGAGGCTGCGAAGAAGCGGGGGGCCAAGATCTACGGCGAGGTGGTTGGCTACGGTCTGACCGGCGACGCCTATCATCTGACCGCCCCCGCTCCCGGCGGGGAGGGGGCGGCGCGCTGCATGCGGATGGCCCTCAAAAACGCCGGGGTCAACCCCGAGGAGGTCGACTACATCAACGCCCACGGCACCTCGACGCCGATGAACGATCTTTACGAGACCATGGCCGTCAAGAGCGTGTTCGGCGATCACGCCAAAAAGGTGATGGTTTCCTCCACCAAGTCGATGACCGGTCATGCCCTCGGCGCTGCCGGCGGCCTGGAGGCGGTCTTCACCATGATGACGATGGAGAAGGGGGTCGTTCCCCCCACCATCAACTACCAGGAGCCAGACCCGGAGCTCGATCTGGACTACGTTCCCAATACCGCCCGCGACGCGAAAGTGCGGTATGCCATGAGCAACAACTTCGGGTTCGGCGGCACCAATGCCACGCTTCTGTTCAAGAAGATCTAGGAGAGCGCGATGATTGCACTGGCAAGTGACCATGGCGGCCTCCAGTTGAAGGAAGCGGTCAAGGAACTCCTCACTGAACGGGGGATACCTTTCGAGGACTGCGGTACCGAAAACGGCAATTCCGTCGATTATCCGGACTACGGCGAGAAGGTCGCGCGCAAGGTGGCGGCGGGGGCTGCGGAAAAAGGGGTCCTTTTCTGCGGCACCGGCATCGGGATGTCTATCGTGGCCAACAAGTTTCCCCATGTGCGCGCCGCGCTCGTAACCGACCCCTTCATGGCCCGGATGGCCAAGGAGCACAACAACGCCAACATCCTCGTCCTTGGCGGCCGGGTGCTCGACGAAACCCAGGCCAAGGAGATGGTCGCTACCTGGCTGGACGCCACCTTCGAGGGTGGCCGGCACCAGGGAAGGCTCGACAAGATAGCCGCTATCGAGCGGGAGATTTACCGCACCGGTTCCCGGGAGTAGCGGCTAACGGCAGAGGCGCATCCTCTGCATGGCACCGGCTGAATACGGGACTTTACGGTCCCGTTTCATTTTCAATAAGCAAGAAGGAGAAATGATGTCGATTCTCGAAACGTTTGACCCCGAAGTGGCTACGGCCATCAGGCATGAGACCGAGCGGCAGGAGTACAGCCTGGAGCTGATCGCCTCGGAAAACTTCGTCTCCGAGGCGGTGTTGGAGGCACAGGGGTCGGTCCTCACCAACAAGTATGCGGAAGGGTATCCCGGCAAGCGCTATTACGGCGGCTGTCACCACGTGGACGTGGTGGAGAACCTGGCCATCGAGCGGGCGAAAGAGCTGTTCGGCGCTGACCACGTCAATGTCCAGCCCCATTCCGGTTCCCAGGCGAACATGGCGGTCTATTTCTCGGTCCTGAAGCCGGGCGACACGATCCTCGGGATGAACCTTTCCCATGGCGGCCACCTGACCCACGGCAGCCCGGTGAACTTCTCCGGCAGGTTCTTCAACGTCGTCCCCTACGGGGTTTCGCAGGAGAACCAGACCATCGACTATGACGAGGTGGAGCGCCTCGCCCTGGAGCACCGGCCCAAAATGATCGTGGTGGGCGCCTCCGCCTATCCGCGGATCATCGATTTTGCCGCCTTCAGGACTATCGCCGACAAGGTGGGGGCGGTGGTGATGGTGGATATGGCCCACATCGCGGGGCTGGTGGCGGCGGGGCTGCACCCGAGCCCGGTTCCCCACGCCGAGTTCGTCACGACTACAACCCACAAGACCCTGCGCGGTCCCCGTGGCGGGATGATCCTCTGCCGGGAGGAGTTCGCCAAGACCCTCAATTCCAACATCTTCCCCGGTATCCAGGGGGGGCCGCTCATGCACGTGATCGCTGCCAAGGCGGTCGCTTTCAAGGAGGCCCTCGCCCCGGAGTTCAAGACCTACCAGGCGCAGATCGTCAAAAACGCCGCAACCCTTGCCGAAGAGCTTACCCAGCGGGGTTTCCGGCTGGTTTCCGGCGGCACCGACAACCACCTGATGCTGGTCGACTTCTCCGGCACCGAGATGACCGGCAAGATCGCCGAGGCGGCCCTGGATCGCGCGGGGATCACGGTGAACAAGAACACCGTGCCGTTCGAAACCCGCTCCCCCTTCATCACCTCCGGCATCCGGATCGGCACCCCGGCGGCCACTACCCACGGCCTGAAGGAGGCGGATATGAAGGAAGTCGCCGGCCTCGTTGCCGAGGTCCTGGCCAACCACGACAATGAGGCAAAGCTGGCCGAGATCAACGGGCGTGTGAGCACGCTGATGAAACGGTTCCCCCTCTACGCGCACCGTCTGAAGTAGCCGCTGTTTCCCCACACTGGCAACAAAAAGGGCATCCTCGGATGCCCTTTTTGCATTATGCTGCGCGCTCTCTTTTCATTCTTTTCGCGAGGGAGTCGGCATGCCGGATCGGTTCCGGGAGCCGGTAACGCGTGCAGCAGCGCAGGACCAGCTCCAGGGACTCGGCGAGGGTTATCAGGTGGCCCGGCGAGACGAACAGGGGGTTGGTCCTGTCGCGGGTCCGCAGGACGGCCCCGACGATTTCTCCTGCCAGGTAAAGTTCGCTCCAGCTCCCTTTCCCATGGGGCGGTTCCCGGTATTCCCCCACCAGGCGCGACTTGGCGCAGCCGATGGTGGGGATGGCTAGCAGTACGCCGAGGAAGGAGGCGATGCCGAGCCGCCGCGGATGGGCGATTCCCTGGCCGTCTACCAGGATCACGTCTGGCTGGCGGCGCAGCCCCGCGAGTGCCGCGATGAGCGCCCGCCCCTCCCGGAACGACAGGTATCCCGGCACGTACGGAAAGGAGGTCGGCGCGACATGATACGTTTCCTCGATGCACGACATCGTCTCCAGGTCGTGGACGACGGCGGCTGCAATCGTCTTGTCGCTGCTGAATGCCGCATCGACCCCCGCCACGGTTGTCACCGGCGTGCGGAGCGAGGAGATCGTCACCCCAACAGATAAACTGTCCTGGATGCGCCGTGCCTCGGCGATAGTCGTCGGCCATGCGTCCAGGCACTCTTCTGTCAGCCGAGCAGACGGACTTTCCTTGACGATTGGCGGCCTCTTTTCACCCATGAAACTAATGTACCACAAAGGTGATGGTTTGAGACTCGTCGCGGAATATTTCCCTTGACAAAATGGTACCACTGGTGAACTATTGTTCACATGAACAAGCGTTCAGTAGAAAAATCGAAGAGAAACATCCTGTCCGCTGCCCGCACGGTTCTGGCCGAGCAGGGGTATACCCATGCCAGCATGAGAACCATCGCCCAAATGGCGGGGATCAGCGTCGGCGGCCTCTATCTCTATTTCAAGAACAAGGAAGATCTCTATCTGACCCTGATGCAGGAGTGGATGGATGGTCTGCGCGACTGCACCTCCAAGGCGCTGCAAGACATCGACGATCCCCGTAAATCCCTTGAGGCGTTCATAACGATCAGCATCGATTATGCGAAAAAGCATAAGGAAATGATCATTCTCCAGGGGAGAGAGCTGGGGTTCTCCTTCGGGATCGAGGCAAAGAGACTGTTTTTCCGGGAACGGCGGCACCTTGTCGCCGGGATCATCCGCAAGGGAATCGATGCGGGGATATTCCGGCAATGCGATGCGGATGAAGCGGCCAAGGTGATCTTTAACGCCCATCGGGGATTTGTCGTTTCGATGGTGATCGAAGATGAAGCGCTCTTTACGGCAGAGGGATGCGTCGATCTGGTGCTCAACGGACTTTTAAGGAGGAACAGCGGGTGAAGAGATATCTTATGGCACTGGTTCTCGTCATGGCTTGCGCCGGCGAGTCGTCGGCCCAGGAAGGCGTGCGCCAGCTTACCCTGAAGGAAGCCATCAAGATGGCGGTGGAGCGAAACCTGGACGTGCAGGCGGAGCTGTACAACCCGGCCTCGGCCGAGGCGGACATCCACAAGTACCAGGGGATCTACAACCCCCTTCTCACCCTCCTCGCCAATTACCAGGATTCCAGCACCCTGTCGGCGAACAGCTTCGTTTCCGGTGGTGCCCCGGTTATCAGGCAGAGGAGTAGCACCTATAACGCCGGAGTCAGCCAGCTGATACCGACCGGCGGAACGGTCGGAGCAGCGTTCAATAACAGCTGGAACCACAACAATTTCGGGAGTCCGGGGGCGATCAACAATTATTTCCAGTCCAACGTCACCCTCAGCTTCTCCCAGCCCCTGCTGAAGAACTTCGGCAGGGAGAACACCGAACTCGCCATCAACGTGGCGCGGTTCAGCAAGGAAGGGTCGCTGGAGCAGTTCAAGTCACGGCTCCTGGATATCATATCCCAGGTGAAGACCCAATACTACCAGCTCTACAGCCTGCGCGAAAACCTGGAAGTAAAGAAGACCTCCCTCAATCTGGCCGAAACCATCCTGAACAACACCCAGGCCCAGGTGAAGGCGGGCGTGCTGCCGGCCATGGAGATTCTCAATGCCCAGTTCGGCGTGGCCACCCAGCAGAAGAACCTGATCGATGCGGAGCGTGCTCTCAGGGACCAGGTGGATGCGCTGCGGCTCCTGCTGCAGTTGAACGATGTGGCGGATATCGTTCCGACAGATACCCCGTTCCGGGGAAATTACCCGGTGGACGAAGCGCAGGAGATCAAGCTCGCCCTCGTTTCGCGCCCCGATCTCAGGCAGCAGAGGGTAACGCTCAAGAGCAACGAGTTGCAGTCCCGGGTGGCCAGAAACCTGACCCTGCCGGAGCTCGACTTTACGGGGAGCGCCGCCTTCACCGGTCTTGCCAATACCTATAGCCGCGATCTGGACCGGGTCGGCTCCACTCAATATCCGATCTGGATTGCCGGACTACAGCTGACCTACCCCATTGGCAACGATTCGGCGAAAAACGACTACATCAAGAGCCGGCTGAAGGTGGACCAGTCGAAGACCCAGGTGGCGAGCCTGGAGGAGTCGATTGCCAAAGATGTCCGCACCGCCGCGCGGGCGGTCCGCTCCGGCTACCTACAGCTCGATGTCACGGCCAAGGGGCGGGCCTATGCGGAGGAGGTGCTTCAGGCGTACATCAAGAAGCAGAAGGTGGGGCTGGCAACCACCAAGGACGTCCTGGACGAGCTGAACAACCTGGTGACGGCCCGGGGGAACGAGATCCAGGCGGTGACCGATTACAACAATGCCATCGTCTCCCTCTGGAGGGCCACGGGGGCGTTGCTTGAACGGGAAGGGATAACCATAAGCGGTAAGGAAGCCGATTCGCTTTACGATAAGAACAGGTAGGGAGAAACCGATTACCCTCTACATCACGCCGGTGGTCCGCTGCTACATGGGCATGGTCCTGGTGAAGGTGCGGGCTTGGCGCCGCAGGATGGAGCGAGAGGCCGGGCAGGAGGCTTGACGGGCAGTCGCATAGTACCGAGAAAAAGGCCGGGGAGGGTTCCCGGCCTTTTTTTGTGTGAAATCTTTGCTGCCGTTTGGCTTATAAGCAAAATCAAAATATTTTCCCGAAATTGGCGGCCTCCGTATGACTCTTCAGTGAAACTGTTTCCGGGAAATTTCCCTTACACAATGGTGTTCAGCACGATAACGGGTATACTAACATTGAGTGAGATGACGATCAAGGAGGTACGGCCATGCTACTGGAAAAATCCTGGTTCACCCTGGACGAGGCGGAGTCGAAGTTCGGTGTCGAGAAGGCCCTGATCCTGGAATGGGTCGAGGAGGGGGTGGTGCGGGCCGAGACGGAGAAGGATGTGGTAGCGCGGGTGAACGCCGACGACCTGGAGCTGATGATGAAGGAACGTGTCCATATTTAGGCCGAAACCCCGAACGGAGGGTATGCAATGGCGGGAACAACGATCTGGAAAGGGTCTATCCATTTCGGGGGTACGGATGTGCCCGTGAAGCTGCATGCCGCGGTCAAGGAAGAGCGGATACAGTTTCACCTCCTGCACAGGCGCGATCAGGTGCGATTGCGCCAGCAGATGGTCTGCGCGTACGAAAAAATACCGGTGCCTGTGGAAGCGCAGGACAAGGGGTTCGAGGTGGAGGACGGGAAATACATCATCGTCGATGCGGCGGAACTGGAACAAACCGCTCCCGAAGGCAGCAGGCTGATCGAAGTCCACGAATTCGTAAGGACAGCGCAGATCGACCCCATCTTCCGTGATCGCGTCTACTACCTGGAGCCGGATATGGCGCTGGATGGGTATAACGCGCTGGTCGGGGCCTTGCAGGAGATGGACGCAGAAGGCATCTGCACCTGGACCATGAGAAAGCGCTCCTATCTCGGGGCCTTGCAGGCACGCGGTAAGGTCCTTCGCCTGAACACGCTGCGGTATGCCGATGAGGTGATCCCGGTGAAGTCTCTTGGGCTGCCCGAAATTACTCTGTCCGAAAAGGAACTGAAAATCGGGAGAGACCTGATCAATCAGCTGACCGCTCCCTTCCTGCCGCAGAAATTCGAGAACGAGCATCAGAAAAAGCTGCACAGGCTGATAGAGAACAAGGCCCGCGGAGAAAAGATCGCGGTCCTCCGCCCGCGACTCCTGAAGCCCACGGCATCGGGTAAGCTGCTCCAGGCCCTTGAGGCGAGCCTGAAGAAAGTCGCATAAATTCATAACCCCTCCCTGCCTTTAAGGTGAGGAGAGTGGTCCCCCTCTTAAGCTAAGAGGACCCATAGGGCCCAAAGGGACGAGGGAGGGTACGGCAGCAGGAGGAATCAAATGGCTGTGCAGGGGATATGGAGCGGGACGATCAGTTTCAGCCTGGTGGCGATTCCGGTACAGCTGGTCAAGGCCGTAGAGCCCGGCCGTATCTCGTTTCGCCTGCTCCACGGCAAGGATTACTCTCCCCTTGTAAGAAGGATGTTCTGCCCGCAGCAGGAGAAGGCGGTTCCCTCCGAGGAGATCATCAGGGGGTATGAAATCGGCCCCGACAGGTACCTGCCGATAACGGACGAGGAGCTGGAATCGGTGTCGCCAGAACGGAGCCGCACGATCGAGATCGTCGAGTTCATCGACATGGATGAGGTGGACCCGATCTATTATGACCACCCGTATTATCTGGTCCCTTTGAAGGGGGGCGAAAAATCGTACCGCCTGCTGGCCGAGGCGATGCGCCAGACGAACAGGGCCGGCCTCGCAAAATTCGTGCTGGCCGAGCGCGAGTATCTCGTAGCGGTCAAGAGCAGAGAGGGGGTGCTGGCCCTGATCACCCTCCATTACAGCGAGGACGTGCTCCCCGACGATGATATCCAGCCGAAGGAAGAGACGCCTGCAGCCGGAGATAAGGGCCGGATAAAGAAGAGCATCAGCCGCATGATGGGAGACTTCAACCCGGGAAAATACGCGGATGAGCGCCGGGAAAAGGTGATGGATCTCCTGAAGAGGAAGGCGAAGGAGAAAGCCCCGGTGGAGGCCCCCGCAGTGGAGGCGGAAGAGGGAGAGGGGCCGGCCGACCTGATCGCTGCGCTGGAGGAGGTCATGCGCAAAGTGAAGAAGAACCGGTGAGCCGAAAGGTCGTAGAGATCGCCGGGAGACGGCTCTCCCTGTCGAACCTTGAAAAGGACCTCTATCCCTCCTATGGCTTCACCAAGGCCCACGTCCTGGCCTACTACCGCCGGATCGCCGGTTTCATCCTCCCCCATTTGAAGGACAGGGCACTGACCCTGAAGCGCTATCCCGAAGGGGTGGACAAGGATTACTTCTTCGAGAAGCGTTGCCCTCCCCACCGCCCGGCCTGGGCGCACACGGCCGAGGTCCGCCGGGACGACGGGGAGCGGACGACGGCCTGCCTGGTCAACGACCTGGCGACGCTGGTATGGGTGGAGAACCTCGCGTCCATCGAGCTCCACGTCCCCCTGGCGCGGGCTGCTTCCCCCGAAACGCCCGACGCCATGGTCTTCGACCTGGACCCAGGCGAACAGGCGGGCATCCTGGATTGCGCCCGGGTGGCGCTGATACTCAGGGACCTCCTCTCCCGGCTGCGGCTCACGAGCTGCGTCAAAACCTCGGGCCAGAAGGGGCTCCACGTGTACGTCCCGTTGAACCGCCCGGAGACGACCTTCGAGGGCACCAAGCAATTCTCTAAGGCCGTGGCGGTGATCCTGCAGAAAAACTACCCGGACCTGGTGACGGCAAGGATGGCGAAGGAATCCCGGAAAGGGCGGGTCTTCATCAACTGGTCCCAGAACGACGCCGCGGCAACGATGATCTGCGTCTATTCCCTGCGGGCCCGGGAAAAGCCGTTCGTTTCGTTTCCGCTCGAATGGCGGGAACTGGAGCATCTGGCCGGGGAGGATGACCCGGAAAAGTTTCAGATCATCCATGCGGAGGCTGTGCGCAGGGCGGAAACGATGGGGGACCTGTTTCATGAGGTGCTGCTTAAACAACAGCGGCTTCCCCATCTGTAACTAGAATTCGTAAAAGCCTATGCACGCGGATAACTTCGGATAAAATCTGATAAGAATCTGATCTTACCATTTGAAATGCTTGATCCGCCTTTATCCGAATTTTATCAGCTTCGATCCGCGTGAAACCGGTTTTATGGTTTTCCAAGGGACTTTCCGCCATGGGACTTAAGGAATACGCATCCAAACGGCGATTCGGGAAAACCCCGGAGCCGCGACCGGACCTGGGCACTGAAGGGGACCTGCTCGTCTTCGTCATCCAGAAGCACGCGGCCAGGGCCCTCCATTACGACCTCAGGCTGGAGCTGGAAGGGGTGCTCAAGAGCTGGGCCGTCCCCAAGGGGCCCTCGCTGGACCCTGCCGTGAAGAGACTGGCAGTGATGGTTGAAGACCACCCCTTCGATTACAAGGATTTCGAGGGGGTCATTCCGGAAGGGAATTACGGCGCGGGGAGCGTCATCATCTGGGACCGGGGTTTTTACCGCCACCCTGCCGCACGGGACAGGGTCGAAAACGAGCGGCTTCTCCTGGACGGCCTGAAAAAGGGGGACGTGAAGTTCGTCCTGAAAGGGGGGAAGCTTCAGGGGGAGTTCGCGCTGGTGAAAACGGGTAAGGACGGGAAGTCGTGGCTCCTTCTGAAGAAAAAGGACCGCTACGCGACCGGAGCGGACATCCTCGCGGAGAACCGTTCCGTCGTGTCCGGCCGGACCCTGGAGGATGTGTTCAGGGCCAAGCCGGGGAAGCCTTCCGGGCAGAAGAAGATAGACCGGATCCGTCTCCGTGAAGCGTTGGAGAGCGAAGCGCTGCGGGAGGCGCCGCTTGCACCGATGCCGCACGCAGTTCAAGCTATGCTTGCTACCCTGGTCAGGGAGCCGTTCGACCATCCGGATTGGCTCTTTGAAATGAAATGGGACGGGTACCGGGCCGTCGCCGAGGTCCAGGACGGAGACGTGGCGCTCTATTCCCGGAACCTGATCTCGATGAACCAGAAGTATTTTCCCATCGTGGACGCCCTGCGGAAGCTGAGGTGTGAGGCCGTTCTGGACGGCGAGATCGTGGTCGTGGACGAGCGGGGACATCCGGATTTCCAGATGTTGCAGAATTACCGGAAATCCGGCGGCGGCCACCTTCTCTATTACGTCTTCGATCTCCTGCACTTCCAGGGGCATGACCTGACCAGCCTCCCCCTGGTCAGAAGAAAAGAGCTCCTGAAGAATATTCTCCCCTCCTCCCCGAAAATACGGTTCAGCGATCACGTATGGAAGGATGGGGTCCTGTTTTACCAGGTCGTCAGAGAGAAGGGGCTGGAGGGGATAATCGCCAAACATGCCCTGAGCCCCTACCGGATGGGGAGAAGGAGCCGGCAGTGGCTGAAGGTGAAGACGCGGCGCACGCAGGAGTGCGTGATCGCGGGGTTCACGCAGCCGAGAGGGGGGAGAAGACATTTCGGCGCCCTTGTCCTGGGTCTGTTCGCAGGGGAGGAACTGGTGTACATCGGCCATTCGGGGGGCGGGTTTGCCGCGAAAGATTTGAAGGAAATCCGCGAAAAACTGGACCCCTTGATCCAGGGAGAATGCCCCTTTAAGATGGCGCCGAAGACCAATACGCCCGCCACTTGGCTGAGGCCGGAGCTGGTCTGCGAGGTCGCGTTTTCAGGGTGGACCGAAGATGCCGTCATGAGGCACCCGGTTTTTCTGCGGCTGCGCGAGGACAAGGCCGCCTGCGAAGTGGTGCGGGAAGGAGCGTGAACCATGAAGATCCACGTCGGTACGAGCGGGTATGGGTACAAGGAATGGAAGGGAATATTCTATCCTGAAAAGATCTCCCCCAAGGAGATGCTCCGCTTCTACGCGGAGCGCCTCGGCGCGGTGGAGATCAATTACACCTTTTATCACATGCCCACCGAGAGGGTCCTGGCATCCTGGGCTGAACAGGTCCCCGACGGTTTTGCCTTCGCGCTCAAGGCGCCGCAGGTCATCACGCACCTGAAGCAGCTCCGGAACGTGGACGAGGAAACCGCGTACTTCTTCAGGACCCTGTCGGTTCTGGACAGGAAGCTGGGGGCGGTCCTCTTCCAGTTTCCCAAGAGCTTTCGCGCCAACCTTCCGGTGCTGGAGGCGTTTCTCCCCCTGATTCCCGACGGTGTACATTGCGCCTTCGAGTTCCGCAGCCCGACCTGGCTCGATGCGGGATTGCCGGAGATCCTCCGCGAAAGGGGATGCAGCCTGTGCATAGCGGATGCTGACGAGAATCCGGCCCATGAGATCATCGCCACGGCGGCATGGGGGTACCTGCGCTTGCGCCGTTCCGATTATACGGAGGCCGACCTGTCACAATGGATGGAACGGATCCGTTCGCAACAGTGGGAGAGAGCCTTCGTTTTCTTCAAGCACGAGGAAGAGGCCACCGGCCAGGCCACTGGGCCCGACATGGCGCTCCGTTTTCATGCGCTCGCCGATGCAGGGGGAAGAAAAACCGGTAAAAGGATTTCCGGATGAGAAGATGAACCTCTCTCTAACTCATTCCCCCACAAGCCCCTTCAATTCCCCGATCAGCTCCGCCAGCACATCGTACCCCCTCTGCCAGAAACCGGGATCATCCAGGTCTATCCCGGCAGGCCGCACCGTATCTGCCGGCGACTGGGAGCCGCCGCTTGCCAGGATCGCCTCGTAGGCGGGGAGAAAGCCCGTCCCTTCCCGCAGATACGTCCGGTAGAGGGAGAGGACAAGAAGCTCGGCGAAGGTGTAGGAGTAGCAGTAGAAGCGGGCGTGGATGAAGTGGGAGATGTAGCTCCACCCCCAGCGGTACGGCTCGATCATCTCCACCGCGTCGCCGTACAGCTTGGCGTTCTCCTCCCACCAGAGGTCGGCGAGGCGCGTCGAGGTGAGGAGCCCCCCCTGCCGCTCCAGGTGCATCCGTTCCTCGAAGCGGGTCAGGACGTTTTGCCGGAAGGTGGTGGCGATGATGTCCTCGATCTTGGCGCAGAGGAGCGAGACCTTTACCCGCGGGTCGCTCTCCCGCTCCAGCAACAGCCGGGTCAGGAGCATCTCGCCGAACACCGATGCGGTCTCCGCCAGGGGGAGGGGGGCGTGGTAGTTGAGCATGGTCTGCCGCTGGGCCAGGACGAAGTGGAGCCCGTGCCCCAGCTCATGGGCGAGGGTGGATATGTCCCGCAGGTTGCCGGTGAAGTTGAGGAGGAGGTACGGCGGGAGCGACGGGGTCATCCCCATGCAGTATGCGCCGCCTCCCTTGCCGGGGCGGGGGAGGGCATCGATGCGGCGCTCCGCGAAGAACGCCTCGATGATAGGCCGGTAGGCGGGGTTGAAGCTGCCGTAGGCCTCCAGGACCAGCTCCTGCGCCTCGGCGAAGGTGTAGCGGCGGTCCGATTCTGCGAGCGGCGCATAGATATCGCTGTTCTTCAGCCGCGGCAGCCCGAGAAGCCGTGCCTTGAGCCGGAAGTAGTCGCGGGCCAGGGGGTAGTTCTCCTCGGAGACTGTCATCAGCCGCCCGACGGTTTCCACGGAGAGCTCGTTGCCGATGTTGGTCGGCTCCATGGGGGAACTGTAGCCGCGCAGCTCCAGTTCCTGGGCGTGGTCGAGGGCGACGTTGTTGAAGACAGCCGAGTAGACGATGCCGTGCTCCTCGTGGCGCATCAGAAAGGTGGAAAAGGCCCGCTCCCGCAGCTCCGCGTCCGGGTGGTGGAGGAGCCCCAGGAGTTCCTCGCCGGTGAAATCCCGCTCCTCTCCGTCCATCGCCAGGCGAAAGGTAAAAGAGGCGGAGAGCTCGTCGAACAGGCGGGAGAAAGCCTCTGCACCGGTCAGTACTTTCTGCTTCAAAAGCCTCTCTTCCCGTTCCGGCAGGGTATGGGAGCGGAACTTGCGGATGCTCTCCAGGTAATGCCGGTAGGTGGCCAGTTCTGCCTCCCCGGCCAGCCCGGCGAACGCCTCGTCGGGGATGGCCATGATCTCCAGGTCGAAGAAGAGGAGTTCCCTGCTCATCTGGTTGCCGAACTCCGCCGCCCGCTGGGAGAGGGTCTTGTGCAGATCGTCCCCGCTGTCGGCGGAGAAGAGGAGGTGGGCGTACAGCTGTGGCTTGACGATCAGTTCTTCGAGCGCCTCGTAGTCCCTGAGCGCCTTTTTCAGTCCGCCCGCGTTCAGAGAAGCGATCTTCCCCAGGTATTCCTCCCGGAACGCCTGTGCCCGGCTGGCTCCTTCGCTGAAGTCGCGCTCCAGTTCCGGTGCTGCGGGTGATGGGTAGAGCGGAGTAGTGTCCCAGAGCAGGTTTGTGACGGTGTATTCCACGCGTTTCTCCATGAAAAAGGGGGCATTGCCCCCTGGTGTTTCGGCAGTGCCGGAAATAAGGGATCAGTAGAGTTTTTGCATGAAATTGGCGATATTTTCACCCAGGCTTTTCGCCTGGTGGGGGAAGAGATCCTGATAGCTTTCCAGGCTCATGGCCCCTTTGAAACCGGTTTCTCGGTCTTCAAAAACCGCCAGTTCCTTGCCGGATTCGGCATCGATCAGGCGTCCCTTGACCTTGAGATACGCCTTCCCCGCGCCGAATCCGACGAAGAATTTGAGAGCCCTGCTCCCGGCGTTGAATTCGGTGATTGCCCCCTCGAATATGATGGCTTTCCCTTTCGGCTCCTCGTTCTTCAGGACGTTCTTGAAGAGTTTCCTCGCTTTCAGCTCCATGTCCAGGCTTTCGGATATCGTTCTGATCAGCAGCGGTTTCATGGCTTCTATCTTGACTTTTTCTTCGTCATCCACCCGGGAATATTCGGCGCCATCGGTTTTCATGTCCCTGATGATGAGGGTGTCGTACGTGGAGAGGCGCTGCGCGGTATATATCGCCTCTTCGGTCAAAACGTCAGGCTTGGGGAGCGGTTTTTCATCAGCCAGGGCGAGAGGGGAAAAAGCCAGCAGGAACGCGAACAGCATCAACGACGACATTCTTTTCATGGTACCTCCAATGCGATATGTAATGGAAACGATGATAATCCCTTGGTCTCTGCCTGTCAAGGCAGGAAGCGGGAAAGAGTGTTGTTTATATTCTGTTGACACCCGGCCGTGTCAGGGTGTATTGAACCTCAGTAACAGTTATTTCGTCCGGTACTGCCATCCGGTCTGCGACCGAGCCCCCCGGCATTTTCGAGGAGAAGTTGATCGGCGCTTTCGTGAAGAGACTCACCATCTTTGCCATGCCTGCCGTCCTGCTGGTTGCGGCCTATCTCGGCATGCCCCGCATTGCGCTCCTTCCGCCCCCCTGGAAGGAGATCCTTCCCTATCTTCCTTTCACCGCCATCGCCGTGGGGATGTTCCTGAGTCTTCATTTCCATCGCAGCCGCGTCTTCTTCGTGCTCCTCTTGCTGGCGATCTTTTCCTGGAGCTGCAGCACCTACCTGCAGAACGGGCTTGCCGACTTCCGCGGCAGGATGATCTTCCTGGCCCTCTCCCTGCTCCTCCCCTTGAACATCACCCTGCTCTGCTTCATGCGGGAGCGGGGGGTGCTGACCCTGGGGGGGAGGCTCCGCCTCGGCTTTCTCGCCGCCCAGTCGGCGCTGGTCGCCTGGTTTGTCCGCTACGACTACACCGGCGTGGAGCAGTTCCTGGCCCGAAAGTTCATGGTGTCCCCCCTCCTCGACCGCCTCCCCTTTCCCCAGGCGGCCTTGTTCGTTATCTCCGCCGGTTCCCTCTTGATGGCCATTCGCGTACTCAAGCGCCAGTCCCACATCGACAGCGGGCTGCTGGGCGCCATGGCAGCCGTCGCCGTTGTCTGTGGCCGGCAGGCAACGCCGGACGCATCCCTCGCGTTCGTCGCGTCCGCTGCCCTTATCCTTGCCCTGAGCGTTCTGCAGGACAGCTACAACATGGCCTTTCGCGACGACCTGACCGGCCTCCAGTCGCGGCGCGCCCTCAATGAGCAGCTCATGGGGCTGGGGCGGCAGTACGTGGTCGCCATGGTAGATGTGGACCACTTCAAACGCTTCAACGACACCTACGGGCACGACGTGGGGGACCAGGTCCTCAAGATGGTGGCCGCCAAGATCCAGGGAGTACGTGGGGGGGGGAAGGCGTTCCGTTACGGCGGCGAGGAGTTCACCATCCTTTTCCCCCGGAAGAGAGGGGCGGAGACCATTCCTCATCTGGAGGAGCTGAGAAAGGCCATCGCCGGCTACAAGCTCTGGTTGCGCAGCCCGGACCGGCCGAAAAAGGCGGAGGAGGGGAAAAAGATGCGCAGCGGCGCGGCAGGGGAAGTGGCGGTGTCGGTCACTGTCAGCATCGGCGTTGCCGAAAGCGAGGGAGGTCAGAGCCCGTCCGAGGTGATACGGTCCGCGGACAAGGCGCTCTACCGGGCAAAGCACAAGGGGAGAAACCAGGTCTGCCGGTGATCCCGGCCCTCAACCCGGCGTCATCTTTTTGAAGAGAACCTCCCGAAACGCCCGGTCGTGCTCCCTGCGGAAGGATTCCTCGAATCCTTTACCCGCGTTGTCGGTGAAGAACCTCTTGGCGAAGTGAAGGGTATCCCCGGGCGCCTCCAGGATGGTCGCGCCGAGCTGGAGCGCCCGTTCCGCGAGAAGCCCCTGTTCTTCCACCGCGCTGACGAGACCGATGCGGTGCGCCTCCCGGGCATCGATCCGCCGGCCGGTCAGGCAGAGGTCCCTTGCCAGCCCGTCGCCGATGATCCAGCGGAGCGGGGTGAAGAGGGGAGGGGCGCCGAACTTGACCTCGGGGTGGCCGAAAAAGGCTGTATCCGCGCAGATGCGGATGTCGCACAGGGCCGCCAGGTCGAGCCCCCCTCCCACGGCCGGCCCGTTCACCGCCGCGATGGTCGGTTTCGGAAAGCCCCAGAGATCGAGGTGGTACCGGGTCGAGGATTCCAGTATCTGGTAGAAAAGCTCCTGTTGCCGGAATTCCTCCAGGTCGAAGCCGGCGCAAAAGGCTTGTCCCGCCCCTGTGATGACGACCAGGCCGACCCTGTCGTCGCTCAGCCACCGGTGGAGACAGGCGGAGATCTCCTGCCGCATTTTGATGGAAAGGGCATTGCGTTTCTCCGGGCGGTTCAGGGTGATGACCCCTATGTAGTCGTCTCTCACTGCTGCATGTATGGTGAGAAAATCCATGGGTTCTCCTTTGGAGGCTAAAACGCCCCTGCGTCCGTAGCGTTTCGGCGCAAGAGCAAGACCGCTCACCGCGTCCTGCAACGGAGGAGGATCGGGTAGAGATCTTCCGGTGCCAGTGCACCGTCCCCGATTTTCAAACAGGAGATGTGGAGATGGGTCGGCGAACGTTTTTTGTAGGCGTTCAAGCCGGTCCTTCCCACCAGGGCGATCTGGTCGCCGGGACGGACGATCGTGCCGAGGCTGACCGTGAGTTCCCGGTTGTGGGCATAGTAGACCAAGGCGTCCGAAGCCGGATCGTAGATCCAGAGATACTTCCCTCCCCGCAGCCCGCTCCCCGGTTCCCATGTGGTTTCCAATGCAACGACGATGCCGCCGGTGAGGGAGAGGACCGGCACGAAAGCGCCGGTCCGGTCGTCCCGTTGGTCCTGGTCCCTGTCCTGGATGAAGATGTCGAGGGCCGGGTGGGCCCGGTGCCGGTTGCCGTCGAAGAAGTCGTACCCCCGGGGCTCGTAGCCGTGTCCCTTGCTGCCGGAGATTGCCAGCACCGTGTAACCCTTGAGCGGGAAGACCCACTCGCTCGGGCCGTAATCCTTGCCGCCGTTTGCGTAGTAGTAAGCCCTGATGGCGGGGAGGAGACGCAGGAGCTCTTCTTTCGTCTCCGACCGGGGGACTCCTCCGTCGCGCACCAGGGTGTTGAGCCGGTTGAACGCTGCGCATGGGGCGCAGCCGCCGCTGGATGCCACTTGCGGTGCCGCTTCCCGGCCTGCGGGAGGGGCAGTATCGGCGCCGCAGGGTAGGGAGAGGATGAGCAGCGCGGCCAGGGAAACAAAAATCCGCGGCATGAATGTGCAGGGTATCTTCTTCACGATAGTGGCCTCCCGATGATGTCGGGAGGACTATACACGGTTCGGACAAACTCTTCAAGGAGGGGGAGCGTCAGCCGCGACCCGCTCAACGGAGCTTTTTCACAAACTCCGCCAGATCTTGCGCCAGCCTGCCGGTAATCTGGAGGAGGACCTGTTCGCTCCCGGCCCAGCCGAGGGGGGCGGAGCGCTCCTGCTCGAAGACCGCCAGCAACTTCCCCGATCTCTCGTCCATGATTCTTGCCTGAAGGGTGGCGGACGCGGTCCCCGAAAAGCCGATCCACATGCGCAATCCTCGCCGGCCCGCATCGATGGCGGTGAAGTTTCCCTCGATGACGGCTATCCTCCCTGCATTCTCTCCCTTTTTCCCCGTCCGGCTGACTGCCGGAAAGCTCCCCTTCAGCTGCGTAACGAGTCCGTCGGCAAGTGCCTCCACCATCTCCCGGCGGATTCGGAAGAACGTTTGCTCCACATCGGGCGTAACGTTGGCGATTTGAGCCTTGTCCGCCGAAAAACCGCGTACGATCAGGGACGAATAGGGGGCGAGGTCTCCGGCGGCTGCAAAGGCGGGGGAGAGCAGGGCTGCTGCCATGAGGATAGCGAAGTATCTTTTCATGGTTCTACCTTTCGGTGCCGGAAACATCCCGCGTCACTGCTGCTGCGGAACTATCAGGATTTCCACCCGCCGGTTCAGTTGCCGTCCTTCCGGCGTGCTGTTGTCCGCAATCGGTTTCCTTTTGCCGTAACCTACGGTGGCGATGCGATTGGCGAGGACCCCCTGATCGATGAGCGCATTCTTGACCGCCTTGGCGCGCAGCTCGGAAAGGTTCCGGTTGTGCTCCTCCGTTCCCGTGCTGTCGGTATAGCCGGCCACCGTGATGCTCGTCTGGGGGTATTGGTTCAGTACCTTGGCCACCCGGGCTATTTCGTCTGCGGCGCCCGGGTGGAGGGTTGCCGAATTGACGCTGAATAGGAAGTCGGATTTGAACGTAACGGCAAGCGTATCCATGTTCCGCTTGACGTTGGCAGCCTCCATCCCGGCCATGGCTTCGCGCAGGGACTGTTCCTGCTTGTCCATGTAATTGCCGATGAGGCCGCCGGTCACTCCCCCGACTGCCGCGCCGAGAGCCGCACCGATTAGGGTAGAGCCGGTATTTCTGCCGATGGCCTGACCCATTACCGCGCCGGTCGCAGCTCCGACCCCGGTCCCGATTGCCGCTCCTTTTTCGGTCCTCGTCATGGGTTGGGCGCAACCGGAAATGATCGCAGCCGCAAGGGTTAATGAGAGTATTTCATTTTTCATCGAGTTGCCTCCGGAAAAATATTTTCGATGGCCGGGAAAGTCGGCAGCCGGCCGTTGTTTCCAGTATACCACAGCCTTTCCGAAAGCAAAGGAGGTGCGGAACTCTGTCCGAAAGATGATTCGCCGATATGGCGCCGGATAAAATAATTTTATGATGGTAATAATAATTTATATAGTATATAATATAAATATATGAATAAATAAAACAATGTTAATGTACGCACTGGATGTCGTCGTTGCGTAGAGCGCACACATATGACTGCTGCGGTGTTGTTGCCGGTGTGATGGAATGCTTTCGGCCCGAACGCATGGGAGTTTCACAAAAGGATCGCGGGAGGCGAAGTATCATGGAGAACAGGAAGAGTGTGATGATAATCGATCAGCACCCCGCATTTCGCAAGGGGCTGAAAGAACTCGTGGAACGGACCTCGACGTACCGTTTCGTGGCAGAGGCAGGGAGCGGCCAGGAAGGAATGAAACTGGCGCGGGAGATGGTCCCTGACTTCGTTATCATGGACTATCATCTGCCGGATATGAACGGTATGGGTGTGATGCGGGAGCTGAAACGTCTTACCCCGCCGGCAAAGATTCTCGTTCTCAGCGCGAGTGCCACGTACGACCATGTTACCAAAGCGTTGAGGGCTGGTGCCAGAGGCTTTGCGACAAAAAATGCCATCGATGGATCATGTGTCGAGGCGATGGATACCATCGATCAGGGGAATTACTTTCTGGACGATGAGGTTTACCAGGAAGTGCTGATCAAGATGCTGACCGGCTCGGCGTAGCCTTCTGGCCGTCCGGCGCCGGGCATGGCCCCTTGCCGGCGTTACGAATATCCCCGGTGGTCCTATGAGCTGTGAAGCCCGCGTAAGCGGGCTTTTTTCGTGTGCCCAGGAGGAGCTCAGCGTCTCTTGGCGAGCGCTAAGATCCCCAGCGGAACCGTGCTGACGGCGCCCACCAGAAACAGCGTCAGGCCGACGGCTTTGCGCTGCTCCTTGTTGAGCCGGTCCGCGAGCAGGAGGGCAACCCCGCCCCCGAGCATGGCGCGGGTGCCGGCGATGAGAGCGAGTTCGGGCATGGATAATCTGGTTTCCTTCATGGAGCCTCCTTCGCCGCGACACGGCGGCACGAGAAGAGCAGTGTCGATCTGTCAAAAGTATACCGGAAAAAAACGGGAGCGCAGCTTGTCCTGGCGCAACCGCAATTTGCCGGTCGTCTTTTCCCGGAGATGTGGTATTTTTTAAGAAGAGGCCGCTGCTCCTCGTCCACTGCGCGCCCGACGCTGGTCCGTTCCGGCATCGGCGTCGGGGCCATTATCCGCTGACCGCCCAGCGATGGAGTGCCATGCTATCCTTCAGCCTGAAAACAAAGATGTCCATCGCCGTTTCCCTGCTGGTGATCGTCCTGATGACCGGCGGGGCGTTTCTGAACATCTCCCACTTCGACAAACGGTTCAAGGAGACCATTGCCGACCAGCAGTACGAGCTGATCACCGAAATAGCGCGGAACATCGACGATACCATCCGGGATAAGCAGCTGGCAATCATCGGCGTGGCGAAGGCTTTTCCCACTGAAGCAGCCACTGATCCCGTTTTGGCGAGGCACTTTCTCGACAGCCGGCCGACCCTCCAGGCACTTTTCGACAACGGCATCTTTCTGTTCTCCCCGACAGGACGGTTGATCGCCGAGCATCCCGATTCCCGCCGCCGGGGCACGGACTATTCCTTCCGCGACTATTTCCGGAAAACCATGCAGACCGGCAAGCCGTACCTCTCCGATCCGTACTTCTCGTCACAGCCCCACCACCATCCCGCGGTCATGTTCACCGCGCCCATCTTCGATGGCGACGGGAAAATCGTGGCAGTTCTGGCGGGGAGCATCGACCTGACCCGCGACAATTTTCTCGGGGCGCATGGCCGGGCCAGGATCGGCAAGACCGGCTACATCTCCATCTTCACTGCCGACCGGACCATCATCATGCACCCCGACCGGAACCGGATACTGCTGCGGGACGAGCCGCCGGGAGCCAACCGGCTTTTCGACAAGGCGATCGCCGGATTCGACGGCACCGGGGAGATGGTCAATTCCCGGGGGTTGCACACCCTTACTTCCGTCAGGCACCTGCAAACGGCCAACTGGATCGTGACGGCCAATTATCCGCAGGAGGAGGCGTACGCACCGATGCGGGAGGCCACGCGCTATTCGATCATGGCGACGGTTGCCGGGGGGATTTTCACCATCATGGTAGTCTGGCTGATCATGATGGTCTTCACGAAGCCGCTGCACATGCTGACCAGGCATATCAGGGGTGTGTCGGAGAACGACGCTGCGGAAAAGGAAATCCGCATCAGGAGCGGGGACGAGATCGAGGAACTGGCCGCGGCCTTCAATGACATGATGCATGGCCTCCGGAGGAAGCAGGAGGAGCTGCGCAAATTCTCCCGCGCTGTCGAACAGAGCGCGAGCCTGGTGGTCATCACCGACACGGATGGCGGCATCGTCTACGTCAACCCCAAATTCTGCGACCTGACCGGCTACACCGCTGCCGAGGCGATCGGCCGAAATCCGCGTATCCTGAAATCGGGCGAGATGCCTGCTGAGGTGTACCGGCAGCTGTGGCAGACGATTGGCGGCGGTGGCGAATGGCAGGGGGAATTCCACAACAGGAAAAAAAACGGGGAGCTGTTCTGGACGGTCTCCTCAATCTCCCCCATCAGGAACGACAGTGGTGAGATCACCCACTTCATCGCCGTCCAGGAGGACATAACCGCGCGCAAGCGAACGGAGGAGGCGATCGGTGAACTGCTCCTCCAGCAACAGGCGATTCTGAACAACATTCCCGACATCGCCTGGCTGAAGGACCGGGACGGCCGGTTCATCGCGGTCAATGAGCCGCTGGCCCGCCTGGTCGGGATGCGGCCCGAAGAGCTGGTCGGCAAGACCGATCACGACATTTGTCCGCCGGAGCTGGCGGCGCGCTACCAGGCGGATGACCGGGAGGTGATGGGCTCGGGGGCGCGCAAATGCGTGGAGGAGCCCGTTGCCGGCCTGGATGGCAGTATGTTCTATGTGGAGACGATCAAGACACCCGTGTTCAACAACCGGGGTGAGGTGACCGGGACCACCGGCATCGCCCGCGACATCACCGCCCGCAGGGAGGCGGAGGCGCAGCTGCGCCACCTGAGCAGCCACGACATACTGACCGGCCTCTACAACCGGGCATTTTTCGACGAAGAACTGGAGCGGCTGGCGCGGGGGAGGCACTTTCCGGTCAGCATTATCATGGCCGACCTGGACGGCCTCAAGCCCATCAACGACAGCCGGGGACACGAGGCCGGCGACCGGCTGCTGAAGAGAGCGGCCGAGGTTCTCCACGCTGCATTCCGTGCCGAAGATGTGGTGGCCCGGATCGGCGGCGACGAGTTTGCGGTGCTCCTCCCGGAAGCGGATGCCGATGCAGCAGCAGAAGCGGTGCAGAGGGTCCGGGACATGGAGCGCGACGCCAATGCGGCAAACCGGGAGTTTACCTTGAGCATCTCGCTGGGTGCGGCGACGGCGGAGAAGGCGGAAGATCTCGCCGATACCCTGAAGCTCGGCGACGCAAGGATGTACCGGGAAAAGTCCGCCCGCAAAGGGGTGCCGGCAGCCGCCGGGGCTCCCCGGTGATGCAGCATGCGGCAGCACCGGGACAAACGTCGACTGGCACAACAACGCCATGCACCCTCATTCGGGAATTGATCAGCTACGAAGCAGAAAGGAGAAATATTGTCATGAAAAGCGTTTCCGTGGCAACGGTCAGGATCTTGGTAATTTCGTTGCTCGTGCTCGCTCTGCCGGCGCTCTCCCATGCCCAGTCGGGGCAGGCGAAATCGAACGCGCCGCCGGTCGGTCAGCCATTGGTCAGTGAAGGGACGTTCGCGGCCAAGCTTGAGTTCGCTCTCGGCCTCGGCACGGGCGAGGACGAGGTCGAGGCCGAGAGCCGGCTCGGCGAGGCCGGCATCGCGCCCCGTAACGGCTGGATCGCCGACTACCCGGTGACCCCCGATATCGTCGCGGAGGTGCAGGCGGCGGTGGAGGGTGCCGCGGCAGCCGGCAATATGTCCCTCCCCCGGGATGAGGCCCTGAAGCGGTTTGCCGGGGTTGCTGCCGGGCTGGGATTGTCGATAAAGCCGTACACCGCAGCCCAGCCTTACCAGCCGACCGCCGCGAGTTGCGAGGGTTACCCCAACCCGGCGGTGGTCAACAACGTTTATACCGGCGAAGGGCCGCCGGTGGTCACCTACTACTGTCCGCCTCCCGATTACTACTACCTGTACGCCTGGGTCCCCTGTCCGTTCTGGTGGGCCGACTTCTGGTTTCCCGGGTTCTTCATCCTGCGCGATTTTCACAAGATAGTCATCGTGAACAATCGGGTCGTGATCATCACCAACCACTTCAACGACCTCAGAACCCACCGTATGTTCCGGGTCGACCCCTCGGCGCGATTCAGCGGCAAGACTTTTGCCGGCATCGGTGTGACCCGGCCCCGGGATTTCATCCAGACGGGTGTGCCGCGCAGCGCCGAGCGGATATTTAACGGCCCCCGGGCCGGACGTATGCCCGCCGGCAGGACGTTTGCACCGTCTCCGCGCGGCGGAGAGGCGGTCAGGCCACCCGCCGACGGCAGGACCATAGCTCCCCCGTCCGGAGGCGGAATGATTGCCCCGCCCCCGCGGGGCGGGGGGACGAGGAGATAGAGTGGGCGCGGAACAGCACGTGAGGGGGGCGGCAGAACTGCACTGTTCAGCCGTCCCCCGTGCTCATGCCGAGAGCGGATCTGCCGCCTTCGTCCGCCTTATGCCTTGGTTTGGGCGTGGCGGACGTACAGGGGCGTGATCGCGGCCGGCATGCCGTCGATCTGAAGGATGACCGAGTAGTCGCCCGGACTTTCGAAGCGCAGTGCGTTGATGTTGACTATCAGGTTGGCGGTCGAGGTGGGGTTGTCGGTGCCGCCATGCTGCAGCACCGTATCGATGCTTGCCAGCACCGTGTCGTCGGCGGCATTGCAGAGGATGAGCCTGACCTTGCACTCCGGGCTGTCCGCACGATCATACCTCTGCCGCAGTACAATAGTACAGTGGGGATGGACGAAGGGGAATTCGCTTGCCACGATCATGTCGAACGCTCCGAGGATATTCAGCTTGCCGTGGGAATCGTTGGCAGCGTCGCAGATGACAAAGAGCTCCGTGACCATGGCGGCCTCCTCGTTTGTGGCAGGGCTTTGCGCACTATGCAGGCATGCGTTACGGAAAGTATATCACGCCACCACGGCTTTGCGGGAGTATGCGGTGAAAGAAGAGGCACTGACCGCGAGGCGCCTTTGCCGTGAAGCGGGTGGAGCGGGTCGTTGAGCCTATACGTCTTTACAACGGTCTGGACCCTGGAGGCCCCGATTGAGGCGGTCTGGAATGCCATCGTCGCAAGCGAACAGTGGCCGGAGTGGTGGCCATACCTGGAGAGCGTGACGGAGATCGCCCCCGGCGACTCCGCGGGTATCGGCGCGGTTCACCGCTACCGGTGGCGGGGCGTGCTTCCCTACCGGCTGACGTTCGAGATCATGGTGACAAGAATCGAGCGTCCCGTGCTCCTGGAAGGCGTGGCGCGTGGTGATCTGGTGGGGGTCGGCCGCTGGACCCTCTCCGAGCAGGGGGACAATACGACCCGGGTGCAATACGACTGGCAGGTGCGGACCACCAGGGTCTGGATGAACCTGCTTGCACCGCTGGCGCGCGGGCTTTTCGCCTGGAACCACGACCGGGTGATGAAGGCGGGAGGGGCAGGGCTTGCCAGCTACCTTGGCGCACGGATTCAGGGAAACGGCTTGCTGTATTGATGCACTGCCATCCGCTGATATCATTACGGCGGCAATTAAATATCTCAAGGCAGGGGCGGCGCTTGCTCCGCCCAATCAGGGCGCGGCAAGCAGCGCCCCTACAGCAGGGTTGTCATGTTTAATTGCCGGAGTAATATCCGGAACGTATATACATCCGCATGGGGAGGTGTCGCATGGGCGTTATGCTGCAGGCGTTCTACTGGGACTGTCCGAAACGGGAGGGGAAGGAATTCGCGTGGTGGAACTGTGTGAAGAGCAAGGTCCAGGAGGTCGGCGCCGCGGGATTCACCGCCCTCTGGCTTCCTCCGGCGAGCAAGGCGGCCAATATCGGCGGGATGTCCATGGGGTACGACATCTACGACTACTTCGACCTGGGGAGCCATGACCAGAAGGGGTCGGTGAAGACCTGGTTCGGCTCGCAGGGGGAACTGGCTGCGCTCATCGACGAGGCGCACCGTTACGGGCTCCAGGTCTACGCCGACCTGGTCCTCAACCACAACAGCGGGGCGGACGGCCAGCAGGACAACCCGATCCTCGGCCAGCCGAGATGGACCAGGTTCACTCCGGCCAGCGGCCGCTTTCCCCGCGACTGGACCTGCTTCCACCCCTCGCCCTACGAGGAGCAGAGCGACCCGACCTTCGGCGACATGCCCGACCTCTGCCACAAGAACCCCCGGGTCTGCGGCGAGATCCTCACCCACGCCAAGTGGCTCGTGGAGGAGATCGGCTTCGACGGGTTCCGCTACGATTTCGTCAAGGGGTTCGGCGGCTGGCTGATCCGGGCGCTCCACGACCTGGAGTACCGCAGGAACGACGCGGCGGTCACCATCTTCGGGGTGGGCGAGTGCTGGGCCGGGGACGAATTCATCGACAGCTGGCTCGACTCGGTCAACCGCTGGTCGTCCCACCATGCGGGGGCATTCGATTTCCCGCTGCGCTACCGGCTGAAGGAAATGTGCGATTCCTACGGCTTCAGCCTGCGCCGGCTGGCCGAGGGGGGGACGCTGATGAAGGACCGTCCGCTGGAGGCGGTCACCTTCGTCGACAACCACGACTTCGGGGGTGACGGTACCCCCGAGGTCGCAAGCGACAAGATGCTCGCCTACGCGGTGATCCTCACCCACGAGGGGTATCCCTGCGTCTACTGGAAGGATTATTTCCTCTACGGTCTGGCGCTTCCCGGCGAGCCGGGCGGGATCGAGCGGCTGGTGAAGGTCCACGAGGAGTACGCGGGGGGCGGCACGACCCTGCTCCATGTGGACGACAACATGTACGTCATGCAGCGCGACGGCCATGAATCCCTGCCGGGGCTGGTGCTGGTCCTCAACAACCTGGGGGAGGGGAGCAGCGGGCGCGTCCAGACCCGCTGGCCTAACTCGCGGCTCGTTCCCCAAGCCTGGTGGGGGCGGGACAGCAATGCGGCGCCGCCGGAGGCACGCACGGACGGCGAGGGGTGGGCGGAGCTCGCCGCTCCCTCCCGGGGATACGTGGTGTACGTGCCGGGATAAGTGCTGCACAAGGGAAACCGTGCGGACTGTTTTGCGGCCTGTTCACCCGTTGAGCACCCTCCTGAGCCTTACTAGTCGCGCCAGGAGGGGGTTTTCCCCTCCCGCTGTCCAGTTTTTGCGCGGACTCCTTTGCCGGGTTTTCAGTAAAACACCTCAAATATCAATATGTTGCGTGGTAGTGGTGCTGGCATCCTCCTTGCTGGAGATGGGTAAACGACTATCGTCCTTTTCAGGAAGGAGCGTTCCCATGGCACTATGTACCTGGAGCGACAAGTTCAGCGTCAAGAACGACCGGATGGACGGACATCATCGAAGGCTCGTATCTCTCATGGAGACACTCGATGAGGCGATTGCGGCAAGGAAGGGAGACAGGATCGTCGCCCCCGCCATCGAAGAGCTGGCCCGTTACGCCGCAGAGCACCTGAAGGCGGAGGAGGCGCTCATGGAAGAAATGCGGTATCCCGACCTGGAGAGGCACCGGGCCATGCACCACTTCTTTGCCAAGGAGATTGCTCTTCTTCGGTCGGCCTATGCTTCCGGGGAGGTGCCGCGGGCCAAAAGCATAGTGCAGTTGCTGCGTGACTGGTTCGTCTACCACATTTACAATGAAGATCAAAAGTACGGAGATATCCTGGAAGGGGTGCGGGTCCGGGCGGCCTGAGTCTTGTTCGCAGCGGTCGCCACACCGTATTCCCCGGTTCTTTCAGCGGCTTTTCTCCTGTCGGTTTCCCCCGCGGCCGCATCTGTTCCCGAGCTGTGCCAGGCAGCTCTCCTCGTCCTCGAACAGAAGGGCCTGGAGGCCGCGTGAGCGGGCCCGCTCGACGTTCCCCGGCATGTCGTCGATAAAGAGCGCCTCGTGGGGGTCGATCTGCAACTCCCTCACCACGTCGTCGAAAAAGCTCGGGTCGCGCTTCCCCTTGCCGGTGCGGTAGCTGTTGAAGACCCGGTCGAATTCCCTGAAAAAGTCCAGCCGGTTGTCGAGGCGCTCCAGCCAGTCGGTCTGGTCGCTCAGGATGGCGGCGATTACGCCGCATTCGCGGAGCTTCCGCACGGCATCCAGCAGGCGGGGGCGCAGGATGAAGCGGGAGAGGATCTCACGGGAAAGTTTCCCGTCATCCCCCCTGATGCCGGTCCGCTGCCGCATGAGATCCCAGAACTCCGCTTCGGCTCCCCGCCCGAGCACGTATCCCGAGTCATAGACCGTGTCGAGCGCGATCCGGTGCACCTCTTCGGGATCGAGCCCCTGGGCCTTCGCCAGCGCAAAAAGCCCGTCCCGGAACCCCTCCCCGGCGAGCACCCCCCCGAAATCGAAGAGAACGGCCCGAATTGCGGGCGGCGATACATTGGATGCGGAGCAGTTCATGGGGGGACCTCCCTACGGGGCAACCGAGTGCAGCCACACGGTGGCCGCACAGTTCAGGGCAGCGACGGTCCAGAAGGCGACCTGGAAAGAGACCTTGCGGCACTTGTGGCGGAAAACCCGCTGGGCGACCAGGGCGCCCGGCCAGCCGCCGGCGAGCCCGAGCAGATGCAGGAATGCCTCCGGAATGCGCCGGGCTCCCCCGATGGCTGCGGCCTTGTCGAAGCCGTACGCCGCGAAGGCGAGGGTGCTGCCGACGAGATAGATGGTTGTGAGGTGCAGGTGATTCATGGCGCGGATGTCTTACCTCAAAGGTTTTTCCGAAAGCCGCTGGCGAAGAAGATCATTCTACTTTCAAGGACAGACCCCTCTGCTCGGCTCTATGCTCGACTTTTTGCCTTTGGCAGACCGGGGCCTTATAAGTGTTAAGGGGCTTCCTCCCTACTTTTGTGCTCTTTATGCAGGGTATAGGGAAGAAAAATGGTATCTGCAACAAGACTAAGAGGTACATCAGCAATCATTAGCGGTGATCCGATGAATAGCCAATTTGTATTATCACCGCAGCCATGGCCACCACCTATGCAATATATGGAGAAAGCGAGAAGCATTCCATCGGTTTTTACTCCAGTGTAAACCCATGACTCAGAAGTTATGGGTTCATTTGGTTTTTTTTCGTTTTTGGCAAATGTTGCATACAGGCTGGCGCACCCACCTAGTGAAATAGCTAACACAATGAGAAATGTTTTGGCAATTATTCTCATGATTCCCCTAACGGAGTGGGCGTTGTATGCAATTCATTTGAACCACCACACACAAAATCCAATACCTACAGCAACAATCAAAAGATTCAGCAGTATTGAAATTGTCTTCGCATGAGATTTGTGCATTTTAGCAGTGAGTGCATATATGATTCCCAATATCCCGAATAAAGGGGCACCAAGAATTAAACAAATAGAGATAACTAAGGCGTTCGAAGGATGTCCGCTGCTTCCCCAAGCCGTTTTTTCCAATAACTTGGCAGTTCCGACCAAAGCAACCCAGGTTAGAGGCGCTGCAAACAATAGAGTGGGTGACTGATTGTACTTTTTCATTTTGTATAACGGCTGGCGGTTCACCGCTCCACTGGCCTATTTCCCCTCTAAGCACTTCATTTAGGTCTTATTTTCTACGTTCAAGCTCCCTGTTTTCCGCTCTCTGATTTAACCTGTGTTGAGTGAAGCGGTACTGCGCTTTCCAGATTAGTCCAGGATCTGTCCCGGCGCTATCGCCCGTACTGGCGAGTTCTTTCCATCCTGGCCTCCACAGTAGGGGTACCTGTTTGCTCCAGTGTATTGAGGACTGGGAAAAAATCAATGTAAATTTCACCTCACTTCCCCTCCCGCGAAAACCCGCCGACCCGCCCGTGGGTCAACCGGACGAGCGCGTCAGGGGCTATCTCCAGGGTCCGGTCGCTACGGCCGATGCCGCAGTAGAGCGTCGGCAGGATCGTCAGCACGTCCTCGTCGATGAGGACAAGGGCATCGTCCCGCAGCGGCAGCGGCGAGACGCTTCCCGGCTCGACGCCGAGCTCTTCCCGCACCTCCTCCGGCGAGAGCGCCGCCAGGTCCCGCCGGTTCACCCCCACGAGGGGCGCGAGCCGGGCGTAATCCACCCTCCTGATCCCCCGCACCGCGGCCAGGACGATCCCGCCGCTCCGGGTGCGGAAGGCCACGGTCTTGACGATCCGTGCCACCTCGAACGAGAGGTTCTGCTCCGCCTCCTCCACCGTGCGCGTAGCCCGGTGCTCATGAAGCGAGAACGGGACGCCGCTTCGCTCGACGATCTCCATGAGGCGCCGGAACGGCTCCCGGTCGTTTCCCGCTGTCTCCATGTCCTGGTACCTTTCGGGGTCTTCTTCCCAGCGGGCGGGGTTGTTGTGGATGTAGTCCCTCAGGGCGTGCAGCTCCCCGTCGGTGCGGATGACCCGCTCGTGGTAGTTGCGCTGCCAGACCGGAAGGCCCGGGGTGTTGCGCAGTTCGTTGATCCGTTTGGAGCAGGCGGATTTGAAGGAACGCACGACAGCGCCGAGAGAAGCCGGCAATACATTCCGTAGGGGCGCAGCATGCTGCGCCCTTTCGATGTG